>JASHSK010000110.1 GCA_030038755.1 Gammaproteobacteria bacterium
CGCAGATTGTCGATCAGGCGCGCCCGGCCCAGCCAGGCGGCGGTGAGCACCGCGAGCTGCGCTGAGCGCTCGCGTGGAGCCGCCAGGTCCGCGGCATCGCGCACGGCGAAATAATCCACCCGGAGCCCGGCCTGCGTCAGGGCAGCCGCGCCGGCGAGCTCCAGCGCCGCGTAGTCCGTCGCGCCCTCCTGGATTGCCGCCGCCGCCGCGCGCAGCGCACGGTACACCGCCGGGGCGCGCGCGCGCTCTGCGGCCGACAGATATTGGTTCCGCGAGCTCAGCGCCAGCCCGTCGGGAGCACGCACCACCGGCGCTCCGACGATCTCCACGGGCAGTGCCAGGTCCGCCACCATACGGCGGATGATGAGCAGCTGCTGGTAGTCCTTCTCCCCGAAGACTGCCACGTCGGGAGCGGCGATGACGAGCAGCTTCGCCACGACGGTGGCCACTCCATCGAAATGCCCGGGGCGGAACTGTCCGCACAGCGTCTCGGACAGCCCACGCACCTGTACGCGCGTGGGTTGATCGCCCTCGGGGTAGATCTCCGCCACCGACGGGGCAAACAGCAGATCGCAACCTGCCTCGGCGAGCAGCTGCTCATCGCGCTGCGGTGTGCGCGGATAGCGCGAGAAGTCCTCCGTCGGACCAAACTGCAACGGGTTGACGAACACGCTCGCGACGACGTGCTGGGCACGCGCGTGCGCGGCCGCGAGCAGGCTCTGGTGCCCGGCGTGCAGATTGCCCATGGTCGGCACCAGCGCCACGCGCGCCCCGCCTGCGCGCCAGGCGTGCACGCGAGCGCGCAGCGCGGCGATCGTTGCGACCGTCTCCATCGCCGCGACTCCTACGCAGCCGCCGGCGGGCTCAGAAGCAATGCTCCGGCGCCGGATATTCGCCGGACTTCACGGCCTGCACGTAGCGTGCGATGGCCGCCTGCGGTGAGGCGCTGCCGTCCATGAAATTGCGCGTGAAGCGCGGCTTGCGACCGGGAGTGAGATCGAGGATGTCGTAGAGCACCAGTATCTGTCCATCGGTGCCCGGTCCGGCGCCGATGCCGATCACCGGCACGCGGATGGCCTCGGTGATGCTGCGGCCGAGGGCCGCCGGGACGCACTCGAGCAGCACCATATCGGCGCCCGCGGCCTCCAGCGCCCGCGCATCCCGCAGCATGCGCTCCGCGGCCGCGTCCTCGCGGCCCTGAACACGAAAGCCACCGGTCTTGTGCACCGACTGCGGTTTGAGGCCCAGATGCGCGCACACGGCGATGTCATGGCGCGCCAGATACGCCACCGTATCGGTCTGCCCCGGGCCGCTCTCGAGCTTGAGCATGCTCGCCCCGCCCTCCTGCATCAGTCGCACCGCGTTGGCGAGTGCCAGCTCCGGCGAGGAATAGCTCATGAACGGCAAGTCTGCCATCAGGAACGGGCGCGACAGTCCGCGCGACACCGCGGCACAGTGATAGACCATGTGATCCATGGTGACCGGTACGGTGGTGTCGTGGCCCTGGATCACCATGCCGAGCGAGTCGCCCACCAGCACCACGTCCACGCCCGCCGCATCCAACAACGCGGCGAAGCTGGCGTCGTAAGCCGTCAGACAGGCAATCTTCTCGCCCTGGTGCTTCATCTGCGCAAGCGTCGTGAGCGTCACCGGCGGACGGTCGGAATCGCGGCTCTGCAGATGCGTATACATGGCCTTGAGCATGCGGCAGCGCCGCGCGCGAGGCAACTGCTTCCTGCGGCGCCGGCGGCCCTGCCGCACCTGCGGCGCCGCGCGTCCCCACTGCGACGCGCGTCCCTGCAGCGCTGCGGTCCCTACAACGCCGTGTGTCGCAGGGGGTTGAAGTACAGGCGGCCGCGGCGCATGCGGCGCATGGCGCCGAGCAGCTCCTCGTAGTCCGCCTCATTGCCGATCGGGTCGATCGCCGCCGCGTTGACGATCAGCAGCGGCGCGGCGTCGTATTCGTGAAAATAACGCGCGTACGCGTTGTTGAGTCGCTCCAGGTAGAGGCGGTCGATGAACTGCTCGTAGCGGATGCCGCGACGTGCGATACGCGCGAGCAGCACGTCCACCGGCGCCTGCAGGTACACGACCAGATCGGGCCGGGGCACCTCGATCGCGAGCTTGGCGTACACCTGCTCGTAGAGCCGCAGTTCCTCCTCGTCGAGTGTCGTGCGGGCGAACAGCCGGTCCTTATCGATCAGGTAGTCGGCGACCCGCAGCGGTGCGAACAGGTCCTGCTGCTGGAGCGCGACCATCTGCTGTGCGCGCGCGAACAGGAAGTACAGCTGCGCGGGCAATGCGCCGGCGCGCGGGTTGCGGTAGAAGCGCTCGAGGAACGGATTGTCCTCGGGGTGCTCGAGCACCGCCTCGGCCTGCAGCGTCGCCGCCAGCTTCACGGCGAGGGTGGTCTTGCCGACGCCGATCGGCCCCTCGATGACGATGAAGCGATGTGGGGTGCTGTCAGGCGCCATGATCGATCGCTCGTCCGTCCAGACGCCAGATCCCGGCGCGATCGACCCGCGATCGGAGCTCGCGGACGCGTCCGCTGCCGGGCACGACGAGGTCGGGCGCCACCTCGTACAGAGGATACAGAACGAAGTTACGCTCCACTACTCCGGGGTGCGGCAGCCGCAGCTGCGGCCCGTCCAGCTGCAGCCCATCGAACAGCAGCAGATCCAGGTCTATGCGCCGCGGTCCCCAGCGCACGGCCGGCGCAGTGCGCCCGAGCTGCCTCTCCAGTGCGCGCAACGCCTGAAAGAATGAGTCGACCGGCTGCTGCGTGAGCAGGCCCGCGACCGCGTTGACGAAATCCGGCTGCTCGGTCACGCCCCAGGGCCGGGATCCGTACAGCGGGGACGAAGCCACCAGGCGCGTGCTCTCGAGCGTCGCGAGCGCCGCCAGCGCACGCCGCACCTGCTGCTCGGGCTCATCGAGGTTGCTGCCGATGCCCACATAGACGCTCTCCCAGAGCATGCGCGCGACGCCGCTCAGCGCCGCCGGCGCCGCCGACGGCGGCGGCGCACAGGGGCCGCGGCCCCCGCCGACTCCTCGGGTTCCGGCAGCCGCGGTCCGGTACCGGCGGCCACCAGGTCATCGATGCGCTGCAGGCGCGCCTCGGGTGACAGCTCCTGCAACTCGCTCCACCATTGCGCCGTGCCGGCCGCGGCGAGCCCCAGCTGCGCGCGCAGCGCGAGCAGGTCGAAGGCGGCGCGAAAGCGCGGCTGTTCCAGCAGCCGCAGCGCGCGCCGGCCGCGCGGATGCTCCAGGCGCGGCTGCAGCGCATACATCTCGCGCACCGCCAGACCGATGCGCCGGGGAATGCTGACGCGGGCGCCCGCTTCGCGCAGCGCGCGCTCACAGGCGCCGACGATCGCCCCGATCTCGTGCCAGCGCTGCGGAGGCAGCGACTCGATCATCGCGGCGATCGGTCCGTACAGCAGCAGCGCGAACAGGAACGAGGCCGTCACGGGCCGGTCGGCCGCCACACGCTCGTCGGTATTGCGCAGCCCCTGGCGCAGCAACTGCTCGACCAGGCTGCCCGGGTGTGCGGCCAGATAGCGCTCCACCGCCGGGAACAACACCCCCAGCAGATCGTGCGCCCGCAACACCTCGAAGCTGCGCTCGCCGTGGCCCGTGAGAAAGAGCTTCTGCGTCTCATCGAACAGTCGCGCCGGCGGCACTTGCGCGAGCAGGCCGCGCAGCGCGGCGATGGGCGCGGCCGTCGCCGCATCGAGCTCGAAGCCGAGCTTGGCCTGGAAACGCGCGGCACGCAGCATGCGCACGGGATCCTCGCGGTAGCGCGTCTCCGGATCACCGATCAGCCGCAGCCGCCGTGCGGCGATATCCTCCGCGCCGCCGACGAAATCCCACAACGAGAAGTCCGCGATGTTGTAGTAGAGCGAGTTGGCGGTGAAGTCGCGTCGCCAGACGTCTTCCTCGATGCTGCCGTAGACGTTGTCGCGCAGCAGCCGGCCGTGCGTGTCGAGCACGCGCTCGTGATCCACACCGATCAGTCCACCCGCGGTGGTGCGTCGGAGCTCTTCGGCGGATGCGTCTCCAGCGAACGGCTCGTCGGCGCGCGACCCCTCTGCAGGCGGCTCCATGGCCGGCGGCTCCCCGGCAGGCGGCTGCACCGCTGGTGACTCCTCGGCGCGCTGCCGCTCGACCTCCTCGAGATCCTCCTCGCTCAGCTCCCCACCACCACCGTCGGCCTCGACCTCGGCGTCCAGGTCGGTCGGGGGCTCCTCGTTCGGCGACGGAGCGGTGGCGGCTCGAAAGGTCGCGACCTCGATGATCTCGCGGCCGAAGACCACGTGCGCCAGGCGGAAGCGTCGTCCGACCAGCCGGGAATTGCGAAACAGCGCGCGTACCTCATCGGGCAGCGCGTTGGTCGCGATGTCGAAATCCTTGGGGTGGCGGCCGAGCAGCAGGTCGCGCACGCCCCCACCGACGAGGAAAGCCTGAAAGCCGGCGTCCTTGAGGCGGTACAACACGCGCAGCGCGTTATTGGAAATGTTCGAGCGGGAAATGCTGTGGTCGGCACGCGCGATGATGCGCGGCGCCTGAGCTGCGTCAATGACCGGAACGCGTTGATTCAAATCCTGTCCTTAAAGGTTGCGGAAATCCCCGGGCCTCCGACTCGCCGCAGTGCGAGCTCGAGCTTGAGCGAGGGTGACAGCCGCCTATAATAGCGCGCTTTTCAGCCCCTCCCGGTCAGCGCGGCTCCCTTCGTCTAGAGGCCTAGGACATCGCCCTCTCAAGGCGGTAACACGGGTTCGAATCCCGTAGGGAGCGCCAATAAAACAACCACTTATCAGTTCGTATAGCAAACGCAGGTAGGCTAAAAGTCTAAAACGGTCTACTGTGGGGCGAAGCCGCCGGCCGCGAATCCCCAGGCGCCATCCGGCTGCTTTCGAAACCGTCCCGCAGCAAGCCCGGCGCGGCTCTCTTGCCAGTAGTGCCGCACCTCCACGACGTCGCCCGCGGCATCGCGATACGGGACCGAACGGACGGGCCTGTTACCCGCGTAGACCCTTCGCAGATCTCCGATGCCGTCCTCCACCAGCGACCACTCATCCGACATACTGCGCCAGCTGCAGGACGCGAGTACCCGGGACCGCTGCAATCCGGCGATCGTTCGTAAGGAAACTGCTACAGCCGGAGGTGACTGCTGCAGCGAGCTGGAGCGCATCCGGGGTCCTCGTACCTGTTGCCGCTCGTAGCTGCGCCGCAGCTCGCAATTGATCGC
>JASHSK010000013.1 GCA_030038755.1 Gammaproteobacteria bacterium
TGCCGCGGCCGGTGTACCATGAAAGCCGCTGGCAGGATAGCTCAGGGTGTCCCAAGCCAATGGCTAGTGATTATGACCTCATCGTCATCGGCGGCGGCAGCGGCGGGCTGGCGTGCGCGCAGCGGGCCGCGGGCTACGGAGCGCGCACCGCGCTGGTCGAGATGGGCCGGCTCGGCGGCACGTGCGTCAATCTGGGCTGCGTCCCCAAGAAGGTCATGTGGAATGCGGCCCAGATCGGTCAGGCGCTGCACGACGCCGTCGACTACGGCTTCGACATCGCCATCGGCCGTCATGACTGGGGGCTGCTGCAACGCCGGCGCGACGACTACGTGGCCCGCCTCAACGCGATCTACGAGCGTGGCCTCGACACCCGTGGTGTGCAGCTGCTGCGCGCTCGCGCACGCCTGCTGTCTGCACAGTCGGTACAGGTCGGGGAGCGACGGCTGACGGCCGGTGCGGTCGTGCTGGCGACCGGCGGGCAGCCGCTGATTCCGCCGCTGCCGGGTGCCGCGCTCGGCATGAGCTCGGACGGCTTCTTCGCCCTGGAGGGGCGTCCCGGGCGCGTCGCGGTGGTCGGCGCCGGTTACATCGCCGCCGAGCTGACCGGGATCTTTGCCGCGCTGGGCAGTCGCACGACGCTGATCCTGCGGCATGAATACATCCTGCGGCACTTCGACGCGATGCTCGGCGAAGGGCTCACGCAGATCATGCGCGATGAGGGCATCGAAGTGGTGACGGGTGCGGTGCCGCGCTCACTGCGGCGGGACGACCAGGGCGCGCTGCGCCTCGCGATCGAGGACGCTCGGGAGCTCGGTCCGTTCGATGCCCTCGTGTGGGCCGTGGGACGCGAGCCGCGCACCCAGGACATGGGGCTCGAAGCCGCAGGTGTCGAGCGCGACGCCCGCGGTCATGTGCGGGTCGATGCGTTCCAGCGCACCAACATCGCACATCTGTACGCCATCGGCGATGTCACACAGAACGCCGGCCTCACACCGGTGGCGATCGCCGCGGGCCGGCGCCTGGCCGATCGCCTGTTCGGAGGGCAAAGCGAACGCCGGCTGGACTACGAGAACATCCCATCGGTGGTGTTCAGCCACCCGCCGGTGGGCACCGTGGGTCTCTCGGAGGCGCAGGCACGCGCTCGCTTCAGCGAGCGCGTGCAGGTGTTCACCACGACGTTCGTGCCGATGTATCACGCGCTCACCACGCGCAAGCCGCGCGCGCAAATGAAACTGGTCACCGTCGGCCCCGAGCAGCGCATCGTCGGCATTCACGTGCTCGGCCCCGGCGCCGATGAGATGCTGCAGGGCTTCGCGGTCGCGCTGCGCATGGGAGCGACCAAGCGCGACTTCGACGACACCGTGGCGATACATCCCACGAGCGCCGAGGAGCTGGTCACCATGCGCTAGCCGATCGGCTAGGGCGCGGCCGTGCCTGCCGCGGCGGCCACCGGCACGATCTCGCGGGCCAGGCGCTCGAGCGCCGCGCCGGTCGCCTGCTGGAAGGCGGCAATGACCGCTCCCATGCGATCGGCATCGGCCGCGGCGCTGCTGTTGACCGTCAGCGTCGTGACGACCTCACGGCCCACGCGTCGTCCCAGCGTACACACCAGCGACACGTGCACCGTCGGGCCGCCCGCGGCGCCGGCGCCAGCCTCAGAGCCGGCCTCAGCGGTGTAGTCGGCCTCGAAATGCGTCAGCTCCACGCTCAACAGGTAGCGCGCGGCAAACGGTCCGCCGTCGGCTTCCACCAGCGAGAAGCGTCCCTGCCGGCGCAGCGCCTCGATGGCCAGCGTCTGCAGCATCATCGGCGCCGATACGACCCAGCGCGCTCCCGTGTAGTAATCGAGCCGCTGCCCGGGACGCAGCACCGCGATACCGTCGCTGACCAGACCCGGCGCAGCCTCGGGAGATAACACCTGCAGCGTATCCGCTGCCGCGGCCGAGGCGGGTCCAGAGGCCGCGGCGGAGGTGGGTCCAGCGGCGGCGGAGCCGGCTCCCGCGGCGGCCGCGTCGGGCGCCCCCGCTGCCGCCAGCGGCGGCAGGCTCAGCAGGTACTGCTGCTGGACGGGCTGGTTGCTGTGCAGACCGATGCAGGCGCTCAGCGGCGCGGTCAGCGTCACGACCAGGCAGACGGCGGCAGTGCGCATGGGTGCTGGGTCCTTTTCCTATGGCGGTATCGTCACGCCCGAGCGTGACGGCTGATACACCAGTCGTGACGGGTCTTCGCGCAGGCTGCGGGTCAGATCATCGATCTGCTGGACGGCGGCGCGGCTGTCGCGCAGCAGCCCCTCGAGTTGCGGCACTCCATCGCGCACCAGGTCCGAGAGCTCCGCGCCGTTGGCGGCCATGAAGTCGTCCAGCTGCGCGCTGGCGTGCGCGAGATGGTCGCTCGCCACTCGCAGTCGCTGCGCCGTGGCCTGGACATCCGCCCCCGTGGGCCGCTCCGTGGAATGCACATCCTCGAGCAGCTGGTCGGCGTGTTGCACGGCCGTGTGCAACTGGGCGAGCAGCTGGTCGACGCTGCGCATGCTCTGCGGCAGGCCGGCCGTCGCCTGCGCGAGCTGGCCGGTGATCTGGTCGGCCGCCGCGAGGTTGCGGTCCGAGAGCAGCCGGGAGCCTCGATCGAGCAGATCAGCGAGGCGCGCGGCCATGTCCGGCAGGCTGCTGAGCAGTACTTCCAGGTCGGAATGCTCCGAGGCGATCACGGGGTATTGCTCACTCGGCACGCCGCTGAGCAGCGCCTGCGGACTCGAGCCGGGCGTCAGGCGGCGCAGGTTCACGAACATCAGACCCGTCAACCCCTGCAACGACAGCTGCGCCACGGTGTAGCGCGTGATCGGTGTGGTCGGATCGAGGTCCGCGAGTACCTGTACGCGGTCGGCCGAACGCGCATCGAGACGTATGCGCTCGACCTGCCCGACGTCGACGCCGAGATAACGCACCGGGCTGCCGATCGACAGGCCGCTGACGCTGCCGTCGAAGTAGATTTCGTAGCGGCGGAAATGGCCGCGATTGTTGGCGGCCGAATACCAATAGACGAACAGCACGGCCATTCCCAGCACCAGCAGCACGAACGTGCCGACCGCCAGATAGTTCGCTTCGCGCTCCATTAGTTCGCCTCACGTTGCATGCTTCAGTCCGCGCAGATGCCGCCCACGCTCGCCACAGAAATAGGCGCGGATCCACGGATGAGGGTTGCGCATGATGCCCTCGAGCGTGTCACTGATCATGCGGCCGTCGACGATGACGCCGACGCGGTTACAGGTGCGGAAGATGCTGTCCAGATCATGCGTGACCATGACGACGGTGAGCTTCAGCTCCTGATGCAGGTAAATCAACAGCTCATCGAAGGCCGCGGCGCCGATCGGGTCCAGTCCCGATGTCGGCTCGTCCAGCAGCAGCAGTGCCGGATCCAGCGCCAGCGCCCGCGCGAGCCCGGCGCGCTTGACCATGCCACCGGACAGCTCGGCCGGATACTTGCCGGCGGTGTCGGCGCTCAGACCCACGAGCTGCACCTTCAGCAGCGCGAGCTCCTCCAGCCCGCGCGCGGGCAATCGCAGGTGCTCGAGCATCGGCAGCTGCACGTTCTCGCGCACCGTCAGCGCGCTGAACAGCGCGCCCTGCTGGAAGGTGACGCCGACGCGGCCCTTGAGCGCAAAGCGCTGTGCGGCGCTCATGCCGGAGAGCTCCTGGCCGAGGAAGCGGACGGTGCCCGCGTCCGGATTGCGCAATCCGAGGATGGTCCGCAGCAGCACCGTCTTGCCCGCTCCGGAGCCGCCGACGATGCCGAACACCTCGCCGCGGTAGACCGACATGTCCAGGTCGCGGTGCACCGTCTGGCGCCCGAAGCGATTGACCAGGCCACGCACTTCCAGCAGCGCTTCCATCACATCAGATATTGAGCCGCAGAAACAACACCGCGAACAGCGCATCGGCGAGGATCACGGCAAAGATCGCCTGCACCACCGCCAGCGTGGTCAGCCGGCCCAGCTCGCGGGACGAGGTATGCACGCGCATGCCGTTGTAGCAGCCGGACAGGGCGATGAGCGCGGCGAATACCGGCGCCTTGATGATGCCCACCCAGAAGGTCGTGGAGGCGATGGCGCCGCGCACGCGCCCGAGGTATTCGATCAGCGGCATCTGCAGCAGCACGTGGCACAGCAATCCGCCGCCGATGAGCCCGATCACGTCGGCCAGCACCGTCAGCAGCGGCAGCGCCAGCATCAGTCCGAGAATGCGCGGCAGCACCAGCAGCTCGAACGGATCCAGGCCGATGGCCTGCAACGCATCCACCTCCTCGTTGAGCTGCATGAAGCCGATCTCGGCGGTGAAGGCGCTGCCGGAGCGGCCGGCGACGATGATCGCGGTCAACAGCACCCCCAGCTCGCGCAGCACTCCGATCGTCACCAGGTCGGCGACGAAGGTCACGGCGCCGAACTGCTGCAGCTCCTGCGCCCCCAGATAGGCGAGGATGACGCTCACCAGGAACGCGATCAGCGCAACGATCGGAATCGCAGTGATGCCGCTTTCGTAGATGTGGCGGGTGATCGAGGGGGCGCGCAGCCGTGCCGGGTGCGAGACCTCGTACGCCAGCCGCAGGGTCGCATGCCCGACGAACGTCACGGCCGCCACGGTATCGCGCAGCCCGCGCACCGTGCGCCGGCCAATGTCTTCCACGGCGTTGCCGGGGTCGAGCCATTCGACGTGACGCGTCTCGTCGGGCATCTCGCCGGTGAGGCAACGGCTCACCACCGTGAGGGTCGGCGGCGCCGCATCCGTGAAGGCCGTCTCCATATCGAGCCCCTGCGCGCGCTGCATGAAATCGCGCAGCAGCCAGGCGCTGGTGAGGTCCAGGCGTGCCTCGCCCGTGGTGATCCGCACGCGGCGCAGCCCGGCGAGATCCAGCGCGGCGAGCTCCGCCTCGATCTCCGCGAAGTGCGGCGCGCGCCACTCGCCGAGCAGCTGCACGTCCAGCTGTTCGGCCGCGCGCTGCGCATTCACGTGGCGCGGACGCGCCACGGTATCGGCGGAGTCGCGATCGGCGTGCTGTCGGATCGTGGGCGTCACGCAACGGCGCTCGTGCAGTCCCTGCGAGCGCCATGCTAACAGCCCCGCCCGCCTGCGTCAGCGCTCCGGGGTCGTCGATCGCTCCGGGGTCGTCGATCGCTCAGGAGTCGTCGCGATAGCGGCGCAGACGGATCGCGAGCGCGATCATCAGCGCGGCGACCACGAGTCCCAGCCACAGCTGCGGACTGGCGAGCAGGTCCGTGGCGCCGCCGCCGGTGGGACGCACGGCGCCGCGCGCCGCGTTGCCCGCAAGAGGGAGGCTCTCACCGACGCTGTAGGCGAACTGCAGATTGAGGTTGAAGGCGAGCCGCAGCACCTGACTGAAGCCGCGCTCGACGATGCGACCCAGATAGTTCGTGCCGAACACCATGTTTTCGCACACCGCCAGCAGTACCGGCGGCACGAAGGCCCATGCGTAAGGCGAGCGGCGCGCCCACGCCGAGGCCAGCATGAGATAGGCGGCGTAAGGGGCGTACCACAGCAGCAGCACCGTCAGGCCGTAGAGCATCACCAGCTGCATGCGCACCCACATGAGCGTGTTCCACAGGGGGGCCACCTGGCCGTTGACGAGCACGTGATGGCGCACGGCGAGAATGACGCTGGCGAGCACGCTGGTCAGGGCGGACAGCAGGAACGTCGCATAGGGCACGACCACCAGACCTACCAGCAGCTTGGCGAGCACGGTCTCGGTGTCCGACACCGGCATCGAGCGCCAGAACAGGATGCTGCGGTCGCGCCGCTCCCCGTACAGACAGTCCAGCAGGTAGACGGCGACGACGATGCCCGCCGCCAGATAGAAGGGCACGCCCCAGCCCAGCAGCATCAGCTCGAACGGCGCGGTGGCGGTCGCCGGGCGCGCGGGACCTTCGTAAAACTGGATACGCCCGAGCGTCGCCACGCCCACCAGCAGCAGCACCGCGATCAGCAGCGGCGCGATCCACAGCGAGCGGTGCTCCCAGATCTCCCGTCGCATTTGCATGGCAAGCACCTTCATCAGGCGGCCTCCCCCGTGGTCAGCCGTGACGAACCGCCCGAAGAGCCTCCCGAGGGGTCGTCGGGCGATGCGGCAGCGGTCAGTTTGGCGACGAACAGCTCTCCGATGGCTGGCGGATGCACCTCGCCGAGCCCGGCAAGCACCTCGCGCGGTTGATTCTCGAACAGCATCACCGGACGGCCGAGCACCTCGCGGCTGTACAGGGGCTTCAATGCGCTGGCGGCCTCGCGCTGGCCGGCCGCGACTTCCAGTTGCAGGAAGCGGCGCGGCAGATCCTCGACCACGGCATCGAGCAGCACGCGCCCCCGATCGATGAACAGCACATCCGTGAGCAGGTTCTCCACCTCCTCGACCTGATGAGTCGTGAGCAGGATGGTGCGTTCCTTGTCCAGGTAGTCCGTGAGCAGCGTGTCGTAGAACTGGCGGCGGTAGATCAGGTCGAGGCCCAGTGTCGGCTCATCGAGCACCAGCAGCCGCGCGTCGATCGCCAGGATCAGCGCCAGATGCAGCTGCGTGATCATTCCCTTGGAGAGCTCACCGATGCGGGCGCGACGCGGAATGCGCGTACCCGCGAGCACCGCCTCGGCACGCGCGCGCTCGAAG
Source organism: Gammaproteobacteria bacterium (assembly GCA_030038755.1). GTDB lineage: Bacteria > Pseudomonadota > Gammaproteobacteria > Steroidobacterales > Steroidobacteraceae > FEN-1191. The sequence continues at coordinate 6,667 of JASHSK010000013.1, forward strand.
CGCGGATGCACGCCCTGAACGTAGTCAATGGCGTGATCGACCCGCAGCCAGCGCGGCAGCACACCGGTGTCGGCGATGAAGCAGATCTCGTTCATCAGCGCGGAGCGATCGCGCGCGGCCTCGAGCCCGAAAACGCGCACGCTGCCCTCGTAGGGCGTCAGTCCGAGGATGGCTTTGAGCAGCGTGGTCTTGCCCGCGCCGTTGCGCCCGATCAGGCCGAAGATGCGCCCGGCGCCGACGTTGAAACTCACGCCATCGAGCGCGAGGGAGCGCCCGTAGCGCTTGGTCAGGCCCCGCACCTCAATGATGTTCGCCATCGTCCCCCCCTTCGGCCGGGTGCTGCGGCGGGGTGCCGGCGGCCTCGGCCCCACCGGCAGGCGCTGACCGCAGCAGCTCTTCCACGGACAGTCCCAGACGTGCAATGGTTGCGCGCACCCTGGGCCACTCGCTGCTCAGAAATCGCCGCCGCTCCTCCACGCGCAGCGCCCGCGCCGCCCCCTCGTTGACGAACATACCGCGGCCGCGGCGCTTTTCGACCAGCTGCTCGTCGACCAGCTGCTGATAGCTCTTGAGTACCGTGAGCGGATTGATGCGAAATTCCGCCGCGACGTTGCGCACCGAGGGTAGCGGATCGCCTTCCCGCAGCAGCCCCTCGAGGATCATGGCGACCACGCGGTCGCGCAGCTGCCGGTAGATCGGCGCTCTCTCGTCCCATTGTTCTTGCGTTTCCACCCCTGACGCTCTTGTGCTGTCGCGGTCTACCCGCCGGCGCTGCCCACCGCTTCAGCCGCCGACTGTAGCAGAGCAGCTGGCGCCGTCGTGGCGGGCAGGCACCGGCGCGGTGGCGCCGGTGCAGGCGTCGCGCACGCTCAGATCTTCATCCAATGCGTCGCGGCCACCGTCGCGCCGGAGCTGGGCGGAGTCAGCGGCGCGACCAGCTGCGCGGCCGCGCTGGGCTGCACCGCTGCCTGAGTCACCACCGAATGACTGATGAGGCGTGCACTCAGCATGGTGATCACCAGCGCGAGGCTGGCGCAGACAGCGAGCTTGCAGGCGCCGCTGAATGCTGGACGGGTCTGGGCAATACTGTTGTAGGCAAGCGCGTTCATGGTCGTCTCCTGGTCCTGCGACGCCTCCGGCGTCTCTCTGATCATGTGTTGTAGTTAACTACAACACTACCAACGTGTCAAGCCAAATCACGTTGACAAGGTTGCCCGGGCGGATAATCCCCCTAAAATCAGGGCCCTTTTTCCCGGAGCTCCCCCATGAAGCAGCCCCTGAATGTCGCCATCACCGGCGCGGCCGGCCAGATTGGTTATGCCCTGGCCTTCCGCGTTGCAGCAGGAGACATGCTCGGCGCCGACCAGCCGATCAACCTGCACCTGCTGGAAATCACCCCGGCGCTGCCGGCGCTGGGCGGGATGGTCATGGAGCTGGCCGACTGCGCCTTCCCGACGCTGCGCAGGACTGTCGCCACCGATGATGCCGCCGTCGCCTTTCGCGACTGCCACGTCGCGCTGCTGGTCGGGGCCCGGCCGCGCGGGCCGGGCATGGAACGCAAGGACCTGCTGCTCGCCAATGCGCAGATTTTCTCGGCACAGGGGCGCGCACTGAACGAGGTCGCGGACTCCGCGGTGCGCGTGCTCGTGGTGGGCAACCCCGCCAACACCAACGCATTGATCGCCAGCCGCAATGCGCCGCGCATCGACCCGCGACGCTTCACGGCCATGACACGTCTGGATCACAACCGCGCGCTGTCGCAGCTCGCCGATAAGACCGGCACTCACGTGTCGGCGATCCGTCATCTGACCATCTGGGGCAACCACTCCTCCACGCAGTACCCCGATATCTCGCACGCGCTGGTGGAGGGCCGGCCGGCGCGATCGCTGGTCGAGCAGGAATGGCTGGAGAAATCCTTCATCCCCACGGTGCAGCAACGCGGCGCCGCGGTCATCAAGGCGCGTGGCGCCTCCTCGGCCGCCTCGGCGGCCTCCGCCGCGATCGACCATGTGCGCATCTGGATGCTCGGCACCCCCGAGGGCGACTGGACCAGCATGGGCGTGCCCGCCGACGGCAGCTACGGCATCCGCGAGGGCGTGGTGTATTCCTATCCGGTGACCTGCCGGCAGGGTGAGTACCAGGTCGTCTCCGGCCTGTCGATCGACGAGTTCAGCCGCCGGCGCATGGACGCATCGGACGCGGAATTGCGCGAGGAGCGCGAGGGCGTCAAGACGCTGCTCGCCTGAAACGCTTATAGTCCCGCACCGCCAGGCAGGCGCCGGGAGACACACATGATCGGTGGCGTCGTCACCGTGCTGTTCATCGCCGCGTTGCTGTACCTCGCGCACCGGCGCGCCTCGCTGTGGTCGTTCGCCGTCAGCTTCACGGTGCTGCTGCTGATCTACAGCGCCGCCGGCAGTCCGGCCCCCGTGTGGAAGACGATCCTGTGGTTGCTGCTGATCGGCTTCTGGGGGCTGGGGGTGCGGCCGCTGCGTATTGCGCTGATCAGCGGCCGCTTCATGCGCATCTATCGGCGGCTGCTGCCGGCGATGTCGGACACCGAGCGCGAGGCGCTGGAAGCCGGCACGGTGTGGTGGGATGGGGAGCTGTTCACCGGAAGACCCGACTGGCGCCGCCTCGCCGCGGCCGCCGCCCCGGCGCTGTCGGCCGAAGAGCAGGCGTTCCTCGATGGGCCGTGCGAGACGCTCTGTTCGATGCTCGACGACTTCGACATCACGCACCGGCGCGGCGACCTGCCGCCCGAGGTCTGGGAGTACCTGAAGACGCAGCGCTTCTTCGCGATGATCATTCCCAAACAATACGGCGGCCTGCAGTTCTCGACCTTTGCGCACTCCTGCGTGCTCACCAAGATCGCCAGCCGCAGCATCACCTGCGCCTCCACCGTCGCCGTGCCCAACTCGCTCGGACCGGGCGAGCTGCTCGTGCATTACGGCACCGAGCAGCAGAAGGATCATTACCTGCCGCGTCTCGCGCGCGGTGAGGACATCCCGTGTTTTGCCCTGACCGGCCCGCGCGTGGGATCGGACGCCGCGGCCATTCCCGACACCGGCGTGGTGTGCCGTGGTCCGTGGCAGGGTCGCGAGATCGTGGGCCTGAAGCTCAATTTCTCCAAGCGCTACATCACCCTCGCGCCGCTGGCGACGGTCGTCGGGCTGGCGTTCCGCATGCTCGATCCGCAGCACCTGCTCGGTGAGCGCACCGACATCGGCATCACCTGCGCGCTCATCCCCCGCAACACTCCCGGCATCGAGATCGGCCGCCGCCACTTTCCGATCAACATTCCCTTTCAGAACGGTCCGGTGCGCGGCCACGACGTGTTCGTGCCGCTGGATGTCATCATCGGCGGTGTCGCCATGGCGGGGGCCGGCTGGCGCATGCTGGTCGAGCAGCTGTCGGTCGGCCGCTGCATCTCGCTGCCCGCCAATTCCACCGGCGGGGCGCTCGCGGGCGTGTTCGCCACCGGCGCCTACGCCCGCATCCGCCGCCAGTTCAACGCGGCGATCGGCCAGTTCGAGGGGGTGCAGCAGGCGATCGCGCGCATGGTGGGCTACGCCTACATCATGGAGGCGGCGCGCAGCGTCACCACCGCCGCCATCGATCAGGGCGAGAAGCCGGCGGTGCCGGCCGCGATCCTCAAGTACCACGTGACGGAGATGGGCCGGCGCGTCGCCAACGACGCGATGGACGTGCAGGGCGGCAAGGCGATCATGCTGGGACCGCGCAACTACCTGGCGCGCGGCTACCAGTCGATTCCGATCGCCATCACCGTCGAAGGCGCCAACATCCTCACGCGCAATCTCATCATCTTCGGCCAGGGTGCGATCCGCTGCCACCCGTACGTGCGCCGGGAAATGAACGCGGCGCGCGACGAGGACCACCGCCGCGGCCTGATCGAATTCGATCGTGCGCTGTTCGAGCACATGGGCTTCGCGTTCTCCAACGCGGTGCGCTCGCTGCTCATGGCCATCACGTTCGCGCGCTTCGAGGCAGTGCCGCAGATCGGTCCCACGCGTCGCTACTACCAGCACATCGTGCGTTTCAGCGCCTCCTTCGCGCTGGTGACCGATATCGCGATGCTGACGCTGGGCGGCTACCTGAAGAAGAAGGAGACCATCTCCGCGCGTCTGGGAGATGTACTCTCCATGCTGTACCTCGCCTCCATGGTACTGAAGCATCACGGTAACCGCGGCCGGCCCGAGGAGGAGCTGCCGGTGGTGGAGTGGGCGTGCCGGGAGCTGCTCTACCAGGCGCAGGAGCAGCTGCACAGCGTGTTGCGCAATCTACCGAGCCGCCCGACGGCCGCGCTCGCGCGACTGCTGGTGTTCCCGCGCGGGCTGACCTACTTTGCGCCGGCCGATCGACTCGGCCGCCGTCTCGCCGAGCTGGTCATGGGCCCCACGGCGACACGCGAGGCCCTGGGCCGCTTCATCTATCGCGGCGGGGCCGGCGGCAATCCGTTGCACGCATTGCAGCAGGCACTCGAGCTGACCGCGCGGGCCGAGCCCCTGGAGAAGAAGCTGCGCGTCGAGGGGGTGCGCACCGGCCGCGTGAGCGCCCTCGATCCGCGCGAGCAGATCGAGCAGGCGCGCACGCTGGGCATCCTGTCGGAGGCGGAGGCTGAATTTCTCGCCGATTACGACCAGCGGGTACAGGACATCATTGCTGTGGATGACTTCTCCGCGACGCAGCTGGGCTTTGCCGGCAGCTGAACGCCGCCGAACGATCCGGCGGCCAGCCCCTCCAAGGCCAAGGATATGCCCCACTCCACCGCGCCGCCGGCAGTCGCTTCGCCGGGAGCAGCCGCTCCAACAGCAGCCACCGCTCCTCCGGCAGCAGCCACCGCGCCGCCGGCAGTAGCCACCGCGCCGCCGGCAGTAGCCACCGCGCCGGACGCCACGGCTGCACCGCGACAGATAGCCGCGCGGGCGCGAACGGGATTACGATCGCACCCGGGGCGGGGAGACGCCCCGCAGGCGCGCAGCCAGCCACGGCAGTCATGTACCTGACGTTCTTCGGTCTCGCGGAAAAGCCCTTCGCAATCACGCCCGATCCGCGCTACCTGTATCTGAGCGCGCGGCACGCGGATGCGCTCGCGCATCTGGTGTACGGCATCAACGAAGCCGGCGGATTCATCCAGCTCACCGGCGAAGTGGGCACCGGCAAAACCACCACGATCCGCTCGCTGCTGGCGCGCGCGCCGAAGAACGCCGAGATCGCTCTGATCCTCAATCCGCGCCTCTCGCCGGCCGAATTTCTGCGCTCGCTGTGCGAGGAGCTCGGTCTGGGCATGAGCGACAGCGCCGAGAACAACCACAAAGAGCTGGTCGACATGCTCAACCGTTACCTGCTGCGCATGCACGCGCAGGGGCGGCGCGTGGTGCTGATCGTCGATGAGGCGCAGAACCTGTCCCCCGAGGTGCTCGAGCAGATCCGGCTGCTGACCAACCTCGAGACCGAGACTCAGAAGCTGCTGCAGATCATCCTCATCGGTCAGCCCGAGCTGCGCGCGCTGCTGGAGCGCGAAGACCTGCGCCAGCTCGCCCAGCGCATCACCGGACGCTATCACCTCGACCCGCTGTCACGTGAGGAGAGCGTTGCCTACGTGCGCCACCGCCTGCGGGTCGCGGGGGCGACCGCGGAGATCTTCACGCGCGCGGCTCTGCGCGAGGTCTACCGCGTCAGCGCCGGCATCCCGCGAGTCATCAACATCGTCTGCGATCGCGCGCTGCTCGGCGCCTACACGCAGGATCTGCACTCCGTGCCGGCGCATCTCGTGCGCCGCGCCGGTGGAGAGGTCTTCGGCCATGAGCTCACCCCCCGCTGGATTGCAGTGGCCGCCGGCGCCTTCGCCGCCGCGCTGCTGGCGGGTAGCGCGCTGGCGCTGTGGCATTACGCACCGCGCTGGCTGTCCAGGACCCCGCGCGTCGTGGAGACTCCCCGACGCCCGGCCGCGCTGCTCGACCCCGCCAGCCGGACCGACCTGGCCAGCCGGACCGACCTCGCCAGCAGCGCCGCGGCGGGCCAGCGTAGCGACGCCGGTGGCAGCAGCGCTGAGCTCGCGTACGGTGCCGCTGGCCGCCCCGCGTCCGCCACCGGGCCCGCACCTGTCACTGGGTCCGCACCCGCCGCCGGGTCCGCGCCCCCCGCCGGGTCCCCGCCGGCGCTGGCGGATGAATCGGACGGCGCAGGCGCCCCGGCAAAGCTCGCGCAGCTGCTGACCACCTATCGCGGCAGCACCGACACCGACAGCGCCTTCACCGCGCTGCTTGGGCTCTGGAAGGCGCACTACGACCGTGACAGTACCGACGGCTGCACTCAGGCGATTGCACAGGGGCTGCAATGCCTCATGCAGCGCGGTTCGCTCGCGCAGCTGCGCTTGCTCAACCGCCCCGCCATCCTGATGCTCAATGACGATGCCGGCACGCCTTATCAGGTGGTGCTCCGGGGCCTGGACGGAGACGACGTGCAGCTGCAGTTCGGCGCGCATACCGCGGATGTGAGCATCGCCGACCTGTCGCGCTATTGGTTCGGCGATTTCGTATTGCTGTGGCATCCCGCCGCCAGGGATCCGGCCGGACTTCACGAGGGCATGCGCGGTCCCCCGGTGCGCCGCCTGCGCTACCAGCTCGAGCGCTGGGGCGGGCTGCCGGACAGCGTGGCCAGCGCTGCGGGCGACACCGCGAGCGGCGGTGCCGGCGGCGCGCAGGATCACGGTGACGATTACGATGCCGGCCTCATGCATCTGGTCGAGCAGTTCCAGCGCGCCAATCGGCTGACGGTCGACGGCATCGCCGGCATCGAGACTCAGGTCGTGCTCGATGCGGTGCTGGCCGCTCCCGGCTCCCCACTGCTGCAGGCCCGGGTACAGTCGCGCCGCGGTACAGCGGCGTCCACTCGAGGCACGTAATGTCCTTCATACTCGACGCTTTGAAGAAATCCGAGGCGGAGCGCCAGCGGCAGACGGGTCCAACGCTGCTCGAGCTGCGCATCACGCACCCGCGCCGCCGCTACCCGATCTGGGCGCTGGCTCTGGGCGGCCTGCTGGCGGTCAACGCGATCGTATTGCTGTTCGTGGTGCTGCACAGGCCCGCAGCCCCGGGCAGCGTCACCGGCGCGACGGCGGCCGCGACGGCGGGGGCGCCGACAGCCGCGTCCGGCGCGGCATCCGGTGTCGCTGCGCTTCCGGCCGTACCAGTGTCCGCGTCCGCAGGCCCCACTCCCGCAACTCCCTCCGCGAGGCTGGCTGCGACCGCGCAGGCAGCGACCGCGCAGGGTGCGACCGCGCAGGCGACGCCACCGCCGGACACCACGGAAAACGGGGCGGCAAGAACTTCGGTACCGCCGCTGGCCGGCAGCGGGGACAACCCGGCCGCAGCCAGCGCCACGCCACTGCAGAATCCCGCCGACGATGCGCCCGCAGTGATGCCCGCGAAGCCGGTCACGCCGGCGGATCTCGCCGCGCTGCCGACCCGCGCCTCATTGGGTGACCAGGTACCCGTGCTGCAGCTGAACATGCTGGTGACCTCCAACCGTCCCGCGGACCGCTACGCGCTGATCAACATGCACCGCGTGCGCGAGGGGGACGTGTTGCCGGAAGGCGCACGGGTGCTGGCGATCACGCCGGACGGCGTGGCGATGGAGTACCACGGGCAGGACTTTCTGCTGCCTCGCGCCGATGCGCCGCCGTCACAGTAGCTTCGCAGCCGCGGCGTTGGACGCTGCGGCCGCGTGAGCCTGCGTAGGGGCGGCTGCCGCCGCTAGGCCGACTGCCTGACCAGGCTGTGCAGATCGAAACCCGCGTCGGCAATCTGCTCGGCCGTGGGCGACAGATCATTGTCGAGCAGGCGCTTGGCCAGCATGTGATCCGGGATGCGATTGAGAGAGTCCACCGCGATCAGCCGTCCGGCGCGCAGATAAAAGGCTGAAAACGCCGGCTTCGCCACATCCCCGCGTACGATCACCTGATCGTACCCCTGGCTCAGTCCCGCCATCTGCAGCTTCACGTCGTATTGATCGGACCAGAACCACGGAGTGGCATAGAACGGTCGCTCGCGTCCCATGAGCGCGGCGGCCGCCGACTTGCCCTGCTCGACGGCATTCTGCACCGACTCGAGCCGTAGCAGCCGCCCGTCCGCCAGCCTGCGCGCCGTGCAATCGCCCGCCGCGACGATCATCGGATCCGCGGTGCGCGAGCACTCATCGACGATGATGCCGCGCTCGCAGGGCAGGCCCGCCTCGGCTGCCAGGCGATCATCGGGCGTGACGCCGATGCCCACGACCACGCAACCGGCCGCGAATTCGCGTCCGTCGGCCGTGCGCACCATGGCCACGTGGCCCTCCCGGGTGCCCCGCAGCTCCGTGACCTGCGCATCGAACACGAACTGCACCCCGTGCGAGCGGTGCAGCTGCTCGAAGGCCTCGGAAACGATGGGAGCGGTCACGCGTGACATCAGGCGCGGCAGCCCTTCGAGCACGGTGACCGCGGCGCCGAGCTTGCGGGCGCCGGCAGCAACCTCCAGGCCGATGAAACCGCCGCCGATTACCACCACCGGGCGCTGCTCGCTCGCGCAGCGACGGATGGCGGCGGCGATGGCCGCCGAATCGGCGATGCCGCGCAGGCACAGCACGCCCTGCAGCGTCGCGCCCGGCACCGGCAGCACGCGTGGCAATGAGCCCGTGGCCAGCGCTACCCGGCTGTAGCTCAGCCGCTCGCCGGAGGCCAGCTCCAGCGTGGTGCTGCCGCGATCCAGGCGCTCCACGCGCGCTTCGAGCTTCAACTCGATGCGGCGGCGCGCGAGCGCCTCGGCGCCGCGAATCGCCAGCGAGACGGGATTGCCGGCGTCGAACAGCCACTTCTTCGACAGCGGCGGACGCTGATAGGGCGGATGTGGCTCCTCGCCGATCAGCAGCAGCTCCCCGCCATAGCCCTCCTGGCGCAGCGATTCGGCGATCTGCACGCCGGCCTGTCCGGCGCCCACGATGATGATTGGTGCGTGCGAACTCATGTCACCTGTTCGACCTGTCGGATGGACTGTCTGTCGGATGGACTGCCGTACCGGCGCAGCGGGCTCTATCGGCGCGAGCTCCCGTGCGGCTCCTAGCTCTGCCGCTCCGGAAACTCTACCGTGAGTCCCTCGAGCTCCGGCCGCACGATCAGCTGGCAGGACAGCCGGCTGTTGTCGCGCCGCTCCGCCGCCACGTTCTGCAGCATCAGCCGCTCGTCCTCGCCCGGTGGCGGCAGCCGCTCGAGCCACGGGTCCTGCACGTAGCAGTGGCATGTGGCGCAGGCCATATTCCCGCCGCACTGCGCCTCGATGCCCTCGAGCCCGGCTTCCATGGCCGCGCTCATGACGCTGTGGCCCGTGGCCACCTCCAGGGTCACGGCGCGGCCGTCGGGCTCAATATACGTGACTCTTGCCATGGCTGTCCCGCCTGACGAGGGGCAACGACCGCGGTGGCGGGCCGGCCCGCTTCAGGAGGTCAATTCCTTGCGAAACAGCGTCCAGCCCTCGTTGGGGTGGGCGCCGAAGCGGCGATAGAAGTCGATGGCGCTGCGGTTCCAGTCGAGCACAGCCCACTCGAGCCGACCGCAGCCGCGCTCCCGGGCCTGCCGCTCGAGCGACTGCAGCAGTGCGTTGCCGATGCCACGCCCGCGATACGCTGGCCGCACGTACAGATCCTCCACATACAGGCTCGGGCGACAAAGGAAAGTCGAGTAATTGTAAAAGTAGAGCGCATATCCGGCGACCGCATCTTCCCACAGCGCCAGCAGCGCCGCTGCGAAGCGCGGCTCGCCGAACAGGTGACGCTGCAAATCGTCTGCCTTACCCACCATTCGGTCGCGTAACCGCTCATAGTCCGCCAGCTCACCGATCATCTGGTAAATCACCGGCACGTCGGCCGCTTCCGCGGCCCGCAAGCGCAACATCGTCTGGCTCCCGTAGGACAGGCACCCGCAAGTGCCGCCGCCCGCACGCGGCGCACGTGGTGGGTGAGATACGTCACATTATCAGCCCCACGCACCGATCAGCGTCACAGTTCCTCGGCCACCGATGACGCACGCCATTGTGCCGCCGGGCAGAGGGCTTACAGTCCACTGGCTACCGAGGAGTCGGCCTGCCCCCGGCCGTAAACGCCCTGGAATCTTGAGCCGCATGGAACCGCGAGCGCCGCTGCCCAATTCTGCCGCCGCGCCCCGGGCACTCGTCCCGCCCGCGGTCGTGTTCCCGTCCCCAGGCACCGCGCCGCTTGCCACGCCCGTCCCGACGATCGTGACGCTGTGCGAAGACCAGGCGCTGTTGCAGGCTGTGACCGTCGCCGCCGCCGAGCAGGCGGCCGTGATCAACTCGCCGACCCCCGACCGGTTCATAGATCAACTTGTCGCAAATGGCGCCGAAGTAGCAGTGATCGATGGTACAACTGCGCCGATTGTGATGACATCGTTTCTGATAGGTCTGCGCCGGCAGTTCCCCCAGCTGCGAGTGCTGGTGGCCGGTACAGCGATGCTGTACGAGGAGCTGCGCGCGCAGATCGCCGACGGGACGGTATTCCGCTTCGCGCACAAGCCCACCTCGGCCAAGAGGCTGAAGCTGCTGCTGATGGCGGCGCTGGGTGCCCATCCGCCGGCCCCCCCGGCGGCGGACGGCGTCACCGCGCGCGCTGCCGTGCCGTCTGCGACGCCCGCGACTGCGACGCCCGCGACTGCGACGGCCCCCGGCGCCGACCCCGGCGCGACTGACACGGCATCCGCCACCGGGGCCGTCGGCGAGAGTGCGGACGAGACTCGCGAGGCGATCGCTGCGGCCCCGCGCACGCGGCCGCGCTGGCTCTGGCCGCTGCTGTTGTGCCTCGTGACGTGCGCAGCAATGCTGGTGGGCTGGTATGCGAGCAGCCTCGCCAGCCGGTGGCGCCTGCTGCCATGAATCCGCGCGTGCTGATCGTGGATGCAGAGCGCGAGCTGCGTGTCTGGCTGCGGCACCACGTGGAGATTCTCTGGCCAGACGGCACTACGCTGGAGATGGAGCCCAACGGACTGGAAGAGGCCTATGCGCGTCATTCGTCGGCGCGCAACCTGGATCTGATCCTGCTGGGCCTGAGCTGCGGCGATGATCCCGGCTTGCCGAGCACCGGCCTCGAGCCCCTGCGGCGGCTGCTGCGCTTCGAGGAAGTCCCGCCGATCGTGGTCATCGCCCGCGGCGGCAATGAGCTGACGGCGGCGCATGCCATGCGGCTCGGTGCGGTCGATTACCTGCCGCGCCGGCTGCTCAATGCGCAGCGCCTCGCCACCTCGCTACGCCTGGGGCTGCGCAGGCGGCAGCGCGCCCTGGCGCATGCACGCACGCCGCGCCGCGGACTGGACGCGCTGCATCTGGCGCTGCCGCAGTACTCGATCGTGCGCCGCCTGGGTGAATCGGCGCGCGCCGCCGTGTATCTGGCGCACAGCGTGGTGCTCGGCCGTTACGTGGCGCTGAAGGTGACCAAGCCCACGGTGGCGACGAGTGCCGAGGGCTCACGCGAGTTCTCGCGCGAATACGCCGCCATCTCGGCGATCCGTCACCCTTCCGTGGTGGAGATCTACGACTACGGCTACCACGCGGGGCGCGAGTTCATCGCCATGGAGTATTTCCCGTGTGGTGATCTGAAGACGCGACTGCTGCAGCCGATCACCATCACCGAGAGCCTCGAGTATGCGCAGCGCATCTGCGCGGCGCTCGCCGTGATTCATGCGGCGGGCCTGGTGCATCGCGACCTCAAGCCGCCCAACGTCATGCTGCGCCAGGACGGCTCGATCGTGCTGATCGACTTCGGGCTCGCGCGCGGCGTTGCGGGTGAGACGCTCAACACCGCCGCCGGCGTGCTGCGCGGCTCGCCCTATTACATGAGTCCCGAGCAGGCCCAGGGCCTGCCCCCCGATGCGCGCAGCGACCTCTACAGCCTCGGGGTGATCCTGTTCGAGATGCTCAGCGGCTACAAACCCTACTCCGGCAGCAGCGCGGTCGAGGTGATCCATCAGCATGTGCGCGGTCAGCGCCCCACGCTGCCGACGGAGTGCAGCGCGCTCGAGCCGCTGCTGGACCGGCTGATGGCGGCCGAGCTCTCCGGGCGCTTCCCCGACGCGCTCAGCGCCCAGCAGGCACTGCAGGCGGCCGCGGCGGCGTTGCCCGGAGTCGCGCCCGCGGCCGGCAACGTCGAGCAGAGCCTGTCGGGCGACCCGGGCGCCTCCCCGGCCATCGCACCGCTCGACGCCGCAGTGGGCCTGCCATGAACGCCGCCATGGGACTGCCATGAGTGACGTCATGGCCCGAATCCTGCCCCCATCGGTGCAGCTGGAGCTCGAGACACTGCGCGATCAGCGCGACCTGTACCGCTCGCTGCTGCTGGCAGAGCCGGCGGCGCTGGCGGCTTTCATGACACTGGCGCTCGACACCGTGGAGCGCATCCGCAGCTCGCTGCGCACTCCGACGCGCGACTCGGCCGCCTTTCGCGGCAAGATCGAGCGGCTGCTCGATGAGCTCACGGCCCTCGGTGAGGCGCTCGTCGGGCTGCATCTACCGACCGTCGATGCGCGGCTCGCCAGTGCGCTCGCCGCGCTGCGCGAGGTCGAGAGCCGACTCGCCGCCACCGGCAACGACCTGCTACCGGCGATGGTGGTGCTCGAGGAGCTGTGCAGCCACCTCACGGTGGCGGCCGACAGCGCGGCCGTGCACGTGCCGCTCGCCAGCCATGAGCCGGCCGCGCTCGACCTGGAATCCAGTCAGCGGCGCGCGCAGCTCAAGCTCGCGACCGCGCTCGAGCAGATGGCCCAGCGCTTTGCGGCGGACCATGGCAAGCGCGTAGGTCTGGTGACCATGGGCCTGGAGGACATCCCCGAGGAGTGGACCGGCACGCTGTTCGATCTGCTCAGCCAGCTGATGCGCAACGCCATCGAGCACGGGATCGAGGAGGCGAGCGCGCGCGCCTCGCGCACCAAGCCCGCGATCGGCACACTGGTGATCGAATTCATCGACTGCGGCGCGCACGGCTTCGAGCTCAATGTGCAGGACGACGGCGGCGGCCTCGATGGCGATGGCATCGCCGCTGCGGCCGTCCGACAAGGCCTGGTGCCGCCGGAAGCCGCGCGCACACTGGATCCGACGCGACTCGTGAATTTGATATTTCAGCCGGGGCTGTCCACGGCGGCACCCAACGGTGATGGCCGGCGCGGTCAGGGTATGTGCATCGTGCGTGACCATGTGCACCGGCTCGGCGGCCGGCTGCAGCTGTCCACCAAGCGCGGCCAGTTCACGCGCTATCGCATCAGCCTGCCGCCGCTCGACGGGGCGGCCGACGCCGCGGCCGAACAGCAGACGCACGGCTGACTCATCGCTGCGTGCGCCGCAGCAGCCGCGCCGCGCCCGGCAGCCGCAGTACGCCCAGCAGCAGCGACCATCCCAGCCGCGCCGCGCGCGGCACGGGCGGTGTCGGCACCGCGCCGAAGAATGCGGCACCGGCATCGCGATGCCACTGCACCGAGCGCGCCCGCAGCTCGAAGCTCCCCTCGCGCGCCTCGATGCGGTAGGTCGTCGCGGCGGCGGCAGTGGCAGCGGTGCCAGCGGTAGCGGCGGTAGCGGCGGTAGCGGCGGTGCCAGCGGTAGCGGCGGCGGTTGTGGCGGCCGACCGGCCGGTCATCGGCGCGGGGGACGGCGCTATCTGCCGCACCCGCACGTCATGCAGCTGCGCCGGCAGCGGCACCAGCGGATCCACCACCCCGGCGAACAGCAGCTCGGTATCACCCTCACGCCGCGCAGCGCGCAGGCGCAGAGCCATCGGACCGGCGCTGCGCCGACACTCGACGACTCCGTCGAAAACCGCGAGCTCGGCAGGCAAAGTGCTCAACGGCTGGCGACCACGTTCAGGCCAACACCCGGGTTCAAGCCAACACCCGGGTTCAGGCCAGCGACCAGGTTCAAGCCAGGCCCCGGTTCACGCCGCAGCGTCCAGGTCCCAGAGGGTCAGGGGCACATCGCGCTTGAGCCACATGCCGCAACCGACCGGCAGAAAGGCGCGCGACAGCTCGCGTCGATACCAGCGCCCGCTGCGCAGTCCCGGGATGCGATCGGTGCGATCCTGATCGCAATTGTCACGCCAATCCTCGATCGTCAGCGCCCCGAAGTACAACAGACCCCGACACAGGCGCGCCAGATTCGCAATCGCGCGACGTGCCTGTGTGGCGGACAGGTACTGCAGCACGTCGTAGCAGATGACCAGATCGAAGCGCTCGCTGGTGCGAAAGGTCTCGATCGAACCCTGTCGCCACCCGTAGCGGCTGCACAGGTAGTCGCTGCACTCCAGTCCGACATAATGCGCGCGCCGCAGTGTGCGCAGCAGCGGTGCGCGCAGCATTCCCACGCCGCAGCCGGCGTCGAGTATCTTCCCCACGGGCAGGCCCAGGTACTGTACGCAGCTCGCGATCAGCCGCGCGCGCGCGCGCATCTCCGAGCGCGAGGTGACCGCGGTGCGCGGGTTGAAGTAGAAGCGCTGATAGTAGGCGTGATCGAAGGGCATGAGTCGCTGCTCCTGGCGGTGCCGCCGATCGCCGGCCGGGAGATCGCCGGCTGGGGGTCGCGCACGCGGTCGGGTACTATACGCGGCCCTGCGTTCGTCGGGTCTTGCCTCGGCGGCGCCCTGGGGAAGCAGAGCTTGCCTGGCGCCTGATCTGCGGTAACCGCATCATTGAGGTCGATGGTCACCAAAGCCGCTGCCCGCTCCACCCGTCCGGCCGTGCGCACCACAGGCAGGCGCGCGCCGGCGGTGGGATTCGTCAGCCTGGGCTGTCCCAAGGCGCTGGTGGATTCGGAGCGGCTGATCACACAGCTGCGCTCGCGCGGCTATGACATCGTGTCCGGATACGAGCAGGCCGATCTGGTCGTGGTCAACACCTGCGGCTTCATCGACGCGGCCATCGATGAGTCTCTCGACGCGATCGGCGAGGCGCTCGCGCACAACGGGCGCGTCCTGGTCACCGGTTGCCTGGGCGCACAGCCACAGCGCATCCTGGAGCGCCACCCGAAGGTACTCGGCGTCACCGGGCCGCATGCCTACGAGCGCGTGATCGCCGCGATCGACGAGCACCTGCCGCAACCTCACGATCCGTTCGCCGATCTGGTGCCGCCGCAGGGGCTGCGGCTGACACCGCGGCACTACGCGTACCTCAAGATCTCCGAAGGCTGCAACAACCGCTGCAGCTTCTGCATCATCCCGCAGCTGCGCGGTGGCCTGCAGAGCCGGCCGCTCGATGAGGTGCTGCGCGAGGCCGAGCAGCTGGTGCGCGCCGGCGTGCGTGAGCTGCTGGTGATCTCGCAGGACACCAGCGCCTACGGCGCCGATCTGCGCTACCGGCAGGTATCCTGGGAACAGCAGTCATACCGCACGAAATTTCTCGATCTGGCACGCGCCCTCGGAACGTTCGGGGTGTGGGTACGGCTGCACTATGTGTATCCCTACCCGCACGTGGATGAGGTCGTGGCGCTGATGGGCGAGCCCGGCGTGCTGCCGTACCTGGACATCCCCTTCCAGCACGCGAGCCCGGCGGTGCTGCGGCGCATGCGCCGGCCCGCGCATGCGGAGGACACGCTGCGGCGGATCGCCGCCTGGCGGCGCGCGCAGCCCGGGCTCATCCTGCGCAGCAGCTTCATCGTCGGCTTTCCGGGCGAGACCGATGCACAGTTCGAGGAGCTGCTGGCGTGGCTCGATGAGGCGCAGCTCGATCGTGTCGGCTGCTTTCAATACTCGAACGTCGCAGGCGCCGCGGCGAATGACCTCGACGACCCGGTCCCCGCCGCGCTCAAGGAGGAGCGCTACCGGCGCTTCATGGAAAAGGCCGCGCAGATCAGCCGCGCGCGCCTCGCCGCCCGCGTGGGACAGACCTGCCGCGTGCTGGTGGATGCCATCGAGGATGGCGTGCCCATCGCGCGCAGCGCGGGCGAGGCGCCGCAGATCGATGGTGTCGTGCGGCTGCGCGCCGCGCGTGGCGGCGCGCGCCGGCCCGCGGCGGGACAGTTCGCCGAGGTGCGCATCACCGCGGCGGACACCTACGATCTGTGGGCAGAGCCGGTCTGAGCGACTGCGACCGCGGCGCCTGGTACCGCCTCGCCCGCTGCCCATATCGGCCGGCACCGCGTAGCCTGCACCGCGTCGCGGAGTTGCGACCACGGTCACGGGGTCGCGGACCCTGCGGATGAATCCCTCCTGCGCCGCTATAATCGAGCGGATGCGGACATTCATGGTCAATGATCGCGCCGTCACGGTGGACGTGCCGGACCAGATGCCGTTGCTGTGGGTGCTGCGCGACGAGATCGGGCTGACGGGCACCAAGTACGGCTGCGGGCGCTCGCTGTGCGGTGCCTGCACGGTGACGGTCGACGGCCAGCCGGTGCGCTCCTGCGCGACGCCCGTGTCGGCTGTCGACGGCAAGGCGGTCGTGACCATCGAAGGGATCGGGGACGACAAGGTCGGCCTGGCGGTACAGGAGGCCTGGCAGCGCCTCGATGTCGTGCAGTGCGGATACTGTCAACCGGGTCAGATCGTCTCGGCCGTGGCGCTGCTGCGGGCCAATCCGCGGCCGAGCGATGCCGACATCGATGTCGCCATGAACGGCTGCATCTGCCGTTGTGGCACGTACATGCGCATTCGCGCCGCCATCCACGAAGCGGCCAGGGCGCTGGCGGCTTGAAGCGCTCCGGGCAGAGCCGCGGGGCCGTCCGCCACGCGGGCCGACGGCATTTCCTGCGGAATGCCGGGGCGCTCACGCTGGGCTTCTATCTGGCGCCCTCCGCACTGCTGAAGCCGCGCGCCGCCGTGGCGCAGTCCGAGGATGCGGCGCCCGGGTCCACGGTCTTCGCGCCCAACGCCTTCGTGCGCATCCGCGCCGACGGCAGCGTGACGGTGATCGCGAAATATCTGGAGATGGGCCAGGGCGTGTTTACCGGTCTTGCGACCCTGCTCGCCGAAGAGCTGGATGCGGACTGGAACGACGTGCTGGTCGAGGCCGCGCCGGCGGACGTGACACGCTACCTCAACAGCGCGCTCAACATGCAGGGCACCGGCGACAGCACCTCGATGGCGAGCGCCTATCAGCAGATGCGCCAGGCGGGAGCCACGGCGCGCGCCATGCTGGTGGCGGCAGCCGCGCGGCAGTGGAACGTGCCCGCCGACGGCATCACGGTAGCCAACGGCGTCGTATCGCACATGGCCTCGGGACAGCGCGCCGGCATCGGTGCCTTCGCCGGCGTGGCGGCCACGCTCCCGGTGCCGGCAGCGGTGCCGCTGAAGGATCCGTCGCGATTCAAGCTGATCGGCAATCCGTTCGTGCGTCGCAAGGACTCGCGCGCCAAGGCGCGCGGCTCGGCGCTGTTCACGCACGACCTCAAGCTCCCGGATATGCTGATCGCGATCGCGGCACACCCGACGCGCTTCGGAGCCACGGTGCGCGGCTTCGATGCCACGGCCGCGAAGGCGATCGACGGGGTCGTCGACGTGGTGCAGTTCGCCGGCGGCGAGCATTACTTCGGCGGCGTTGCCGTTCTGGCGACCAATACCTGGATCGCACAGCAGGGTCGCGACGCGCTGCGCATCCAGTGGGATGAGTCGCACGCATCCCACGCCGACAGCGAACAAATACTGGCGCGCTACCGCATGCTGGCGCAATCGCCGGGCGGCAGCTCGGACCGGCAATCACAGCCGGCGGACCCACCACAGACCGTGCAGCCACCCGTGAGCGTCGCGCGCAGCAGCGGCGATGCCGGCGTGCTGCAGTCGGCACAGCTGCAGCAGGTGGAGGCGCTCTACGAGCTGCCGTACCTGGCGCATGCGGCGATGGAGCCGATGGACTGCCTGGTACAGCTGACGGACGGCGGCGTAAGCATCTGGAACGGCGAGCAGCTGCAGACGGCCGATCAGGCGGCGATCGGCAAGCTCCTGGGCATCGCCCCCGAGCAGGTGCACATCACGCAGCTGTACGCAGGCGGCAGCTTCGGGCGGCGCGCCAATCCGCACGCCGACTATCTGCTGGAGGCGGTGTCGATCGCGCAGGCCGCCGCCGCCGCGGGCCATCGCGTGCCGATCAAGCTGTCGTGGACACGCGAGGACGACATGCGTGCGGGCTATTACCGCCCGGCGTTCGTGCACGCGATCCGCGCCGGACTGGACAGCAGCGGCGCGCTCGTCGCCTGGCAGCAGCGCTCGGTCGGGCAGTCGGTGCTCGCGGGCTCACCGTTCGACTCACAGATCAGGGACGGCGTGGACCCGAGCTCGATCGAGGGCTCGGCAGAGCCATACGAGATCGCCAATGTTCGGATCGAGCTGGTCACGCCTGCGGACGTCGGCGTGCCCGTGCAGTGGTGGCGCGCGGCGGGCCACTCGCACACCGCCTTCGCCACCGAATGCATGATCGATGAGCTCGCCACCGCCGCGGGCGCCGATCCCTATCAGTTCCGGCGCGGGCTGCTGGCCGCGCATCCGCGCGCGCTCGCTTCGCTGGATCTGGCGGCCGCGCGCGCCGGCTGGGGCACTGCGCTGGCCGCCAGCGGCCCACAGGATCGTCGTGGCCGGGGCATCGCGCTGCATGAGTCATTCGGCACCTGTGTGGCACAGGTCGCGGAGATTACCGTCGCCCCCGACGGACAGCTGCGCGTCGACCGTGTCGTCTGTGCCGTGGACTGTGGAACGCCGATCAATCCAAACGTCATCACCGCGCAGATGCAGGGCGCCATCGCCTTCGGGCTCGCCGCGGCGCTTCACCAGGCGGTGACACTGGTCGACGGCGTCGTGCAGCAGGGCAACTTCGACACCTATGCGCCGCTGCGCATCGCGCAGATGCCGGCGGTCGAGGTCTTCATCGTCGCCTCGCACGCGCCGCCCACCGGCGTGGGCGATCCGGGCGCCCCGCCGATCGCGCCGGCGCTCGTCAATGCCATCTTCAACGCGACCGGGCAGCGCATCCGCCGGCTGCCGATCGGCGAGCGGCTCACGCCGGTCAGCTAGCGCACGGCGACGCCCGGGACCGCGGCGATCACGTCGGCGACGGCGCGAAACTGCAGCGGCCGCGTCAGCAGCAGCCGCGCCATCGCCAGCGCTCCGGTCTCGCACTGCGCGCGCAGGTTCGCATCCGCAATCGACTCGAAGTCCAGCACATGTGCGAAGCCGAGGATGCGCCGGATCATCTTGCAGGCCGCAAAGCCGAGCATGTCGGCGAACAGTGTGTCCATGAAGGCCTCGCGCGCCGCGCCCAGCGCCGCGGCACCTTCCGGGCCGCCGAACATCCGCCGGGGAAAGGCATCTCCCTCCGCATGCTCCGCCCACAGGGCGAGAAAGCGCCCGCGAAAGCTCTCCCAGAAAGCGCCCGCCTGCTCGAGGATCCACTGGCGATAGGCCACGCGGTCGTCGGCGGCCGTGGCGTGTCCGGGCTGCGAATACCAGCTCAGCAGCAGATTGCCGAAGAAGGCACCGAGGTCGAAGCCGATCGGGCCGTAGAAGGCGAACTCCGGATCGATGACGCGGCTGTCGGTCTCGCTGACCATCACCGAGCCGGAGTGCAGATCCCCGTGCACCAGCGCCTGGGTATCGTTCAGAAACTTCTGACCGAAGCGCGCCGCGGCGACCTTCAGCTGCGTGTCGGCGCGCAGCTGCGCGACCAGCGCATCCAGCGGCGGTGATGTATGGCGATTGCGCGCGCTCTCGCAGTACGGATCGGCAAAGATCAGGTCCACCGTGATGCGCACCAGGGCCTTGTTGCCCGCGAACAGCGCCATCGTCTCCATATTGCGCTCGAAGGCGCGCGCCAGGTCGGAGGTAAAAAAGCAAGCGCGGGCAACGTACTCCCCGAGATGCCGCGCGAGCTGCGGATAGCGGCGGCCGGCGATCAGTCCGTGCCGCAGGATGATGTGCGGCGCGAGCCGCTCCATCACCGTGCAGTAGAGCTCGGGGTCGTAGTGATAGATCGCGGGAATGAGGCCGCCGACGTGCGGGGCGACCGCGAGGTAGTAGGCGTTCTCGTAGAAGGCGCGGTCCGGCGGCATCGGCCAGGACGGCCCGGCGGCACGCACGTACGGCAGCGCCTGCTTGACGCACACTGCGCCGTCCGCCCCCTCGACGATGAACACCAGGTTGAGGTTGCCGTCGCCGACTTCGCGGATGCGCCAGGTCGCCGGACGCCCGCCGAGCAGCTCGCGTACCTTCGCCTGCGCGGCGAGAAAGGGGCGCAGGCTCTCGACATCGAGCGGGCGATAGGTGGACGCGGGGACGGCAGCGCGAGACATGGACTTCAGCCGCTGCGTTCCGGGTACAACCCACGCAACCCCGCGGCGCTGGCCGCGCACACGCCGCGCTCGGTGATCAGCGAGCTGACGAGCCTCGCCGGGGTGACGTCGAACGCCACATTGAGCGCCGGGCTGCCTTCGGGCACCACGCGCACCGTCTCGAGCGTACCGGCGGCGCCGCGGCCGGTGACATGCGTCAGCTCCTCCGCGGCGCGCTGCTCGATGGGAATGTCATCGCCGCGATCGAGCGACCAATCGATGGTGCTCGAGGGCAGTGCGGCATAGAACGGCACGCCGTTGTCGCGCGCGGCGAGGGCCTTCAGGTAGGTTCCGATCT
This sequence comes from Gammaproteobacteria bacterium, assembly GCA_030038755.1. Classification (GTDB taxonomy): domain Bacteria; phylum Pseudomonadota; class Gammaproteobacteria; order Steroidobacterales; family Steroidobacteraceae; genus FEN-1191. The sequence continues at coordinate 27,319 of JASHSK010000013.1, forward strand.
TGTTGCACACGTCCCCCGACGCGGTGGTGCGGTCGCTGCCGACGATCACCAGGTCCACGCGTCCCTGCTGCATGAGATGGCCGCCGACGTTGTCGGCGATCACCGTGTGTGGCACGCCGTGCGCCCCGAGCTCGAAGGCGGTGAGCGAGGCGCCCTGGTTGCGCGGTCGCGTCTCATCCACCCACACGTGCACGGGGATACCTGCATCGTGCGCGAGATACACCGGCGCAAGCGCCGTGCCCCAATCCACGCAGGCGAGCCAGCCGGCGTTACAGTGCGTCAGGATATTCACCGGCCGGGCCGCTCCGCCTGCGCCTCCACGCGCGCCCGCGCGCGCGCTGCCGTGTTCCGCCCCGCGTGCCGCGGCGCGAATGAGGCCGAGCCCGTGCTTGCCGATGGCGCGGCACTGCGTGATGTCCGCCTCGCACAGCAGCGCCGCGGTGCGAAATGCCACCGCGACGCGCTCGTCACGCGGCACTCGCTCGAGCGCCGCACGCATGCGCTCGAGCGCCCAGGCGAGATTGCGGGCGGTCGGCCGGGTCGCGCGCAGCAGCCGGGCGGCATGCTCGAGCTGCCCATCCGAGGCGTCCGCGCGCATGGCTAGCGCCACTCCATAGGCGGCCGTCACACCGATCAGCGGCGCCCCGCGCACCACCATGGTTGCGATCGCGTGCGCGGCATCCTCGAGCGTGTGCAGGTCGACGGTGCCGAACTCATGCGGCAGTCGCGATTGATCGATGACACGCACGGCGCCCACGGCGTCCGCGGTCCCCGCGGTGCCCTCGTCGATGGGCCAGATCGTGCGGTAATGGCGGTCCGCGACCCTCACCGCGGCGGCGCGTCCCGTGCCGGTGACGCCTGCTGTGCCTGGGCGAGCTCTGCCCGGTAGGCCTCGATACGCGGCCTGTAGACCTGCCGGCGGGCCAGGCTCGCCGGCGGCCAGTACTGCGCGGCATCGTAGTATTCGGGCACCGCGGGCACTGCGGGTGGCAGCTGCACCCACGGCTGCTTCGAGGCGGTGAAAATATGGATGTCGGGCGCCAGATGATCGGGCGCATCCAGCGTACCCACGCGGACGAATCTGATCACCGGCCCGCCACCGCCGTAATTGCTCCAGATCGCAATGCGACAGCGCGGGCAGCGCGCGATCCGCTGGCCGCGGCCGCTGCTGGACGGCGTATCGACGATCTCCGGCTCGGCCCCCAGGTGCACGACCCGCTCGGCCTCGATCAATGCATTCAGTGCGAAGGAGGCGCCGCTCTCGCGCTGGCACCAGCGGCAGTGACAGCAATGCACGAACAGCGGCGCCGTCATCATCCGATAGCGCAGCGTCCGGCAGTCGCAGCCGCCCTCGAGGGGAAACATCGTCTCGTCGCGCAACATGCCAGAACCATTCTACGCCGCCGCGCGGCGCGCGGAGTCGCCGCGGACCCAGGTGCTAGAATCGGCCGCGCATTGCAAGGAGGGGGTCCATGCAAGGCAAGATCTGTCTCGAGGAGCATCTCTCCACCGCCGAATACGATCAGATCTGGAACTCCGGGGGCGAAGAGGCGCGCAACGGCGCGGAATACATGGCGGAGGTGCGACGCCGGCTGCCCGACGCGGCGCTGCGGCTCGCCGACATGGATCGCTTCGGTATCGAGACGATGATCCTCTCGCTGACCTCGCCCGGCGTGCAGGGCATTACCGATACGCGCCGCGCCATCGCGTTCGCCCGCCACACCAACGAGCTGATCACGGACAAGTTCGTCCGACCCTATCGGGGGCGCTTCTACGCCTTCGCCAACGTCGCTCTGCAGGAGCCGCGCGCCGCGGCCGACGAGCTGGAGCGCGCGGTGCGCGATCTGGGCATGAAGGGCGCCCTGGTCAACGGCTTCTCCAACATCGGCGATGCGGACACGGCGCAGTACCTGGACGAGCCGGCCGTGTGGGAGTTCTGGGAGCGCGTCGCGCAGCTCGACGTTCCGGTGTACCTGCACCCGCGCGAGCCGCTGCCGGGTCAGCGGCGCATCTACGAGGGTTATCCCGCGCTGGTCGGGTCGGCGTGGGGCTTCGGGCACGAGACCGGCACGCATGCCGTGCGGCTGATGCTCAGCGGTCTGTTCGACCGCTATCCCAACCTGCGCATCATCCTCGGGCACATGGGCGAGGGGCTGCCCTTCCTGCTGCCGCGCCTGCAGTCGCGGCTCTACATGCAGCGGCGCGGCATCGGCCTGGGCAATGCGAAGAAGACGGTCGGCGAATACTTCACGCGCAATTTCTATGTGACCACGAGCGGTCATTTCCACACCCAGGCGTTGCTCAACGCGATCGCCGAGCTCGGTGTCGAGCACGTTATGTTCTCCACCGATTATCCCTACGAGCACGCCGAGACCGGCGCCCGCTGGTTCGACGAGGCGCTGATCAGCGACAACGACCGGCTGCGCATCGGCCGCGAGAACGCACGGCAGATGTTTCACCTGACCTAGCCTCAGTCCGACAGGCTGTTAGCACCATCGGCGGGGAAGTTCGTCGCAGGCAGCGTACTGGCCGTTCCGGTAAGCTGCTCCGCCATGCAAGCCCCGCGGCCCATCCCGATGGCCACGCCGACCGCCCCGCGGTTCGCGCTACCGCCCGTGGCACGGGCGGTGCTGGCGTTGCTCGGCCTGTGCGGGTCGTGCGGGGTGTGGGGTCTGTGCGTGATGGCGGCGTTGCCGGATGGCGCCCAGGCGGCGCCACTGTCCGGTCTGGCCGCGGCGGCCCGCTCGATCCTCGGCGCCGACCAGGGCGTCTATGTCGAGAGCGCCGATGGCACGGTCCTGCTCGCGCAGATGGCCAGCCGGGCGGTGCATCCGGCCTCGGTGTCGAAGATACCGACGACGCTCGCGCTGCTGCGCAAGTTCGGCCCCGACTACCGGTTCGGCACCACGTTCGCCGCGCGCGGCCGCATCCTCGACGGCACGCTCGAAGGGGATCTGCTGGTGAGCGCCGACGGCGACCCCTCGCTGGTCGATGAGGACGCGGCGATGATCACCGAGCGACTCAATGAGCTGGGCATCCGCCGCATCGCCGGTACTCTGCGGCCGCAGGGCACGTGGACGTTCGACTGGCAAAGCGACGCGGACGGCACACGGCTGGCGCACGCCCTGGCGGGCATGATCTCTCCGGCCGCCTGGAGCGCGGTGCAGACCCTCCAGGGTGGGGTGCAGACGACGCCCTCTGTGCAGACCACATCGACCACCGCGGGGCCCCCACAGATCGAGTTCCTGCCGCCCGCGACCGTGCCCGTCTCCACCGAGCCCGCCACGGCCGTGCCCGTTACGGCTGCGCCCACGGCGACCACGTCCGCGACAACCGCAACCACCACAACCGCATCCGCCACAACCGCGTCCACCGCCGCCGACGGCGTGTTGCTGGTGTTCCGCTCCGAACCGCTGCTGCCGATGCTCAAGGCACTGGATGACTACTCCAACAACATCATGGCATCGCTGGCGGATGAGGCTGGGGGTGCGCCCGCGGTACAGGCTTTGGCCCGCAGCGTGGTGCCGGCGGGGATGCGATCCGAAATCATTCTCGGCGACGGTGCGGGGGAGAACCCCCGCAATCGGCTCAGTCCTCGCGCCGCGGTCAGGCTGCTGCGCGTCCTGGAAACGCAGCTCGCCACGACGGGTCACACGCTCTGTGACGTCCTGCCGGTCACCGGCGTCGACCCGGGAACGCTGCACGATCGCCTGAACGGGCCGGCGGAAATCGGTCGCGTCGTCGGCAAGACCGGCACGTACGGCAGCTACGGGGCCAGCGCGCTGGTTGGCGCCATCTCCACCACCGACCGCGGCACTGTGTACTTCGCCATTCTCGATCACGGCGTGCCCGTGGCCGCAGCCAGACGCCGCCAGGACCGCTTCGTCCGTGTGTTGCTGGCGCATCTGCACAGCCGCCCCTGGAACTATCAGCGCGACGCCCGGCCGGCGATCGCGCGCGCATTGCTGTCGCCGCCGCCGCGCTAGGCACTGTAACGCCAGGCTCCGCAACGGCAGGCTCCGCGACGCCAGGCTCCGCAACGCCAGGCTCCGCAACGGCAGGCGCCGCAACGGCAGGCGCCGCCGCAGTAGACACGGCGATTCGGCTATAGTCGGCCCGCTCGACACGGGGGAGTCCCATGAGGATTCGCAGCAGCATTCCGGGCGCACGGCCTGCGGCCGTGATCACTGCACTGGGCGTGGGATTGTTCGTTGCCGCCGGCGCTGCCGGGCAGGCCACCGCGGCCACCGTAGTGACCGCATCCGCCGCGCACACAGCCGCTCATACGACCAGCGCCGTATCCTCCGCCTGCAGTCGCGCCTGCCTGGAGGGCATCGCCGAGCGATACCTCACGGCTATGCTCTCCCATGATCCTTCCCGAGCGCCGCTCGCGCACGGTGCGCGCTACACGGAGAACGGTGTGACACTGTCGCTGCCCGATGGACTGTGGCGCACCGTGGGAAGCGTGGGAACCTATCGGCTGTTCGTGACGGACCCGGAACAGGGCGAGGTCGGCTTCTTCGTCAAGGCCACGGAAAACGGCGCGCCGGTACTGGTCGCGACGCGCCTCGAGGTCGTCGGCGGACGTATCACCGAGATCGAAAGCATTGCCTCGCGGCTCGCCGCCACGGCCGGTCCCGGCGGACAGCCGCGCGTCGATCAGCTCGGCGACCATCCCCGAGCGCAGTTCCTCGCGACGCTGCCGGCGAACGAACGCCATACGCGCTCGCAGCTGATCGCCATCGTCAACGCCTATTACACCGGCATCGAGAACAACAGCGGCGACCAGCCGCCGCCGTTCGCCGACGATTGCCTGAGGCTCGAGAACGGCACGCAGACCACCGGCTTAGCAGTGCGTCCCGGTGCCCAGCCGGGCCCGGCCAACTACAGCTGCAGGCAGGCTTTTGCCCTCGGCTACTACCACGAGGACACGCGCATCCGCAGCCGTCGGGTGATGGCCATCGACGTGCAGCGCGGTCTGGTCTATGCGGCCGTGGGGATGGATCACGATGCCACCGTCCGTTCCTATCACCTCAAGAACGGCCGACCGGTGAGCGTACGCAATACCGCGCCCTGGACCTGGATGGCGCATGAGATCTTCCAGATCAACGGCCGGGGTCAGATCAGCCAGGTCGAGGCCATATTGCTCAGCGTTCCGTATGGCATGCGTCTCGGCTGGAGCACCGGCGTGCACATGCCAAGCCCGCAGGCCACGCGCGATGGCTTCAGGGAGTATTGAGGGCGCCTGTATGGAGGGCGCCGGGCTGGGTCGCACGGGCCCGCCGCCAGGCTGCGGGCGGGGTGCCGAACTCACGCCGGAAGGCGCGGCTGAACGCGGTGTCGGTCCCGTATCCGACCGCCTCCGCGATGCGGCTCATCGGGGTGTTGCTACGGCTCAGGAGGTTGCTCGCGACCAGCATGCGCCAGCGCGTCAGATACTGGATCGGGGAGCTGCCCACCAGGCCCTGGAAGCGCTCGGCCAGGACTGACCGGGACGTTCCCGCGACGCGTGCCAGCTCGTCGAGCGTCCAGCCGTGCGAGGGATTCTTATGTATGGCCGCGAGGGCCGCGCCAACGATGCGATCGCGCACTCCCGCCAGCCAGCCGGTGCGACCTTCCGCCGCCTCGTGCATATACAGGCGCAGCACCTCGATGAACAGGACTTCCGCGAGCTTGGCGAGCACGCCTGCGCCGCCCGGCCGGGGTGAGCGTGCCTCGGCCAGCGCGTAGCGCACCGAAGCCTCCAGCCAGGCCCCGACGTCCGAGTCGCGCACGTTGACACGCACCAGCGGCGGCAGCCCTGCGAGCAGCAGGCGCGCCACCCGCAGGTCGCACGCCATGTAGCCGCATACCAGCCGCGTGATCTCACCGCTGCCGCCGTAGGCGAGCTGGCGCGGGCGGCGCGAGAGCACCGCTTCCAGGGAGGCGCCGCTCGCGGGCAGCAAACCGGGTTGCGACGTCATGCGATGCGCATGCCCCTCGGGAAATATCACGGCGTCGCCCGCAACCAATCGCACCGGCGACGCATCGCCCATCTCCACGAAGCACTCGCCCTGCGTGATCAGATGAAAGATCACCACGCGCTCGGCACCTGGCTCGAGCAGCGGCGCCGCCGAGTCCGCTCGAGGGGACTGATAGCACCATGGGGCGGAAAACCGGGCATTGATGAAAATCGCGCCGATCAGCTGCACCACGCGCAGGGTCTCCGAGAGCGCATCCATTCGCGGCAACCCTAGAGAACCTGCACCGACACCTGCGGCGGCACCTGCAGCGCGCGAGACACCGGCGAGAGCCGATCACTCTCCGCCACCAGCTCGCGCAGCTGCTCAGCAGACGCCTCCGCGGCGCCGATGCGCACCTGCAGCCGGCATTCCCGCGCCGCGGGGTTCACGGCCTGTCCCGAGGCCACATCCGCGAGTCCAAGTATTCCGCGCAGATCGGAGCGGCTGCTGGCTTCCAGCTCCAGTGACTGCAGGGCAATGCCCCCGGCCGCGGCCCCGAGGACGATCCGGGTGCCCACACACGTGGCAAGCGCCGCGCGCAGCAGCCAGCCGGGCGAGACGCCCAGTGCGCGGCCGCCCAGTGCTTCGGGCATGTCGGTATGCAGCCCAGCGGCCTGTCTTGCGCTGCTGGATTCGAGGGCAAAGCACGTGCCGCCGGTCCAGCGCGCCACCGCGGGCGCGTCCTCGACCACGCCGGCGCCCGGTCGATGCTCCAGGAGCGACTCGAGCCGCCGCCACGCCGCCGCGATCCGCTCGCGCGTGGCAGCCGCGTTCTCGTCCCCTGGGCCGGCCTCCGCCTCCGCCCCGGCCCGGCCCCTGTCCTGAGCTGCCGTCATCGGCACTCCTTGCCGTGAGGCTGTCCGATCGGGGGCGATTGGGCAACATTTCGGGACGCACAGTCAATGGACCGTCTGTCCGACCCGGGCATCAGGACGCATGGAAAGAATCGGGCGACGCGCGGGCAGGACGTGCGAGCGGCTACCGAAGACAGTGCGGGACGTCAACGGGCCGGGAAAGCCTTTTGCTGGGGGATGCCACCATGGGATTCATCGCGGGCGCGTATGGCGCGGTGTGCTATGTCGTGTTTCTCGGGTCATTTTTGTACGCCATCGGCTTCGTCGGCGACTGGATCGTACCGAAGACGATCGATTCGACCGCGGCAACCACGTCGCCCATCGCACTGTCCAGCGCGCTGCTGATCGATGTGACGCTGCTGGGCGCCTTTGCCATCCAGCACAGCGTCATGGCGCGGCCCGGCTTCAAGGCTATCTGGACACGCATCGTGCCGCGCGCGCTGGAGCGCAGTACCTATGTGCTGCTCTCCAGCCTGCTGCTGGCGCTGATCTGCTGGCAGTGGCGACCACTGCCGGCAGTCGTGTGGAACGTCGCGGCGCGCACGCCATACCTGCTGCTGGCGGCTCTCGCAGCGTCAGGGTGGCTGATCGTGCTGTTGTCGACATTCATGATCAACCACTTCGATCTGTTCGGGCTGCGTCAGGTGTACCTGCGTATGCGCGGGCGCGACTACAGCCCACCGAACTTCGTGCAGCGTGCCCTCTACCGGGTCGTGCGCCATCCGATCATGCTCGGATTCATCATCGCCTTCTGGGCGACCCCACATATGTCGATTGGACACCTGCTGTTCGCTCTCGCCACGACCGGCTACATCCTGATCGGCATCCAGTTCGAGGAGCGCGACCTGCTGAGCTCCCACGGGCCGGAATATGCCGCTTATCGCGCGCGCGTGCCCATGCTGCTGCCGATCGGCCGTCTCCACCGAGGCAGACTTCGTGGACGCAACGCGGGACTGACGGATTCCGAACTCGGGGGCTGAGCGCGGAAAGCCGAACTCACCGCCCGCGTTTGAGCGCGGTGACCTCGATCTCGATGCGCATGCGCGCATCGAGCAGCCGCGCGCAGATCATCGTGGCGGCCGGACGGATCGAGCCGAAGTACTTGCGCAGAATCGGCCAGCATTTCTCGAAGTCCTGTCCGTTCGGGACGACGTAGCGCACTCGCACAACGTCCTCCAGACAGGAGCCCGCCTCGCGCAGAGCAGCCGCGATGTTCTGCAGACATTGCTCCGCCTGCTGCTCGACATCCTCGGCAATGGTCATGCTCGCGTAGTCGAATCCGGTGGTCCCGGACACGAACACCCAGTCGCCCTGCGCTACCGCCCGCGAATAGCCGATCTGCTGCTCGAACGATGAGCCGGAATCAATCAGCGTGCGCTCGGACATGCGGCTCATGATAGCAACGGGCACATCGGCAGGTGCCGTATGCGCCGCCCCACCTGTCCGGCGAATAACACGCCTGCCGCACTGACGTGCAAGCCTGCGTATTGCAGAGCAGCCAGCGTCCAGGTGTTGCAGGTATGAAAGGCGTCGTAGTGAGCACTCGAAGCGTAGAAGCGGCTCTCGGGCAGCAGCCCAGCTCCGAGCTCCACCGGCCACTGGACCGGCACTTCAGACGGCCCGCTGGCCGGCCCGTTGGCCGGTCTGCCTGATTGCCACTGCAGCGAATCGTGCACGTAAGCCGCGAGCCGCCAGAGCTCGCCGCGATCGGCACATACCCACTCGAGTCGACCGTCCGCGGGCGTCGCATCCGCAGCGCCGGCGAGCCCCTGCACCAGCAGCACGCTGCGCGAGGGCAGCAGCGCCGCGAGTGCATCGCCGGAGTTCGGATGCGCCGCAGTGTAGAAGCGGCGATTGCCCCATCCGATGCTCAGGTAGCGCGCGGTCGGATCGTAGCGAAGCAGCGCGCGTAGCGGGCCGAGCTCAGTGGAGGGCAGAACCAGTCCCGTATGCCAGCGCGCGATGAGCACACCGACCGCTTGCACCTGCGGGCCCCGCTGGCTCGCCATAAAACCCGGCGGCGGCGCACCGCCCGGCCTGCCCGGCAGTTCCGCGCAGCCCGACAGTGCCAGCAGCGCCAGCGAGTACACGAGTCCACCAGCCGAATGCGATCTCGGCATAGAAGGTTGGCGCTGCGCGCTACTCCACCGTGACCGACTTGGCCAGATTGCGCGGCTGATCGACTTCGGTCCCGCGCGTGCAGGCGACGCGATAGGCGAGCAGCTGGAGAGGTATATTCAGCAGCACCGCATCCAGCTCCGGCTCGCTCGCCGGCACCTGCAGCGCGCCCCGCACGCCGGCAGGCAGCGGTCCCGGTTGCGTGACGACGTAGATCGGACCGCGCCGGGCGCGGATCTCCTCGATCGTGGAGAGATTCTTCTCGAACAGCGCATCGCGCGGCAGCACCATCATGGTCGGCGTGTGCGCATCGATGAGCGCGAGTGGACCATGCTTGAGCTCCGAGGCCGGGTACGCCTCGGCATGCAGGTAGCTCACCTCCTTGAGCTTCAGCGCCCCCTCCATGGCCACGGCGTGACCGGCGGCGCGGCCGACGAAGAACATGCTCTGGCAGTTCGCGACCTCGCGAGCCACGGCATCGACGGGCGCCTCCGCGGCGAGCACTTCCGCGACCTGCTCCGGCAGCGCTTCCAGCGCGGCGATGAGTCGCGCGCCGTTCGCGCTGGAGAGGTCGCGCAGCCTGCCGAGATGGATCGCCAGCAGCGCAAAGGCGACCGCCGTGCAGGTGAAGGTCTTGGTCGCGACCACCGCGATTTCCGGACCCGCGTGCAGATAGATGCCGCGGCCGCAGGCACGCGCGATGGCGCTGCCGACCACGTTGACGATGCCGAGCACGCGGCCGCCCTTGCGCGTGACCTCCTGCACGGCCGCGAGCGTATCGAAGGTCTCGCCCGACTGGCTGACGGCGATGTACAGCGTGTCCGCCTCGATGACGGGATTGCGGTAGCGGAACTCGGAGGCCGGCTCGGCGTGCGCCGGCACGCGCGCCAGCTGCTCGATCAGCTGCGCACCGACACACCCGGCCAGGTACGCCGAGCCGCACCCGAGGATCTTGATGCGCCGGATCTCCAGCAGTTCGCGCGCGGCGATCTCCAGCCCCCCGAGGTGCGTGGTGGCAAAGCGGCGCTCGAGCCGCCCGCCGAGGGTGCGTCGGATCGCTTCGGGCTGCTCGAGCATCTCCTTGTGCATGTAGTGCGCGAACTCGCCCTTGCCGAGCGCCTGGCCGTCCCACTCGAGCGCCAGCGGCACCTTCACCGTCGCGCCGCCCTCGAGCGTCGCGGTCTCGTATCGATCCGCGTGCAGCACGGCGATCTCCCCGTCGTCCAGATGCACGACGCTGCGCGTATGGCCGACCAGCGCCGCGGAGTCGGAAGCGACGAACATCTCGTGCTCGCCGATGCCCAGGATCACCGGGCTGCCGTGTCGCGCGACCACGAGCGCTTCAGGACGGTGCGCATCGAGCACGGCCAGCCCGTAGGCGCCCTGCACCAGCTGCAGCGCCGCGCGCACCGCATCCTGCAGCCGCTCTCCGTCCATCATCGCGATCAGATGCGCGAGCACCTCCGAATCGGTATCGGAGCGAAACTGCACGCCCTTGGCCGACAGCTGCGCGCGCAGCGCCGCCGCATTCTCGATGATGCCGTTGTGAACGATGGCGTAGCGGTTGCTGCTGTCCGTGTGCGGATGCGCGTTGCGCTCGCTCGGCTCCCCGTGCGTTGCCCAGCGCGTATGCGCGATCCCGGGGCTGCCCTTGAGCGACTTCGGCAGCAGCCGCTCCAGCTCGCGCACCTTGCCCTGGCTCTTGTACAGGCGCAGCTCCCCGCCACGAGCCACCGCCACGCCGGCGGAGTCGTACCCTCGGTACTCGAGCCGGTGCAGCCCCTCCATCAGGATCGGCGTGGCATCCTGGCGTCCGATGTAGCCCACGATTCCGCACATACCGCCTCCCTTGTCTGCCGCGGCCGCTCAGCCGCAGCCCTTCAGCCGTAGATCATTCGCCGGATCTGCCGCTCACTGTACGTCGGTGCCCGAAAGCGCCATCCCGACAGCTCCCGCGAAAGGCGCTCAAAGATCGCCGCGTTCGGCAGGCCCTCGCCCTGCAGCGCGCGGTGGCGCCGCCGCACGAAATCCTCGGGCGTGTCCTGCAGAAAACCGAGCACTTCGTGAACCAGCCGGTGGGCCTCGGTCGCGGACAGGCGGCTGCTGCGTACAAGATAGCCAACGAGCTCCTGTAGCTCTCCCGGGTCCAGCATCACTGAAGTGTGCCCTTTCCTGGCGAAATTTCCGTTGATTTTGCCCGATTTCGGGCAAAATTACCGCGATCGGGGCGGCGGCGGTGCGGGGAACGGCCATTCGCCGGCCCTCACCCCGGATAGACCGGACGTCAGTGCCGTGTCTTCGGGTGACGCTTCGGGTGACAGCCACGGGGCCACCGGCATGGGGGCGCCGGCGGTACCGACTGGTCAACGCTCACGTGGGCGCGAACCGCTCCAATCCAGGGGGATCGCGCAGCCACGGCGCGGGATACGCCGTGCAGTCAGCTGCTATTTCGAACCGCCCGAGTCGCCGGAACCGGACTTGCTGTCCTTGGGCTTCGGCTGGTTCTTGGCCTTATAGGCCGCCACCGATGCGTTGAACTTCTGAATCGTGCTGTTCAGCTGATCCACCGCGGCATTGTTCTTCTGCGTCTCGTCCTTGTCGATTTTGTCTGCCGCGACCGTCGAGATTCCCGGCCCCCCCGCCGCGATCGCCGCGTCATGTTCCTTCTGGATGCAGGTCAGATAGGTGTGGGTCGCGTCGTTCAGGGCGACGACATCCTTCTGGGCATCGAGGATCTGTTGGGCCGTGGCCGTAGTGCCGTCCGGAATGCTGGTCACGGGCGGCGGCATCGTGCAGGCCGCGTACACCGGCGAGACGCTCAGGGCCGCCAGCGCGGCGGCCGCGTAACTTATTTTCATGTAGAAATACCCCCTTCCTTAGCCGTCTCGCTATGGTAATTCGCACGAACCGCAACTGCCAGTCGCCGCCCGCTCAGCACCGAAAGTCGGCGCTCCACTGCAGCTCGAGCGCCGCCCTGCGGCTGTCGACCGTGCCGTCGATCTGCGCGATGTTGTAGATCCCCGGCCGCCCGTGCGTCATGGCGCGGCGGGCAGCGTCAGCCGCCGCCTCCACATGCAGTGGGCCACCCTGCGGTGGATGATCGACGCCGGTCCCGGGGCCGTAGAGGCGACCGAACCGCAGCACGATGCCCTGGAGCGGTGCTTCGAGCACCTGCCTCTCCAGGCTCGCCACCCCGCGCGCTGCAATTCCCGCGCGTCCCGGAGCAGCCACGTTCAGCGGCGAGTCTTCCACGTACGGTAGCGGCTGCGGTGCATACGCGAAGGCGATACTCTGAGCGATGAAACGCCGGGTGCGCGCGTCGAGCGCGGCGGCCAGCAGGTGGCGCGTGCCGACCTCGCGGATGCGCGCGTTGCGCACCGTGGCCTCGGTCATTTGCGCGGGGTCGAGGCCGTCGGGAAGGTCACTGAGCTGGTGGACGATGACCTCGGGCCGAGCCTTGAGAATGGCGGCGCGCAGCGCCGCGGCGTCAAACACATCCACGAGCACCGGCAGCACCCCCAGGGCGCCGAGCGACGCAACCTTGCCGGGCGAACGCGTCATCCCCGAGACCTCCCACCCGTCCTGCACCAGCAGCCGGCACAGTGGCAGGCCTATGACACCGCTCGCCCCGGCGACGAACACACGATTGGCCATGATCCGGAAGGTCTTGCAGTCGCCCGAGGCGCGGCTGCGCCTGCGAAGTGTCATGATCGGCGGCGCATCCTAGCACCCCGCTCGCGGGGAGGAGGATCGGATCATGGGCGCGATTGATTCCCGGGTCGTGAATCTCGATGAGCTGCGGCTGGAGCACTTCTCGCAAGGCCCCGCCTTCGAAGCCGACGAGGTGCGCATCGGCCCGCTGCTGGGCGCGCGCGATCTGGGCTATTCCTACGACGTCGTGCCGCCCGGCAAGCGCTCCTGTCCGTTTCACTCGCACCGGGGCGAAGAAGAGATGTTCTTCATCGTCCGCGGACGCGGCACACTGCGCTACGGCACCGAGACCCGCGCCATCCGCGCCGGAGACGTGATCTGCTGTCCCACCGGCGGCCCCGAATCCGCGCATCAGATCATCAACGACTCGGACCAGGAGCTGGCCTACCTGTCGGTGAGTACCGTCCGCTCCCCGGAGGTCTGCGAGTATCCGGATTCCGGCAAGATCGGCGCGTACGGCGGCGGGCTGCGTCACATGACGCGTGCCGCGGACGGCGTGGACTACTGGAGCGGGGAGAAATGACGCGGGGAAATGATTACGCCACACCGCGGTTCGCAGCAGAGCCACAGCCGGCGGTGCTGCCGTCGTCGCCCGGGAATACACGCGACGTCCCCCTCGCCGTAGCCTGGTCTACCGCGTCGACCTTCCGGTGGTCCTGAGATCGGAATCCCCCGCCAGATACAACGGTCGGTCGCTGTATACACCCCGCACGTCCTGGAACCGCAGAGCAAGTAGCGGCAGCGTGCCCGCCTGATCGGCGGTGATCATTACGACGTGTCGGAGCGTCTGCAGCTCGCAGTTGGTATAGAGCTGCGTGTAGATGATGTCCCCATGCCCGTCGCAGTTGGCCATTTCCTGGAAGTTGTACTGGCAGAAGCGGTTGATCGGCTTGGATGGCTGTGCGCGAACGGCTATCCGGAACAGCGTCCGCGGCGCGTCGGCATCACTCGGAATCTTAGAGACACCTGGATCATCGAGCATCATGGCGAGAAGGGGTCCTCGTACCACGTAGGTCTCGCTGCGATTATCCCAGTTGACCGATTCCTCCACTTTCCGCCCGCCGAGCAGCGTGGAGTAGGCCACGAAGTGCACCGCCCTGCACAGCTCCGTGGCATTCGCGTCGACGGCCGTCGGTGGCGCGTCCGGTGAAGGATCTGCGGCGGCGGCTGCCACCGCGGCAGCGGTGGTCGCTACGGCGGCGAATGGGGCTGGTTGGACAGGCGTCGCGGCCTGCGCCTTGGCGGCATCGAGTGCGCCGCACGCCAGATCCAACGAGACGCCCACCGACACGATCGATATGACGAGGGACCTGCAGTTTCCCATGCCATTACTCCGATCTCGCGATCGCTGAGCCCGGTGTTGACTCGACGCTGTTGATTAGACTCCGGACAGGGTCTCTGACTGTGCACTCGACATTAAGTTGGGTGATATTTCTGTTTCACACCGCGCCAGTGTCAGGTGCACGCACGCTCCCGTCCTTGCCTTCAGCGCGACAGCGTGTTATACCACGTAACATGTTACCATTGGTAACATTTAAGGTGTCAGCACATGAGATCCCCACTGCCTCCTCTCGGCGACCTTGAGCATGAGCTACTGACCCTGCTATGGACGCACGGCGCCATGACCGCGGTCGGTGTTCGCAGGAAGCTGCAGCGTGATCTGAAGGATCCGACCATCCGCACCGTTCTGCGACGGCTCGAAGAGAAGGGCTACGTCACTCATCAGGTTGAACGGGGCACCTTCATTTATACGGCGAAAGAGTCGCAGGAACGCGCCGCGGCCAGGGTGGTAAAGGGCATTGTCGACAAGTTCTGCGGCGGATCCCTGGAGCGGCTGTTGCTGGGGTTGGTCGAGGCGTCGGTGATTCAGCCCAAACAGCTCGATGCGCTCGTGGGCAGGGTCACACGCAGCCTGAAGGCCCGTTAACGGCCGCACTCAAGCATAGAGGATCAGGAGATGTTGAAGCTGGAGCACGTCACCAAGATCTATCGGACGACGGACGTCGAGACTCTGGCACTCGATGATGTGTGTCTGGCGGTAAATCAGGGCGAATTTCTCGCGGTCATGGGGCCTTCGGGTTGCGGCAAGTCGACGCTGCTCAATGTTCTGGGCCTGGTCGATAGCCCGTCCTCCGGCGCCTATTGGTTCCTGGGCGATGACGTCGCGCGCTGCTCGGAGGAGGAGCTGACCAT
>JASHSK010000111.1 GCA_030038755.1 Gammaproteobacteria bacterium
CGGCACCGCGCCTGCCACGCAGGCCGCGGCCCAGCTGCCACGCGAGCCAGCGGGCCAGCCGTCGTACGGGAGCGCCCGGCAGGGGCCGGCGCAGCAGCTGCGCGCGCAGGTCCTGGAGGCGCCCGATGGCGGCCAGCTGTGCCTCATCCGGTTGGTAGCCGTGCAGGGCGAGCTCGCGCGCGTAGCTGTCGGGCAGACTGGGGAATGCGCCCGGCGCAGCGGGTGCCGCCCGTGCGGGCGGCGTGGGCGACGCGAGCTCCCGCGGCAGCGGTGGGGCTGCGGGGGCTATGGGACGCTCGGGCGATTCGATGGGACGCTCGCGGGGATCAGAGGTTCTGGTAGTTGGGGCCGGAGCCGCCTTCCGGCACCGTCCAGTTGATGATCCCGTACGGATCCTTGATGTCGCAAGCCTTGCAATGCACGCAGTTGGCGGCGTTGATCTGCAGGCGCGCCGCTCCATCGACGCCGCGGATCATGTCGTAGACGGCCGCGGGGCAGAAGCGCGTGCAGGGATTGCCATACTCGAGGGTGCAACGCTCGACGCAGATGCGAGTGTCCCGGACCTGCAGGTGCACCGGCTGGTCTTCGTCGTGGCCGGTGGACGCCAGGAACACGGCCGCCGTGCGATCGCGCGGTGGCAGCGTGCGCGGCGCCGCTGGCGGTGACGCGGGCGACGCCGACACCGGCAGCCGCTCGAGCATGCGAAAGTCCGGCAGGCTGTGGGCGGCGTCCGCGCGCAACGTCCAGGGCGAGTGCCCGCGCAGCAGCGTCTCCAGCGCGGCGTTCGCCAGGCCCGGCCACAGGCCGTGCTTGAAGCCGGGCTTGACGTTGCGCACGCGCCAGAGCGCCCGTGCCGCGCTGGAGGCGCGGAAGCTGGCGTCGAAGCCGCCGGAGCGGCCGTGGCGGTGCAGGTGCTCGGCTGCCAGCATCCCACAGCGCATGGCCTGATCGACGCCCTTGAGACGCGCCACATTGAGCGTACCGGCGGCATCGCCGATCAGCAGTGCTCCGGGCATCTCCAGGCGCGGAAGGGACTGCCAACCCCCGGTGGTGACGGTGCGCGCGCCGTAGCCGAGGGGCTCGCCCCCGTCGAGCAGGGGTCGAAGGAATGGATGATGCTTGAATCGCTGGAAGACCTCGAAGGGCGCCAGACGCGGATCGCGGTAGTCCAGCCCGACGAAGTAGCCGACATACAGCTGATCGCGCGGCAGATGGTAGACGAAGCCGCCCCCGTAGGTGCCTCCCGGCAGCGGCCACCCCACCGTGTGCTGCACGCGGCCGGGCTCGGTGCGGCCCGGCGGCAGCTGCCACAGCTCTTTGAAGCCCAGCCCGTAGGTCGGCGCCGCGCGTCCCTCATCCAGCCGGAAGTGCGCGATCAGCTGCTTGGCGAGGCTGCCGCGACAGCCCTCGGCGATGACCGTTACCGGCGCGCGCACCTCGGCGCCCGGCGTGAAGCTGGCCTTGGGCGTGCCGTCGCGCCGCCGCCCCATGTCCACGAGGATCACGCCGGCGACCGCGCCGTCGGCGTCGAAGCGCGGCTCGGCGACGGCGAAGCCGGGAAACACATCGACCCCGAGCGCCTCGGCGCGTAGTGCCAGCTGCGCCATCAGCTGATCGAGCGAGACGATGAACGTTCCGCGACCGTGCTGCTGCGGTGGGGTCGGCAGGGGCAGGCAGTGTCGCGACGACAGCCAGCGAAATTCCGTGCGCCGCACCGGCTCGCAGATCGACGGCGGAGTGGCGCGCCAATCCGGCAGCAGCTCATCGAGGGGGCCGGGATCGAGCAGGGCTCCCGACAGCAGGTGCGCACCGACAGTGGCCCCTTTTTCCAGCACGCAGATGCTGCGCGCCGCGTCCAGCTGGCGCAGGCGGATGGCGCAGGCGAGGCCCGCCGGCCCGGCCCCGACGATCACCACGTCGTAGTCCATGACGTCGCGGGCGAGGGCGCCGGGCGCGTGTGTCTGCGCGGGCTCGCTCATGGGGAGGGCCCAGCCGCACGCGGCCCACCGTGCGGCGCCGCCTCTGCCAGGTCCGGTTCCTCCAGCTCCTGCAGCAAGGCGGCGCGCGCCTGCGCGCGCAGCGCCGCGGCAGCCGCCGAATCGCGATTTCGCCCCGCCCCGCCCGGTTGCACGGCCGGCGGGGGGGCAATCACGGGTAGCACGTGCACTTCGATGCGCCCCGGCCGTGGCCAGGGGCTGCCGGGCGGCAGGCAGCGGCGCGTGCCACGGATGGCGATGGGCACCAGCGGCAAGCGGGCGCGTGCGGCCGCGGTGAAGGCGCCTATGTGAAAGCGCAGCAGGCCGACCTCGCGGCTGAAGGTGCCCTCGGGAAAGAACACCAGGGCCTGCCCGCTGGCGGCGTGGCGCAGTACGCGGCGTGTGTCGCGCATGATCTGTCCCTGATCGCGGCGCTCCATGAATTCCACCCCGATGCGCCTCAGGAGCGGCCCGGCCAGCGGCACGGCGGACATCTCGCGCTTGATGACAAAGCTGAAGGACCCAGGGAGCGTCCCGGCCAGCAGCACCCCGTCCAGGTAGCTGCAGTGATTGGCGACCACCACGCAGGGGGTCGGCAGCGGGTCCGCTTCGAGCCGCGACCCGAGCTGGGTGCCGGGTGGCACGAATACCTGCACCCGCATGCCGGACAGACGCAGCACCAGACGGGCAGCGGCGCCGACCAGTGCCCGCCGGCGCGCCAGCGGCCAGGTCAGGCCCAACAGGACCAGGGTGATCACTCCGATCAGCACGAACTGCAGCCAGGCGTACAGGCCGTAGAGCATCCGCCAGGGCGTCGGCCAGCCCTCGGAGGCGGGCTCGGCCGCGGGCGTCTGTTCCGCCGCGGGCGCCTGCTCGCCCAGAGGCGCATGCCCGCCCAAGGGCGCATGCCCGCCCACGGGCGTTTGCCCGCCCGCGGCCAGGGGAGGCGGGCGAGCGGC
This sequence comes from Gammaproteobacteria bacterium, assembly GCA_030038755.1. Lineage (GTDB taxonomy): Bacteria > Pseudomonadota > Gammaproteobacteria > Steroidobacterales > Steroidobacteraceae > FEN-1191. Next base: position 2,936 of record JASHSK010000111.1, read on the forward strand.
AGGGCTCACGTTAAACATCTTGGGGATGTGATGCAGTTCTCTTTATGTTAACGGTTGCGCCCGGCTGTGAGGGTCGTCACATCGGAGCCGGACGCCCCCTCAGCATACTGGTCCGACAGGTTATCGAGCGAGCATGGCGTTGACCAAACCGGCTACAGCAAGCACGGAGAGTTCCAGTCCCGAAGCCGTCGATCCGCTCATTGCGCGGTTCCTCGATGCCGTATGGATGGAGCGCGGACTGTCCTCCAACACGTTGGCCGCCTACCGGGCCGATCTGGTGGCGCTCAGTCGCTGGCTTGCAGGTGAGCGCCACACGAATCTGGCGCAAACCAGACGCGCTGAACTCATTGATTTTATTGCAATGCGCGCCCAGGCGGGCGCACGGCCGCGCTCCATGGCGCGGCAGTTGTCCTCGTATCGGCGCTTCTTCCGTCACCTGGTACGCGAGGGCCTGATGCGCGAGGACCCCACGGCTCAGATCGCGATGCCGAAGATAGGCCGCTCCCTGCCGCGCTCGTTGACCGAGGCGGAAGTGGAGGCGCTGCTGGCTGCACCCGCGGTGGCCGATCCGCTCGGCTATCGCGATCGCGCGATGCTCGAAGTGCTGTACGCAACGGGGCTGCGCGTTTCGGAGCTGGTGAGCCTCAAGCTCAGCCAGGTCAATCTCAACCAAGGCGTCATCCGTGTACTCGGCAAGGGCAATCGCGAGCGGCTCATCCCGCTGGGCGAGGAAGCCGTGCGCTGGCTGAAGGCGTTCATCGATGGGCCGCGGAACGACATCCTCCTGGATCGCAACACCGACTGCATGTTTCCGACCCGGCGCGGAGATCGCATGACGCGCCAGGCCTTTTGGCACATCATCAAACGCTACGCGCGCAAGGCGTGTGTCAACCGCGACCTGTCACCACACACGCTGCGCCATGCTTTCGCGACGCATCTGCTCAATCACGGGGCGGACCTGCGCGTCGTGCAGATGCTGCTCGGACACAGCGACCTGTCGACCACGCAGATCTATACCCACGTCGCGCGCGAGCGCATGAAAGAGCTGCACGCGCAGCATCACCCGCGCGGCTGATGCCGGCCGCGTCGCGCGCGGCTGCGGTGCGTGGCTGTGGCGCGCGGCTGTGTCGCGCCGCCGCGGTGATCGCCCAAGGGTGTCCGGTGGTGGGCCCATGCTATTCTGCGACAAGTCTATGAAGCGCTTGCATCCTGGAATTGCGGCGATCGGGTTGCTCGGCGCTGCGGCCGCAGCTGCCTGGGCCGCGAGTGGCACGCCGGCGTCGGCGCAGGGCGCGGTGCCCCAGGGCGCGATGTCGCCCGTCAATCCTGCGGCCTCGGCCCCGGTGGGGCCCGTCTCTCCGACACTGCCTGGCACCCACGCACAAGGCGGGCCGGATGGCGTTGCGCCGACCCCGATTCCCGGTATCGTCGAAGTGCGTCGCGGCGCCGATATCGTGTACATGAGTCAGGACGGCAAGTACGTCTTCACGGGCGATCTCTACCGGGTGGCCAACCACGAGGATCTGACCGAGGTGCGCCGGCGCGAGCTGCGTCGCAGTCTGATCGACGCGGTGCCCGAATCGCAGATGGTGGTGTTTTCCCCGCCGCATCCGAAATACAGCGTCACGGTATTCACGGACGTGGACTGCGTTTACTGCCGCGCGCTGCATGGGCAGATCGCGGACTACAACCAGCTGGGCATCGAAGTGCGCTATGTGTTCTTCCCGCGCACCGGCCCGAACACCTCCTCGTGGTACAAGGCCGAGCAGGTATGGTGTTCGGCGGATCGGCACGCGGCGCTGACGCGCGCCAAACTCGGCGAGCCACTGTCGGCCAGGATCTGTCCCAACAATCCCGTGGCACGCGAATACGCGCTGGGTGAGGCGGTCGGGATCGAGGGCACTCCCGCGATCGTGGCGGCCAACGGAACCCTCGTCGGCGGCTATCTGAATCCGAAAGACCTGCTCACGGCTCTGCAGGACAGCGAGCGCGCGCCGACCTCCGACCAGCAGCCCGCCAGCAACTGAAGCCGCCCCCTCACGCGCGTCCACCGATCGGCGCGCACGCTGCGGGGGCCGGGCCGGTTCCGGCGCCCAGGCCGCTTCAGCGCTCGAGCAGCTTGAGCTTGTCGGGCTTGCCCTCCCACTCCTTGGCGTCTTCGGGCGGGGGGCCCTTCTCGGTGATGACCGGCCACTGCTTGGCCAGCTCGGCGTTGAGCTTCTTGAACTGCTCCTGCCCCTTGGGCAGCTCCTCCTCGGAGAAAATCGCCTCCACCGGGCACTCGGGCTCGCAGAGCGTGCAGTCGATGCACTCGTCCGGGTCGATGACCAGGAAATTCGGGCCGGCGTGGAAGCAATCGACCGGGCAGACCTCCACGCAGTCCATGTACTTGCACTTGATGCAGTTTTCGGTCACGACGAAGGTCATTGCAGCTCCGCTTCTTAAAGGTACGCTCAAAAACAGTAAGGATACGCGGCCGGGCCGATCGCTTCAAAGTGCCCGCCGGCGTCGAAATGGCCTGCCAGGGCATAAGCTCATGTCCCGCAGGACGCACGACGGTAGGCGGGACTCGTGGCTGATGCGCGACGCGTGCGGCGCTCAGGTCTCCGATCTGTCGAGCGGTCGCTCCACGGTGTTGAAGTGCAGTGACTCGCGCGCAGCGCGGCGGTCCTCGAAATAGCAGCGCAGCGCAAAGTCGATGCTCGGGAAAGCGATACGGTCCCAGGGGATCTCGCGCTCCTCGTACAGCCCCACCTGCAGGGTTTCGGCCCCGACGCCGAAGTGCTCGTCGAGCATGCGGGCACGAAAGGTCATGTGCACCTGGGCCGCGTGCAGCACGTGGGTGACCGCCAGCAGGGAGCCGATCGCCACGCGCACCTGCGCCTCCTCGAGCGATTCGCGCGCCGCGGCGTCCTGCAGCGTCTCACCGAGCTCGAAGAACCCGGCCGGAGTGGTCCAGAAGCCGCGACGCGGCAGGATGGCGCGCTGACACAGCAGAATGCGCCCCTGCCATTCGGGCACGCAGCCCACCACGATGCGCGGATTCTCATAGTGGATGGCCGCGCACGCGACACACACCGCGCGCGGACGGTTGTCGCCGGCGGGGACGCGCATCTCCACCGGTTGGCCGCAGGCTGGACAGTATTTCATGACCGGTTGCGGTATCGTACCTTTCCCGGCGCCGCCGCGGCACGCCGCCCGGCGCTACGGTCGGGGCCTCGTGGCGGAACTGGCAGACGCAGTCGACTCAAAAGGCCTCGTGCCCCTGTGGCGGAACTGGTAGACGCAGTGGACTCAAGCGACTGAAATTTGAGCCTTTCAGGCGAAAGCCCGAAAGCGAAGCCCGTCAAACTCGGTGAAGGCCCTGGACAGAATCCGAGCTAACGCCGAGCCAAGCCCCGAGACTTCGTCGAGAAGGGGGGAAGGTGTAGAGAGCAGACGGCGGGCACCTAAAGCCGCAAGGCCATGGTGAAGGCGTGCTCCAGACTACGAACGCCGCGCAGCGGCGGCGGCGAAAGCCGAAGTAGGAAGAAAATCCACCGCTAGCGATAGCGTGTCGGTTCGACTCCGACCGGGGGCACCATTCCCTTTCCTCGAGCGCCGCTGGCGCGTGATGGCTTCAGCGGCGACGCTGCGATTCCTGCCCGTGCCGCTTGCCCCGGTGGGGCGTTTCCAGCAGCGGCAACTTTCCGCAGTTGGGACTGGTACACGCCTTTCTGAGCGGGACCTATGTCAGTCTGAGAGGGACCTATGTCAGCTTTGCGCCAGGCGATCAGTGGGTGTTTTTAATGAACGACCAGTGAATCAACATTAATTCCACCCAAACACCGATCAATGTAGTATCTGAAGCGGGGACGTAGTTTAGAAGCGCTATCCTTCGGGAGACAGGCTCATGCGTACCTGCCTTGTTTCGTTTCGCACCCACCTCATCACCTTCACCGCTGCGATTGCCCTGATCGCGTCCGCCGCCGCATCGGCGGCAAGCGTTGGCAGCACTTCGGGCGGCGGTGGCGCTTCATCCGGCGCGAGCAGCGGCTCATCCGGCGCAGGCTCCGGGGGCAGCGCTGGCGGCGCTGGCTCGGGAGGCGGAGCGGGCTCCGGACATGGCGGGGGCGGAGGCGGTGGCGCGCACTTCGGGGGCGGCGGAGGTGCCGGCGGTGGCCACTCCTATGGAGGCGGCGGTTACGGAAGCCGCGGCGGCTACGGCAGCGATATCGGCCACGGTGTGTACGCCGCTCGCGGCGGATACGGCGTCGTCGGCTACGAGTCTGCCGGTGTGGCTCGCGCGGGCGCAACGCCACTGGCCGAGCACGGTGCCCGGGACACGCTGGCGCTGGGTCCTCCAAGGGGAAGTGCCGCGGCCGCCACACGTGTGATGGATCGATTCCAGCCACATCCCGGACGACCGCATCATCCGCTGCATCGACCTGGGCATCATCCCGTCGAAGTTGCTGATCGTTGCGGGCAGAACGCCGCAAGCTGTGCCAACGAGATGCCGGCGCCGCTTTGCATCTTGGAGAGCAACCCCGTGGAGCGGGCATCTCCGGATGACTACTACTGGCAGTACGGTTGCACGACGGCGGTCAAGGTCAGAGTCAAGCTCAACGCCGAACCGATCGCGCCAATCGACTGAGGGCCGCGCCTCGATGTCCGGGCACGCGGGGCAGTTCTTCCGCACCGGGTGAACACCCGTCTTTCAGTCCTCTGCGCGCTGAGCAGCTTGCTCGCGTGCTCGTGCGCTGCGGTGAACTCTCAGGCACCGAAGGGCGAGCCCAGATCGATCGATTTCGAGAAGACGATCGCCCGCATCGGGCGGACCCATCCGACCTCACCCGCGGTGCTCAACGAACGGCTCGCCTATGCAGAGTTTCTTCTGAACGGCGCACCGGGCCCCTGCGCGCAGCGTCTGCAGGACGCACAGGCTCAACTCGCCAGCGTCGAGTCCAGTGCCGACGCGCGTGTCATGTTCCCCGACGGCTGGGCGCGCGTGAGCGACCTCGAGTATCGCCTGCACCTCGCGCGAACCGAGTGTGGCGGCGGCGCGGGTCGTGCAGACGAGCTACGCTCGGCCGTCACCGCGGCGCTGCGCGCGGTCGAGCTGTACCGCAACGTGTTCGACTATCGCTCGATGGTCATCATGCAGTTCGACGCGGCCGTTGCCCTGCACCGGCTCGGCGAGGTCAAGGAGGCGATGGCAACCCTGCGGGCGGCGCTCGACATGGACTGGGAATACGGCTTTCGGAGCGACGCCGAGGAGAACTACCGGCTGATGCTCGCATGGCAGGATAAGCCGGCCGGTCCCACACAGATCGCCGCGCTCATGCAGCACTTCCCGACGCGACGAGCGACCTTCAAGTTCGCCTGGCGCGTGGCCGAGGCCAGGGTCACCCTTGAAAATCACCGTGAGCGTCTGGAAGACGATCAGGTGGTGCAGAGCCGTGCGACAGCGATTCTCGAGCGTCACGTCAGCGTGGGCCAGGGCGGCGGCTGGAACGTTTCGTACGCGCATCCCTTGACTCAGTACATGCCCGGCGTCTGGCCGACGAGCGATGCTTCAAAGGACTTCGGGATCTTCTTTCCTCCAGCCCGGTTGCCGGAACCGAGCTATCAGGTGAGCGCAGGCGGAGAGTTCGAGGGCGCGGTGGATTCCGACGCGTTCGCATCCGAGCTCGACACAAGGACAGCGGCCCTCATCCGAGCTCGTGCCCCCCCGGGACCCAAGGCGCGCCAGCTGACGCAGGATGCCGTCGAGATGATGAGCGCATTCCTGTCACCCGGTCTGCTCGAGGCCGCCGCGGCACAGAACTACGATCTGGAGACCGCCATGTGGATCGGTGCGACGCTCGAGCAGGGAGTCTGGTACGAGATCGCTGCTCCGCTATCCCTTCCCGGCATTCCCCGAGTCGTGGTTCAACACCAGATCGAGTTCGCCTTCACGCGCACGGTTCCATGCACCGCGGGGGCAACGGACGCAGCGTGCGTCGAGATCGTCCTGCGGGCGACTCCGGACAGGCAGGCACTGGATCGCGTGATGGCCGACACGCGCGCCCAGCTGCCGGATTTCAGAGATTTCAGAGATTACTCTGCCTCCATCGAAGCACGCATCGTCACCGACCCGACAACCCTGCTCCCCTACGCTCACGAAGAGCGCCTCTATTGGTACGCGTCTGTCGGCACGGGCAGGGCAGTCTCGGCCCTCGAGTCGGAGCATCTCGTGTCGACGACGAGCTACGGCGCGCAGCAGGTCATTCCCGGTGACAGATCAGCAGCGCTCGGAGCCCAAGAACCCTGATCCCATTCGTCACGGTGCGATCCGCTTCGTCACAGTGCGATCCGCTTCGTCACAGTGCGATCCGCGTCCGAATGCGGATCTGAGGATTCAACACCCGGTGCACCGGGGATTTCTCGGCCAGGCTGCCGAGCCGTGGCCTGCCGCAGCTTTTCGACCGCTTGGACGAGCTGTTGCAGCCTGCACGAGGTTGGCTTGCGGAGTCAGCCGGAAAAAGCTGGAATCGCGTGCCCGACGCGCAGGCCCGTGAAATGCCAAAGTCATATTTACCCTTAGATATCAATATATTGGAACATATGGCAGTCGACTCAATATCGACCGGGCCTGCCCATCTCGGTTCGACTCCGAGCGAGGCCACAACCCCCAACGACAGGCAGGCATCCGTGCGCCACGGTACGGCCGTGGGCGCGTACCGCGGCGATTACGACTATGAGCTGCCCACGGAGCTGATCGCTCAGGCGCCGCTGCCCGAGCGCTCGGCGAGTCGGCTGCTGGCGCTCGATGGCCGTGCCGGGCGCTGGCGCGATGCTCATGTGCGCGAGCTGCCGGGGCTGCTGGCCGCCCACGACCTGCTGGTGCTGAACGACACGCGGGTACTGCCCGCGCGCCTGCCGGCGCGCAAGTCCTCCGGCGGCCGGCTCGAGCTGCTGCTCGAGCGGCCGCTCGCCGCTCGCCGCGCGCTCGTGCAACTGCGCGACAGTCGCGCCGTGCGTGTCGGCACGAGCGTGCACAGCGATGGCGGGCCCATCGCGCTGCTGGCACGCCACGGGGAGTTCTGGGAGGTCGAGCTGCCCGAGGACACGGTGGTGTTCTTCGAGCGCCACGGCCGGGTGCCGCTGCCGCCATACATCGAGCGGGCAGCCGATGAGGGCGATCGCGAGCGCTACCAGAGCGTGTGGGCCAGCGTGCCCGGGGCGGTCGCGGCGCCCACGGCCAGCCTGCATTTCGATGCAGCGCTGCTGCAGGCGTGCGCGGCGCGAGGGATTGAACGTACGTACGTCACCCTGCACGTGGCAGCGGGCACCTTCCAGCCCATGCGCACCGAGGCGCTGGAGGATCACGTGATGCACGCCGAGCGCTACCGGGTCGATGAGAGCGCCACGGCGGCGATCGCGCGTGCGCGCGCAGCGGGCGGGCGCATCATCGCCGTGGGCACGACGGTGGCGCGGGCGCTCGAGTCGGCGGCGCTGCAGGCGAGCGTGGCTGCGCCGCTGGTACCGGCGGCCGGTGATACGCGGCTCTTCATCCGCCCCGGCTTCCGGTTCCGCGTGGTGGATGCCCTGCTGACCAATTTTCATCTGCCGCAGTCGACCCTGCTGATGCTCGTGGCAGCCTTTGCCGGACGAGCCCTGGTGCTCGATGCCTACGCGCACGCGGTGCGCGAGCGCTACCGTTTCTTCAGCTACGGTGACGCCATGCTGATATGGCCGAACGCCGAGGCGCGGTGAGCCCCGTCATGCCGCCGTTCGAGGTGCGGGCGATGGACGGTGCGGCGCGCCTGGGCCGCCTGACGCTGCCGCACGGGGCGATCGAGACGCCGGCCTTCATGCCCGTGGGGACCTATGGGACCGTGAAGGCCATGAGCCCCGAGGAGCTCGATGGCGTCGGCGCGCAGATCGTGCTCGCCAACACGTTTCATCTGATGCTGCGGCCGGGCGCCGAGATCGTCGCCCTGCACCGCGACGCGCTGCACGGCTTCATGGGCTGGCGGCGTCCGATCCTCACCGATTCGGGAGGTTTCCAGGTCTTCAGCCTCGCGCGGCTGCGGCGCATCGACGAGCAGGGAGTCAGCTTTCGCTCACCCGTGGACGGCGCCGCCGTGCGTCTGACACCCGAGATATCCATGGACGTGCAGCGCTCGCTCGGCTCGGATGTGGCGATGGCGTTCGACGACTGCACGGCCTATCCGGCGAGCCGCGAGCAGGCGCGCGAATCGATGCAGCGTTCGATGCGCTGGGCGCTGCGCTCCCATGACCACTACTACGGTGCGGGGGCCGAGGCTCCCCACGGCGCACCGCCCGGGCACCTGTTCGGAATCGTCCAGGGCGGCATGTACCCGGACCTGCGGCTGGAGTCGCTCGAGCTGCTCACCCAGCGAAGCTTTGCCGGCTACGCCATCGGGGGGCTTGCCGTGGGGGAGCCGGAGGAGCAGCGCCTGCAGATTCTGGAGTCCGTGACGCCGCACCTGCCGGCGGACCGGCCGCGCTACCTCATGGGGGTCGGTTATCCACACGATATCGTCGCGGCCGTCGCCCGCGGGGTCGATCTGTTCGACTGCGTTATGCCCACGCGCCATGCCCGCAACGGCCACCTGTTCACGAGCGCAGGCATCATCAATATCCGCAACGCGGCGTATCAGCGCGACACCGGTCCGATCGACCCGCAGTGCGGCTGCCCGACCTGCGCGCACTATTCGCGTGCCTACCTGCGCCACCTGGACCGTTGCAATGAGATTCTCGGGGTACGGTTGGCCACGCTGCACAACCTGTTTTTCTACCTGCAGCTGATGCACCGGATCCGCGCCGCGATCGCCGCCGGCGGGCTTGCGGCGCTGGCCGCGCGCATGGCGGCGCTTCCCCGGCGTTCCGCGACGCCTGTGGCATAATGCCGCCGCCTTGCAGGACGGTACGGGAACCGCGGAAACTGCGGGCATCGGCCGCGCCCGGGCGCGACGCCCGAATCACGGCGCTTTGGCACCAAGCATGAGGCCAGCATGAGTTTATTGATCAGCGACGCGCTCGCCCAGGGTACGGGCGGCGGCGCCCTGGGGGGCGGTTACAGCCAGATCGTCATTCTGGTGGCGCTCGTGGCGGTGTTCTACTTCCTGTTGATCCGCCCGCAGCAGAAGCGCATGAAGGATCAGCAGACGATGATCTCCCGCCTGGCCACCGGCGATGAGGTGGTGACCACCGGCGGGATTCTGGGCCGTATCACCGAAGTGGGCGACAGCTTCATCACCCTCGAGATCTCCGACGGGGTGCGTGTCAAAGTGCAGAAGGCGCAGGTCACGCAGCTGGTGCCCAAGGGCACCCTGAAGAGTGCCTGAGGTCGGGGCCGAATCATGCTGGAATTCCCGCGCTGGAAATACTGGATGGTCCTGGGGGTGGTGCTGCTCGGGCTGCTGCTGGCGCTGCCGAACGTATTCGGTACTGAGCCGGCCCTGCAGGTGGCGCTCAAGAGCCAGGCGCCGGTCGATGCCACCGCACAGCAGACCGTCGAGCAGCTGCTCGCGCAGCAGCACATTCCCATCAAGCGCGACTACCTGCAGGGTGGGCGGCTGGTCCTCACCTTCGACACGGTCGCGGCGCAACTGCGCGCGCGCGATGCGGTCGACAACAATCTGTCGGACACCTTCAGCTCCGCGCCCTCGTCGGCCTCGCGCTCCCCGAGCTGGATGCGCGCCATGGGTCTCAAGCCGATGCCGCTCGGGCTGGATCTGCGCGGCGGGTTGTATCTGCTCTATCAGGTCGACGTGAACAGTGCGGTCTCGCAACTGCTCGGCAGCTATGAGCAGGGCTTCCGGCGCCAGCTCGCGGACGATCATCTGTCGCTGACCGACATCACGACACTCAACGACGGTCCGGGCGGCACTCCCAATGGCCTGGCCGTGCACCTGCCACGCGGTGCCGACACCGGCGCGGCGCTCGCCTCGCTGAAGAAAACCGACAACACGCTCGATTTCAGCGAGTCCGCAGGCTCGAACGGTCCGGTGGTGGACATGGTGCTGACTCCGGCGCAGATCACCACGCGCGAGCAGTACGCGATCGAGCAGAACCTCACGACACTGACCAACCGCGTCAACGAGATGGGTGTGTCGGAGCCGGTCGTGCAGCAACAGGGGCTCGATCGCATCGTCGTGGAGCTGCCGGGCGTACAGAACTCGGCGGAGGTGAAGGATCTGCTCGGCAAGGTCGCGACCCTCGAGTTTCACCTGCAGGACGAGCAGAACAACGCCTTCCAGGCGCAGCAGAGCGGACAGGTGCCCCTGGGCGACAAGCTCTACAAGATGACGGATGGCACCCCGATCCTGCTCAAGCGCGACATCGTCGTGACGGGCGACGAGCTCACGCAGGCGGTCTCGAACAGCGGTCAGCAGGGCCCGGAGGTCGACATCCGCCTGGATGCGCGCGGCGCCGCCTCGATGCTGCGCACCACACGTGAGAACGTCGGCCATCACCTCGCGGTCGTCTACATCGAGAGAAGCCGCGAGCAGGTGGAAGTGAACGGCAAGAAGATCAGTCGCGAGAACGTCAGCGAGAAGGTGATCAACGACGCGACGATCCAGGGTGTATTCGGACCACAGTTCACGGTGACCGGACTGGGTCAGGGCGAAGCGAACCAACTGGCGCTGCTGCTGCGCTCCGGCTCGCTGGCCGCCCCGGTGGAAGTCGTGTCGGAGCAGACCGTCGGCGCTTCGCTCGGGACGGACAACATCGAGAAGGGCATCCGTGCCCTCGTGATCGGCATGACCGCGGTGTTCGTGTTCATGGTGGTCTACTACCATGCCTTCGGCCTGGTGGCCGACGCAGTGCTGCTGGCCAACGTGGTGCTGCTGGCGGCGCTGCTGTCGGTGCTGGGCGCCTCGCTGTCGTTGCCGGGCATCGCCGGCATCATCCTGACGGTGGGCATCGCGGTGGATGCCAATGTGCTGATCTACGAGCGCATCCGCGAGGAGCCGCGCAACGGCATCACGCCGCAGGCGGCGATCCGCGCCGGTTTCGACAAGGCGTTCTCGGCGATCGCGGACTCCAACGTCACGGCGGGCATCGCCGGTCTGGCGCTGTACGTCATCGGGACCGGACCGGTCAAGAACTTCGCCATCGTGCTGGTGCTGGGCATCGCGACCTCGATGTTCACGTCGCTCACGGGCAGCCGCGCCCTGATCACGCTGATGTACGGCGGGCGTCGCAAAATCCAGCACCTGTCGATCGGCTGGCGTCCGCGGCACCCGAGCGGGGCGCCGCTCGCAGACCCTCAGACCGCAGCTGCTTCCGGCGCCGTCAGCGGACGCGCGGGTGTGGCGGCGGGCTCGGCGGCCGGGGGCTCGGCGGCCGCAGGGACTGCCGTGGCCGGACAGCGTCGGCGCGGCAGCGGCGGCCGGAGCTGATGGCTGACCGTCACTTATCGGGTTGATATTCAACAGGATCGAGGACAGACGTGGAGTTCTTTCACCGCACCACCAACTTCCCGTTCATGCACACCCGCAAGGTGTGGTATGGCCTGTCGCTGGTGCTGGTTTTGATCTCAATCGTGTCGCTGGCGACGCGCGGGCTAAACCTCGGAGTCGATTTCACCGGCGGGGTGACGGTGCAGGCGAGCTTCCCCGGTCCGGCCAATCGCGATGCCGTCAGTGCGGCACTGGCGAGCGCCGGCTATCCGGACGTCCAGGTGACGGTGTTCGGCAGCGCGAATACCATCGCCATCCGCCTGCCGCCCACGAAGCTGAGCACCGAAGCGGTACGCGCGCGCATCGAGAAAATCCTGGACGGCGTGGACAATCGCGTGCAGATCCAGCAGGTGCAGGACATCGGTCCGCAGGTCGGCGGCGAGCTCGAGCGCAGCGCCACGCAGGCGCTGATCGCCACGCTGCTGCTGATCTTCGGCTACATCGCATTCCGTTTCCACACCTGGCGGCTGTCGCTGGGCGCCATTCTCGCGGTGCTGCACGACCCGATCCTGGTGCTCGGGGCGTTCTCGATCACGCGCACCAATTTTGACCTGACCGTCGTCGCCGCCATGCTGGCGGTCATCGGCTACTCGCTCAACGACACGGTGGTGGTATTCGACCGCATCCGCGAGCGTTTCCACGTGGCGCGCCGTCTCGAGCCGCTGGTGGTGCTGGACCAGTCGATCAATCAGACACTGTCGCGCACCATCATGACCAAGGTCGTGACGCTGCTGGTCGTGGTGGCGCTCTACGTGCTCGGCGGCCCGGTGCTGCGGGGCTTCTCGCTCGCACTGATCATCGGCATCGTCGTCGGCACCTACTCGTCGATCTACATCTCCAGCGCCGCGGCGCTCGACTGCGGCCTGCGGGCCGAGCACCTGATGCCCGCGACCACGCGGCATCCGGTCGACAACCTGCCCTGAGCTACTCGAGGCCGCTTTCGCGGAATTGCTCGCGGCCCATCACCGACCAGTCGAGGTTTGCTTCGCCGCGCGCGATGGCTCGCTGCAGATGCTCCTGCCAGGGCGGGAGGCTCGGCAGTGAGATCCCCGCCTTGCGCGCCGCCTCCTGCGAGAGCGCCGCGTCCTTCAGTCCGATCACCGCCGTGGCCCCCACACGGCTCCAGTCGCACTTGGCGATGATGTCCGCGTAGGCACGGTAGGCCGTGCAGTCGAACAGGCCCTCGACCATCACGCGGTAGAACACCTGCGGATCCACGCCGTACTTGCGGACCAGCGCCATGCCCTCGCCGATCGCCTCGATGGCGCAGCCGAGCACGTAATTGTTGGCGATTTTGATCGCGGTGGAGGACAGCGGATTCTCACCGGCCTCGAACACGCGCTCGCCCAGGATGGCCAGCAGCGGGCGAAGCGCTTCGATCGCCCGGGCGGGACCCGCCGGCACCAGTCCGAGCTTGCCGCTGGCGGCCAGCTCCGGCCGGCCGAGCACGTGGCAGGTCACCAGCACCTGACCGGCGGCGCGATGCGCCGCCAGGATCTCCTCGATGACCTGCACGCCGTGCGTGCCGCAGACCATGTGGATGGCTCCCGCAGCGAGTGCGGCCGTCAGGCCATCGGCGCCGATCACCGCCGCCCGCAGTGACTCGTCATTGGGCAGCATGCTGATGACCACGTCGCACGTGGCCGCCAGCTCGCGGATGCTGCCGCGAACCGTGGCGCCCGCAGCCGCCAGTCGCGCGGTCTGCCGCGCATCCAGGTCGTAGACGGCCAGCGAGCCCTGCGCGGCCAGCAACCGCCCGGCCATGGCCGAGCCCATGCGCCCCAGGCCCAGGAAGCCGACTCTCATGGAAGACACTCCTGCAACGATGCGTGCGCCTACGACGAGTGCGTGGGCGATACGGCGCTGTCCGGATCGAGCGGCGCAGGCTCGGGCCGGCGCAGCCGGCTGTGCCGATAGCTGTAGCCGAAATAGATCGCAAAGCCGATCACGCTCCACAGCAGCAGCCGCCACCAGGTTGCGTTCGGCAGCGAGTAGGCCATCCAGCCGCAGAAGCCCACGCCCAGCAGGGACGTGAGCCAGACGGCCGGCACGCGAAAGGGTCGGATGAGATCCGGGCGCGTGTAGCGAAGCACCAGCACACCGATGCATACCACGATGAACGCGACCAGCGTGCCGATGGAGACCAGCTCTCCGAGGATATCGATCGGCATCAATCCGCCGATCACCGCTGCGAGAATGCCAGTGATCAGCGTGGAGACGTGCGGCGTGTGGAAGCGCGGGTGCACCGCGCCGAACACCTTGGGCAGCAGGCCGTCACGCGACATCGTCAGCCAGATGCGTGCCTGCGGGATGATCAACGTGATGATCACCGAGGTCAGACCGAGCAGCGCGCCGATCTCGACCCAGATCGTCAACCATAGCAGCTGCGGGTGCGCCTCGAGCGCGGCGGCTACCGGTGCGGCATCGTTCAGGCGCGGGTAGGGCACCAGCCCCGTGAGCACCGCGGACATGAGCACGTACAGCACGGTGCAGATGCCGAGGCTGCCCAGAATGCCGATCGGCATGCCGCGCGCTGGGTTCCTGGCTTCCTGCGCCACGGTGGAGACTCCATCGAACCCGATGTATGCGAAGAAGATGATGGCGGCGGCCTGCGAAATGCCGCTCCAACCGAACTGTCCGTATACGCCGGTGTTCCTGGGGATATACGGCACCCAGTGCGCGGTATCGATGTAGAACGCGCCCGCCACGATCACCGCCACGACGATGCTGACCTTGATCACCACGATGATCGTGTTGACGATCGCGGATTCGCGAATGCCCTTGTAACACAGTGCTGTCGCCAGCACGACGATGAACACGGCCGGCAGATTGATCCAGGCGCCGGTGAAGTGAAGTTGCAGGCTGTCGGACGACATGGTCGCGAAAGGCGCGGAACTGAGCTTGGTCGGCAGGAAATTGATACCCAGATCCTGCAGCAGCTTGACTGCGTAGCGGGCCCAGCCGACGGCGACCACTGCGGAGGCCACCATGTATTCGAGCACCAGGTTCCAACCGACGAACCAGGCAGTGAACTCGCCGAGCGTGGCGTAGCTGTAAGCGTAGGCGCTGCCGGATACCGGTACCATGGCGGCGAATTCGGAGTAGCACAGTCCCGCGAACATGCAGCCGATACCTGCGAGCACGAACGAGATGACAATGGCCGGCCCGGCATGCTGGGCCGCGGCGAGTCCGGTGAGCACAAAGATGCCGGTCCCGATGATTCCGCCAATGCCGAAGGTGATCAGCGCCGGGATGCCCAGCGCCCTCACGAGGTGCTTGCTCGCAGCTTCCTGCTGGTAGTCGGCGACCGGTTTGGTCGCAAACAGGCCCGGCTGTTTCATGGAGAATTATCCGCCCATCCCCGCCGAGCCAGCACTGTACACGCAGCCGCCTCGCGCGGGCTATACGGGCGGCACAATTTGCAGGCCCGCCATCG
>JASHSK010000014.1 GCA_030038755.1 Gammaproteobacteria bacterium
GGGGTCCCTCGATCTGTACCTGACGATGACGAATCTGACCGGTGCGAACGAGGGCAGCGGCCCCCTGACCATTGAGCTGGTTCCCAGCACCGCCGGCGACTCGCCGTCAGCGGCGGCCGATGATCTGGCCGTGCTCGGGATTACCCAGTTGCAGCAGTCGGGCATCGATTCACTCACCCTGCAAGCCGACGGCGCCATCGATCTGGACACGAATGCCTCGCTGTCGATGGGGCGGCAGATCTCGCTGGATACGCCCTCGATCGTGGTCGCTCCAGGGATCAGCGCTTCGCTCAGCGCGCCGTACGTCCAGATAGGCAACAGTTCCGACGCGACGGCGAGCACGACCGCGGCCGGGAGTGGCAGCCTGGACGTGTCGGCGCAGGAGATCGGCCTCTACGGAAATACGACGCTGCAGGGCGTGCAGAGCGCCACGTTCACGAGCTCGGGGGACGTGCAGCTGCTGCCCGTGGAGGGCGCGTACTCCGCCGCCAACACTGCGAGCCTGATCCTCGATGGCGTGTTGAATGTTGCGGGCGACCTGACCATCGACGCTGCACGGCTCTATCCGGCCACCGATGTCAGCTACACCATCAACGCGGGCGGTACGGTCGATATCGCTCAGTCCTCCGCCTCACCGGGCGTGCCGCTGTCGGTTGGCGGTTCACTGACCATCAACGCGGGCAATATTACCGATAGCGGTACTATCCTGGCGCCGTTCGGCTCGATCACCCTGAGTGCCAGCTCTGCGCTGACGCTCGAGCCGGGCAGCCTCATCTCGGTCAGCCCGGACGGGCTGACCCTGCCCTATGGCCAGACGCAGCTCAACGGGCAGCAGTGGATCTATAACGTCAACGGCATCACCACCGGTGACGCCGTCAGCGCGGTGCCTGCCCGCAGTGTCACCCTGAACGCACCGACGCTGAACCTCGAGTCCGGCTCTACCATCAATGTGCAGGGCGGCGGGGATCTGCAGGCCTATGAGTGGGTACCTGGGACCGGCGGCAGCGTCGACCAGCTGGTCGCGGGCAGCGGCTACTATGCGATTCTGCCCTCGACGCTCGACCAGTACGCCGCCTACGACGCCGAGGAGACCAACCAATACGGCCTGAGCACCGGCGAGAGCGTCTACCTCAGCGGGGTGAGTGGACTGGCGGCCGGATACTATCCGTTGCTACCCGCGAGCTACGCGCTGCTGCCGGGAGCCTATCTGATCAAGGCGGAACCCAATGAGCAGAGCGTGTCCGCGGGTGCGCTGCCCTCTCTGGCGGACGGTACCCCAGTGGTCGCAGGCTACATGACTTTCGGCGATACGGGACTGCAGACGAGCTCCGGCTATACCGGATTCGCGGTCTGGTCGGGCAGCTACGCCCAATCGCTGGATCAATTCCTCATCTCCACGGCCTCGAGCTACTTCCCGGCGGCGGCACAGGCCAGCGGTACTACAACCAGCGTCCTGGTGCCCGCGGACGCCGGCACACTGTCTCTTTCCGCCAGTGTGGCGCTGGCAGCCCAGGGCCAGGTGCTGGCCGGTGCCGCGAGCGGCGGTTCGGCGGCGACGATTGATGTGAGCACGCCGGGGGCGACCCTGGAGATCACGGCGTCGACGAGTGCGACGCCGGCCAGCAGCACCGCCATCGCCGCGCCGGTGCTCGACGGCTGGGACGCCGGCGAGTTGGTGCTCGGAGGAGTGCTGAACGCCACCGGCTCTGCGTGCGCCGCTGCTATCTGCGTCACCGCAAACACCGTCACCGTCGACGGTGGCGCCACGCTCAATGCCGGCACGGTGCTGGCGGTTGCCAACCAATCGATCGACGTGCAATCCGGCGCCACCGTGGCGTCCAACTCGGGGCTTTCCGGCGCCGCAGCCCCGAGCAGCGCGCCATCGGCCACGGACTTGACCTTGAGCAATTCCGGAGCCGCGTTGCTGGCCGTGTCCGACACGACACTGCCGATCGCCGACCGCTCGTCGGGGAGCGCGACCACCACCGGTTCGATCGATATCGCGGCCGGTGCTACGCTGAGCTCACAGGGCGCGATCGCGCTGGATGCTCCGGGCAGCGTCACGATCGCCGGCAGCATCGAGGGCAAGGGCGCCGAGTGGTCACTGGCCTCGAGCAGCATCGCATTTTCGGGCAGCGGTACGTCGAGCGACACGCTCACGATCGATCCGACCCTGCTGGCTTCGATGCAGCAGGCCGGCTCGCTGCGCTTCGCCAGCGCCAGCACGATCGACCTGCTCGTGCCGGTCGCGCTTGGCGGTACGAACAGTGCAGGGGCGCCCGCGATCGGAGCGATCACGCTGATCGGCGCCTCGATCAACGACTGTGCCGCGTGCACCTCGGCGTTTACGGCTCAAACGCTGACGCTCGGAGGCGTCGGCAGCAGCGCGGCGGCGCCGACCGCCGGCACGGGCACCCTTGATCTGGTCGCCGACACGCTCGATATCGGACCGGGATATCTATCGATCAACGGCACCGCGCAGACCAGCGCCACGGTGACGGGTGCGGTCGCGGGCGAAGGCACGGGCGGGTTGACTGCTGGCGGCAATGTCTCGATCGCCGCCGCCGAGCTGACGGCCGCCAGTGGTGCGAGCACGACGATCTCGGTGCCGGACGGGGCGCTGCAGATCTCGCAGAATGGCACCGCCGCCGCCCCCGTGACCCTGACCTCCTCATTGGGAGGCAATCTCTCGCTGCAGGCGCAGAGCCTGCAGGACTCCGGCACGATCATAGTGCCGGCGGGGACTATCTCCCTGCAGGCGAGCACGGGCGACGTCGTACTGGGCTCGGGCACTGCGAGCGCCGACGTCGATGCGGCGGGCATTCTGGTGCCGGTGCTCGGTCAGAGCGTCGGAGCAGCCGGCGGAACGATCGACATCACGGCCGCAGGCAATGTCTCAGTCGCGGCCGGTTCGCAGCTCAGCGTTGCGGGCGCGGGCAGCGCGCCGGCCGGTGCGATCTCGATCTCGAGTGGCGCTGCGACGACCATCGACCCTAACGCCGTACTCAGCGGCAGCGCGAGCACCGCCGGGTCCGGGGGCAGCTTTACGCTCGATGCGGGGTCGCTGACGAACGGCCTGTCCCCGCTGGTGGCGAGCCTGACCAGCGGTGGGTTCGATGATGCGATCAACATCCGCGTAAACAGCGGCGACCTGGATCTACCGGCGGCGGGCGCCACCGGCGGCGCCTTGACAGCCCAGTCGATCACGCTGACGGCGGATACCGGCACGATCGATATCGCCGGCACGCTGGACGCGCCGTCGGGCACGCAGCGCGGGAGCATCGGACTGTACGCGGGGACCGGCGACGTGGTGCTGGAGTCGACCGCGCTGCTCGAGGCCAATGGCGATAGCAGCAACGGCTTCGGCGGACAGATCGAGCTGTCCACCGAGAGTGGCGACATCGTGCTGGACAGTGGCAGCACCATCCAGGCCGTCGGCGAGGGGGCCGGGCAGCTGCTGCTGCGCGCCCCGGACGTCGTGACGGACGGCGCGCCGACCACGTCCGCCCAGGTGCAGGCGAATGGTGCGAATGTCAGCGTCGACCAGGCGATCCTCGAGCCGGTGTATAACCCGGGTGTCATCACGGGCACGCTCGATTCGACCACGCTGCAGAACGATATCGTGTCGTACGTGTCGACTTTTGGAGCTACCGGCGCGACGACGATCAGCGGATTGAATCTTGCCACCCCGGGGCAGACGGTGGCCGTCGAGCCGGGCCTGGAGTTCGACGTCAACGGCACTGTCGACCTCACCCAGGCGCTCAACCTGCCGACATTGCTGGGCAGCAGCTATCTTCCTATCGATCTGACCGTACGCGCCACCGGAGGCGTGACCATCGACGGAAGCATTACCGATGGCATCGTCACCTCGGGCAGCAAAATCACCGTCCAATCCGGCTCCTCGAGTTCGTTGCGCTTCGTGGCCGGGGCGGATCTGTCCAGCGGCAACCCACTGTCCGTGGACAGCGCCTCGAACACTGCCAACCTGCAGATCGGCGCCGGGGACGTGATTGCCACCGGTACGGGTGACATCGATCTCGTGGCCGCCGGCAACGTGCAGCTGGGCGAAGGCGCGTCGGTCTACACGGTGGGCAATCAACTTGCCACGAACACGAAACAGATCGACTTCAGCGTGCTTGGTAACGGCGGCAGTATCCTGATCAGCGCGGGCCAGGATGTACTCGGCTCAACTGGAGCCATGCCTGATTCCAGCGGGAACGACGCCAACACGGTCGGCAGCGCTTCGGACTGGCAGGCCTACGTCGACAAGAGCGGCGTCGGGGGTTGGGGCGTCAATCTCGGCGCCTTCGATTGGAATGTGGCAGCGCTCGGCGGCGGAGATGTCACCATTACGGCCGGCGGGAACATCGGAGAGATTTCTGCTGCCACCGCCAGCAGCTACCTTCCCGCCGCATTGTCCGCGAGCGGCAGCGCGGTCCAGGGGGGCGGGGGCGGCCTGGTCGTCACGGCGGGCGGGGACATCAACAGCAGCGAGTTCTACGTCGCACAGGGTACCGGCACGCTGCGTGCCGGAGGCTCCATCGGTACGGATGCGACCTGCGCTACAGACTGTGGGACCCCCCTGCCCGGTATGCTGCTGTGGCTCGGCGATTCACAGATCTCGGTGTGGACGACCGGAGATACGCAGCTCGCCGGCATACTGAATCCCACCGCGTTGGCGCAGCCCACATTGGGCGCGGCGACGTCCGACTACGCATTCTTTACCTACGGTGCGAATTCGGCGGTCAGCGTACAGAGTGTGGCCGGAAGCGTCACCTTGAATCAGGGTGACGTCGACGCCAATGGCGCACCGCAGTGGCTCGATTCGGCGGTGGCATCCAACACTCAGGACGCTCTGCTCGCCCTCCCAGCAAGCCTGACCCTGGAGTCGCTTACGGGAGACGTGAATCTGGACTGCTGTGGACAGGTTTCCAACGTCGCGGCGATGTTCCCGTCCGACAACGGTCAGCTGGAGATCGTCGCGGCGCAAAATATCGTCAACAACGGCATGGAATTGTGGATGTCCGATGATTATCTCTCGGATCTGAACACGGCGGCGTCCACGCAGGCTGGCGCAGACGGCATCGCGAATCTGCTGGGCACGCCGTTCCAGAGCGGCGCGCATATCGATGATCCGAATCCGGCCCTCATCGTCGCCGGCCAGGATATCGATGACCTCGACGTCTCGGTGCCGAAGGCGGGTATCGTGGAGGCGGGCGGCAACATCAATAATCTCGGGTACCTGGGCCAGAATCTCAACCCCAGCGACGTGACATTGATCGAGGCCGGGGGAAACTACACCGACACGCTCGCGCAGACCTCAGCCGGGCTGCAGGTGGAGGTCGGGGGGCCCGGCCAGCTGGATATCCTGGCGGGCGGCAGCATCAATCTGGGAATCTCTCAGGGCGTCACCACGACGGGCGATCTGACCAACGCCAATCTCACCAGCAGCACGGGCGCGAGCATCACGATGATGGCCGGCCTGGGGGCGAACCCGGACTACAGCAACTTTCTGCAGCAGATCATCGAGCCGTCGAGCACTTACCAGCAGCAGCTGGTGAGCTACGTCGAGTCGCTGAGCGGTCAGAGCGGGCTGACGGCCACCCAGGCCGACGCCGAGTTTGCCGGCCTGAGCAGCAGCCAGCAGCTGGCGCTGACGGACCAGGTGTTCTTCGAGGCGCTGCAGTCCTCGGGCGAGGCCGGCAGCACCGGCTCGAGCGGCGGTTACTCGCAGGGCTACAAGGCTATCGATGCGCTGTTCCCCGGCAGCAACCCCACCTCCTCTGCGTCGGGGGCCGCGGCCGACCCGTACTCGGGCGACCTGACGCTGACCTATTCGCAGATCTACACGCTCGACGGTGGCGATGTCTCGCTGCTGGTGCCCGGCGGACTGCTGAACGTCGGCCTGGCGAATCAGCCCTCCACCATCACGGCCAAGCCGCCCTCAGAGCTCGGTATCGTCGCGCAGGAAGCGGGCAATGTGAACGTCTACACCTACGGCGACGTGGATGTGAACGACTCGCGCATATTCACGATGGGCGGCGGCAATATCCTGATCTGGTCGGATCAGGGCAGCATCGATGCGGGCCGCGGCTCCCAGACCTCGGTGGTCGCGCCGCCGCCGACCGTCGTCATCAACGAGGACGGAACTGTCACCCTGAGCTTTGCCGGCGCTGCCGCCGGCAGCGGCATCCGCACGATCCAGACGCTGCCCGGTGTGCCGGCGGGCAACGTCTACCTCTACGCGCCCGAGGGCACGGTCAACGCCGGCGACGCCGGCATTGCCGCGGCGGGTAACATCGACATCGGCGCGCTGACGGTGCTCAACGTGAACAACATCCAGTTCGGCGGTACGGCCACGGGCGTGCCGGCGCAGATCAGCAGCCTCGGTGCGACGCTGAGCAGCGTATCGAGCACCGCCGGCAGCACGATGAGCAGCGAGACCTCCTCGGTCGCCAACACGGCGCAGCAGGCCAATGCCAATCCGGCGCCGCTGGCGCAGGCGGCGCTGAGCTGGCTCGATGTGTTCGTCACCGGTCTGGGCGAGCTCAATTGCAGCCCGAGTGACACGGCCTGCCTGCAGCGCGAAACGCCGCAGTGATGCAGGGTCCTCGCTAGCGGGTGGTGACCGTTGCGGCGATGGCGCGCGCCGCGCGCAGCTGCGTGCCGGGGCTGTCACACAGCGCCAGCAGCTGCAGCGGCTGCACGATCGCCTGATCGGCGTCGACCGCCTGCACGAGGCGCTCCAGATCAGCCGTGTAGTGCTGCCATTGGCAGCACAGGCTGCGAGCGTACAGCCACGCGCCGAATGCCTCCGGAAAGTCCGGCTTGATGGCGAGCAGCCGCTCGTAAGCTGCAGCCGCCTCATCGGGGCGCTGCTGCGCGAGCAGCACCGCGGCACGAACGTTCAGCGCATAGGGGAGCTGGGAGTCGAGGGCGAGCGCTCGATCGCAGCAGCTGAGCGCCTCGTGCGGCCGATCCATCGAGAGCCACAGAGCTGCAAGGTTCGCGAGCGCCTCGGCGTAGTCGGGCTTCAGCGCGAGCGCTTGCTGGTAGGCCGTCAGGGCCTCCGCATGGTGATGGAGCATCTGCAGCGCCGCGGCTCGATTGGCGTGAGCCTGCGGGCTGCGCGCATCGCGTGCCAGTGCCTGGGTAGCATGCTCCAAGGCCTCCCCTGGACGATGCAGGGCGAGGCAGACGGCGGCGAGATTGCACCACGGCTCCGCCTCATCGGCGGCCAACGCGATGGCCTGCCGGCAGGCCGCGATGGCCTCTTCGTGCCGCTCGAGCATGCGCAGCGCTGCAGCCCGATTGTTGTGCGTTTTGGCGCTGCGCGGCTCACGGGCCAGCGCCCGCTCACAACAGGTGAGGGCCTGATCGGGGCGTTTCAGCTGCAACAGCGCGTTGGCCGCATTGCACAGCAGGGCGACGTGCTCAGGCTGCGTTCGCAAACCCCGTTCGTAGCTCTCCAGAGCCTCGCTCGCGCGCCCGAGCCGTGCCAGGGCGTTGCCCGCGTTGCAATGTGCCTCCATCAGACGTTCATCCAGCTCGATCGCCCGGCGGAAACACTCCAGCGCCGCCTCTGTCCGTCCTTCCTCGTACAGTGTGAGGCCCAGGTTGTTGTGCGCGGGTGCGTAACGCGGGTCGAGCGACAGGGCCCTGCGGTAGCTCGCCATGGCGTCGGCGCGCCGGCCGAGCCGCAGCTGTGCCTGACCGAGATTGTTATGCGCACGCACGTTGGCCGGTTGCAGCCGGATCGCGCGCTCATAGCTCTTCAGCGCCTGCGCGGGCGCTGCCGCGGCCAGCTGCGCATTTCCGAGCCGTCGCCAGGCGGCTGCATCGTCGGGACGCAGGCGCACAAGCTGCTGCAGACTGTCGATGGCATCGGGAAAGCTGGACATCGCTTGTTTGCCGCCGGCCTTGAACACGGGAATCGTAATGTACTGGTGCTACAAATCAACGCTATACGGCAGCCGACACCGGCGCATGGAGCGCACGGGGTGCGCGCGCTGCCCAGGTGAACGACCTTTCTAGTGGGATGACCCGTGTGACGACCCCTGGGGATCTGCAGGCGGCGAGCGCGGCCTCCAAGAGGGAGGATCCGGAGCTACTCTACGGTCTTGGAAACTCGCAGCTGGCGGCGCGAGATTTCAGCGCGGCGATCGAGAGCTACCTCCGATGTATCGCCGCTCGACCGCATTTTCCACAGGCGTACAACAATCTCGGCTCGGCATTGATCGAGGTCGGGCGCTTCGAAGAGGCAGCAGCCGCGCTCGAAACGGCTCTGAAGCTCATGCCGGAGTACGTGCGGCCACTGGTCAACCTCGGCCGGGCGCTGCGTGAGCTTGGGCGCTGCGATCAGGCGGTAGAACGACTCGAGGCTGCGCTCGCGCAGCAACCCAATTACGCGCCGGCGCTGATCAATCTCGGCGACGCGTTGATTGCGTGCGACGAGCTGTCGCGCGCTCGGCAGGTGCTCACCCGGGCCATCGATCTCGCCCCGAGTGTAGCGATGGCGCACGCCAGTCTCGGCATCTGCGAGCTACTCCAGGGGGCCGTGCCCGCGGCACTGCAGCGCCTGCATCACGCCCTGGCGCTCGATCCCGGCAATCGCAAGGTCGCAATGAGCTTGGGGTATGCCCTGTTCGTGGCCGGGGACTGGCCCAAGGCGTGGCACTTCCTGCAGCGGCAGTGGCAGATGAGCGCGGAGACGGCTGGTGGGCCCGGGCTCCGGCTGCCGTGCTGGGACGGGGTTGTCGGTGCGGCTCAGGGAGCGGTGGCGGTGCCCCGGGGCTCCCTGGCGCTGATCGCCGATCAGG
The DNA here is from genome assembly GCA_030038755.1 of Gammaproteobacteria bacterium. Lineage (GTDB taxonomy): Bacteria > Pseudomonadota > Gammaproteobacteria > Steroidobacterales > Steroidobacteraceae > FEN-1191. The sequence continues at coordinate 8,820 of JASHSK010000014.1, forward strand.
GGTTCGGTGACTCCATCCAGTTTGCGCGGTACGGCCCGGAGCTGCGACAGCGCGGATTCGCCGCCACGCTATACGTTCAGCGGCCGCTCGTGGCGCTCATGCGCTCGAGCGGGCTGTTCGATAGCGTGCTGGCGATGGAAGAGACTGCGGTCGCGGACGCGGTTCGGCCTGCCGACATGCCCCCGGAATTGCCGCGCGCGTGGTTTCCACTGATGAGCCTGCCCGGGTGTTTCGCGACCGGACCGGACTCGGTGCCTCGAGCCGCGGGCTATTTGCGAGCCGATCCGCAGCGCGTCGCTGCCTGGGCACGCCGCATGGCCGGCGAGCCGCGGCGTCGGGTCGGAATCATGTGGCAGGGCAACCCGCGCGCCGAGACTGGTTTTCTCGTCGGCCGCTCGCCGGCACTGGAGAACTTCCGGCCGATCGTCGAGCTCGATTCAGTAGCGTGCTATTCCCTGCAAAAAGGATACGGGAGCGATCAGCTCGCGCTCAGCGCACTGCGCGATCGAATCGTGAGTTTCGCGGATCTGGATGCGGGGCCGGACGCATTCATGGACTCGGCGGCCGTGATCGCGAATCTCGATCTGGTCGTGACCTCGGATACCTCCCTCGCGCATCTGGCTGGGGCGCTCGGTTGTCCGGTGTGGATCTGCCTGCAGAAGCATCCCGATTGGCGCTGGGCATATGCGCAATCCTGGACACCCTGGTACTCGTCGGTGCGGCTGTTCCGGCAGCATCGGCAGGGTGATTGGAGCGGCGCTTTCAGTGATATTCGCGCCGAGCTCGTGGGCCGTCCCCCCCTGTCACGCTCCTGAAACAGGCGCTGCGGCAGAATTTTCACGCCGGGCCGTCATCGCCACGGCGCTCTGACGGATCCCACCGGCATGCCGATATCGCACCTTCACAAGACTATTTTCATTCACATTCCCAAGACCGCAGGCACTTCGGTCGAAGCAGTATTGGGCATGCACGGCGACAAACAGGACGTCGGCGTCGTGCCGTACTTCAATCAGACTCCGGATCGTAAGCATCTCTATGGGCGCGATCTGCAGCACATGACCGCGGCACGGCTCAAGGCAGTGCTCAACAACGATGAAGTGTTCGACAGCTACTTCAAATTCACCGTCGTGCGTAATCCGTGGGAACGGCTGGTGTCCACGTGCGCCTGGTCGGACCAGAAATGGGCCAACGGTCAGGAGCTTACCCCGGCGGCTTTCGACCGCCTGGTCAGAGGCATGTACGCATCGTTCGTCGAGGCCAGGGCTGCGTCCAAGCTATTCGTGCTGTCGACTCACCTGAATCCGCAGTTCCCCTACATCCTGGATGACGGATTGCGGCCGATGGTCAACTTCATCGCGCGTTACGAGAATCTCGCGGAGGACTGGCGGCGTATCTGCGAGCGACTCGCACTGGATATCGAGCTTCCAATCCGGATGAAGTCGCATCACCGGCCCTATCCTGAGTATTACAACGAGGAGACGCGGGCGATGGTGGGGGAAATGTACGCAGCCGATGTGAGACTGCTGGGCTATGCCTTCTGAACCACTGGTCGTCACCTTCACCGACGCGCGGTACCTGCCGTTGCTGGCCATCTGGCTCGAGCAGGTGCGACGCCTGGGCGTGCGGCGGATCCGCGTATACGGCCTGGATGCACAAACACTGGCCTGGTGCAGGGCCTCGGAGGTGGATGCGGTCGGGCTGGCGTGGACCGGCAACCTGGCCGAGCTGTGGGTGCGCCGAATCCAGATCTTCAGCGCGCTGCTGACCGCGGGAGAGGAGGTGATTCATTCGGACACCGACGCAATCTGGGTTCAAAACCCACTGCGCACGGGTTCGGCGTGCGCGCGCGAGGAGGATCTGATCTTCAGCCAGGGAACCGTCTGGCCGCTGGATGTTCACGAGCGCTGGGGATTTGTATTGTGTTGCGGTTGGTTCTGGGCGCGTCCAACCGCCGCCGCACGTGCATTCTTTCAGGCGCTGGAGGCCGATGTGCTGACGACCGAGGACGATCAGATCTCGGTCAACCGCCTGCTGGCGTCGAC
>JASHSK010000112.1 GCA_030038755.1 Gammaproteobacteria bacterium
AGGCACTGCACGCCCTCGCGCAGGATGCCGGCCGGAATCAGCGACAGGATGGTCTTGCGCCCCTCGATCACCAGCGTGTGACCGGCGTTGTGCCCGCCCTGGAAGCGCGCCACCGCCACGGCGCGCTCGGCCAGCAGGTCGACGATCTTGCCCTTGCCCTCGTCGCCCCACTGCATGCCGATGACGATGACGAACCGGGCCATCAGGGGCGCACCGCGAACAGCAGTAACAGGCCGACGAGGATGCTCACGAACCCGACCACGCGCAGCTCGCGCTCGCCGGTGGCGGACAATTTTCCGAGCAGGCGCTTCAGGGCGCCGGGATGAACGAACGGCATGATGCCCTCGATGATGCACACGATGGCGAGCGCCGCGAGCAGCTGATTCCACTGCAACTGCATACCTGATGACCGGCTATCGGGCGACGGTGGATGTGCCGGCGGCACTGCGCAGGTACTTGAAGAACTCGCCCTGCGGAGTGATCACCAGGATATCGCCTTCGCGGCCAAGGGAGTCGCGATAAGCCTGCAGACTCTGCGTGAAGGCGGCCAGCTCGGGATCGTGGCCGTAGGCCTGCGCGTAGATCTGCGCGGCGCGCGCATCGGCCGCGCTGCGAATATGCTGCGACTCGCGCGTGGCATCCGCGAGGATGTCGGCGCGCCTGCGCTCCGCGGCCGAGCGGATCTGATCCGCCTGCAGCGTATTGCTCGCGTCGAGCTGCTGCGTGTGCGTGGTGAGCTGCTCCTCCATGCGCTGGTAGACGGCGTCGGCGGCCTCATCCGTCAGGTCGATGCGCTGCAGCTGCAGGTCCACCACGTCGACTCCGAAGGCACGCGCGGCGCTGCGCAGCTGCTCGAAGCCCGCTGCATCCAGGCCGCCGCGCGCGCTGGTGGCGACGGCGGACAGCGGCTCGCGCGCCACGACGCTCTTGAGACGATCGCGTGTCAGATCCGCCAGGCGCTGACCCGCCACGTCCACGTCCCCGCCGGTGCTGCGAAAGAACAGCGGAAGATCGCCGGCGCGCCAGCGCACGAAGAACTCCACGCTCAGCGCCTGCTGGTCGCTGGTCAGGAAACTATCGGCCGGGTAGGTGTGCGTGATGATGCGCCGATCGAAGCGCTGCACCTGATCGAACGGCACTTTCAGGTGCAGTCCGGGTGCGTAGCTGCCCGCCTCGAGCCGGCCGAAGCGCGTCAGCAGCGCAGTCCCGGACTGCGGCACGGAGAACACCGAGCAATAGCCGAGCACGACCACCACGACGGCGATCAGCGCGCCCGTCAGACGCTTCACCACGGCAGCTCCCGGCGGCCCTGACCGGCTCATCAGCGCTCACCCCGGTCGCGGCTGCGATCATCGCTCTGTTGCCTCGCATCGGGGACGACCGGCACGCTGGCGGCGGCGCTGACCGGCGGCGCGCTGCTCGGATGCGGTGCGCTGCTGCTGCGGATCTGGCCGGCGAGCTTATCGAGCGGCAGGTTGATCGTGGTGCCGTCGCGTGCGTCCACGAACACTTTGTGGGGCGCGCTGGCAAGAATGTCTTCCATCGTCCGAATGTACAGCCGGTCGCGCGTGACGCGTGGTGACAGCTCATAGGCGTGCGCCAGCTGCGTGAAGTGCTCGGCGTCGGCCTGCGCCTGCGCGACGGTCTGGGTCGCATACACCTGCGCGTCGCTGACCTGCTGCTGCGCGCTGGCCTGCGCCTTGAGCACCAGATCGCTGGCGTAGGCCTGCGCATCCATCAGGGCGCGCTGCCGATCATCGGCCGCGTGATCGGCGTCGTGCTGCGCGGCCATCACCGCATCGGGCGGCTCCACGTCCGTGAGACTCACGTCGCTGAGCTCGATGCCCGTGTCGTAGCGGTCCAGGACCTGCTGAATGCGGTCGCGGGCCTGCGCCCCGAGCCGCTCGCGCGCCTCGCCCGACAGCAGGGACTGCAGCGTATCGCCGGCGGCAAGCTGACGGATCACGGTCTCGCTCGCCTGCAGCGCCGCACCGAGCGGGTCGCGCAGCCCGAACAGGTACTGGCGCAGATCGGTGATGCGGTACTGCACCGACCAGCGCAGGTTGATCAGTCCCTGATCGGCGGTGAGCACCATGGCGCTCGCATCCAGTGAGTCGAGCGCCTCGACCTTATGCTTCGTCAAGGTCTGGATCGGCCACGGCCAGTGCCAGCCGCTGCCCGGCAGCTCGGTTGCGACGTAGCGGCCAAAGGACTGCACCACGCCGCGCTCGGAGGCGCCGATCTGGTAGTAGCCGCTCGCCAGCCACACCGCGGCCGCCAGGGCGACGAGCGCAATCGCCACCCGGGTGCGACTGCCGCCGGGGCGCCACAGGCGCTGCACGCGCCGCTGCCAGCGACGCAGCATCTCGTCCAACGACGCACTCTCGGGCGCGCCGCGCGCCGCCGGGCGCCTGTTATCGTCGCCGGGTTGATTCCATGCCATGCGGAGGTAGCCGTACCGATCCCGGTAGGGCGCGTTCAGTTGCGGATCAATAGCGCACGGCGGTGCCGCCCGGCGCCACGGTTGATTCTAGGTACCCCTCCTGCGGGGCACAAGGCGCCGCGGCCGCACCGGTGTCCGATGCGGTGCGGCGCGAGCTGCGGCTCGGGGTGTCAGGCACGAGCTGCACGCCCGGCTGCGCCGCCCAGGTCGCCAGTTCTGCGGCCGGCAATTCCACCTGCAGCTCGAGGGTGCCATCCTGCTGCGGCCGCTCCTCGCGCACGGCGCCCGCCGCGTACAGCCGGGCGCGCAGTGCACCGGCGCTCGGCGGTAATCGCAGCCAGCGGCGCCGCACGTGCAGCTCGAGCCGCTCGGCGATTGCCTCGCGCAGCCAGTCCAGGCCGCTACCCGCCGCGGCCGACACCCAGATTCGGCTCGCCTGCCCGTCCGCATCGCGCTCGAAGCGCGGCGCAAGGCCGAGCCGATCGATCTTGTTGTAGACACGCAGCTGCGGGATGTCGCCCGCACCGATCTCGTGCAGCACCGAGTTGACCTGCGCGATGTGCTCGTCGCGCTGCGCGTCGCTGGCATCCACGACCTGCAACAGCAGCTGCGCGCCGCGCGCCTCCTGCAGCGTCGACTGGAACGCAGCGATCAGCTCGTGCGGCAGCTCGCGGATGAATCCCACCGTATCGGCAATGACGATGGGTGCGGGCAGACGCAGGCGGCGCACCGTGGGATCGAGCGTCGCGAACAGTTGATTGGCCACGTAGACGTCGCTTCCCGTGAGCGCGCGAAACAACGTCGACTTGCCGGCATTGGTATAGCCGACCAACGCCACCGCCGGCACGGGAATCCCGGCGCGCGCGTTGCGGCCCGTCTCGCGCTGCAGCCGCAGACGCTGCAGACGGCGTGTCACCGAGCGCATGCGCGCGGCGAGCAGGCGGCGATCGGTCTCCAGCTGGGTTTCACCGGGACCGCCGCGCAGGCCGATACCGCCCTTCTGTCGTTCCAGGTGCGTCCAGCCGCGCACCAGGCGCGTGGACAGGTGCTTGAGCTGCGCGAGCTCGACCTCGAGCTTGCCCTCGAAGCTGCGCGCACGCTGCGCGAAGATGTCGAGGATCAACCCGCTGCGATCCAACACCCGCACCCCGGCGAGCTTCTCGAGGTTGCGCTCCTGACTGGGCGTGAGCGGGTGGTCGACCAGGATCAGCTCGGCGCCCCGCTCGCGCGCGGCGCTGGCGATTTCCTCGGCCTTGCCACTGCCGACGAAATAGCGTGGCTCGGGCCGCTCACGCCGCCCGGTAATGGTCGCCACCGGCTCGGCGCCGGCCGAGCGCGCGAGCGCCTGGAACTCCTCGAGGTCCTCGGCCCTGACCGAGCCACCCAGGCCCAGGCGCACGAGCACCGCGCGCTCACCGGCGCGCGGTCGCTCGAACATGCCCAGATCGGTAGCGATAGGTCAGTCCGCGGTCGATTCGGCGGCCGCGCTCTCCTCGGCCGTCAGCCGTACCGCGCGCGCAGGCACCACGGTGGAAATCGCGTGCTTGTAGACCATCTGACTGACGGTATTCTTCAGCAGCACCACGAACTGATCGAACGAGTCGATCTGACCCTGCAGCTTGATGCCGTTGACAAGGTAAATGGACACCGGCACGTGTTCCTTGCGCAGGGCATTCAAGAAGGGGTCCTGTAGAGATTGGCCCTTGGCCATGGTTTTCTCCTTATTTTTCAAACGGTTCGGTCACTAGCCCTCGAATAGGGCCTTCTCGCGCCAAACCTCGTTATGGGGGTAACTCCGGGGGCGGGAGCGCTTCAATACTGATTCTAACATTCCCAGCCGTACCGGTCATGCGCGCGCGGCGGAGAGTGTAGGTAGCACATGATTTGTCCGGGTTTGTAGCACGTGATCTGTCCGGTTCACCGTAGCACCCGGGGAGGGCGCTGCGATGAAGCGGACGGAGTGGCTACAGGAGACCCGCAACATGAGGTTTGAAGAGGCCTACGGGGGCTGGCAGAGCGGCCGTTTGCGACAGGAGGAGGCGGCGCGATTGCTGGGGGTATGCGAGCGCACGTTT
>JASHSK010000113.1 GCA_030038755.1 Gammaproteobacteria bacterium
CCAGGTCCATTCGCCCGCGCTGTACTTCCACAGGTCGCTGAGGTTGCCCTGGGCCCCGGTTGAATCAGCCCCGTGCCCGCCGAAGAGCCAGAGATTCCCTGCCGCATCGGTGCAAGCCACGGACTGTCCCCGCGCCCCGGGAATGTTGGTCGCCGAGGGCTTGCCCAGAGTCCCGTAAACCCCGACCTGATTGGCCAAATCGGACCCGCCCATCCACGTCCATTCGCCGGCGCTGTATTTCCACAGATCGTTAAGCTGGCCGGCTGATCCGGCTGAGTCGTAGCCGAACCCGCCGAAGAGCCAGACGTTTCCGGCGGAATCCGTCCAGGTCACGGCGCCGCGTCGCGCCCCGGGAACGTTGGCCGCCGAGGGCGTGCGCAGGGTTCCGTAGATCCCCGCCCGGTCGACCACGCCCGAGCCTCCCATCCAGGTCCATTCGTTGTGCTTGCCACCGTCCGGCGGCACGACCTTCGCGTCGGCGAGCGCCGCGACCGTGCCGCCGACGGTCGACTCGGTAGAAGGCGGCGCTGAGCTGCTCCCGTCGGCGCCAGCGGAAAGACCGGGGGTCAGCGCGCAGAGCATCACGGCACGAGCCCAGCAACGCTTGCGCGTCCTTGCTCGCAGCAACGCAACGTCGGACAAAGGAGGCCGACGAATCACGGCGAATGGGTACATGCTCGTACGGTACGCGTTCCGCCCCGAAAGCATCAACCTGGACATCATCTCGACGCCGACCGGACGTGGCGAACGACCGGCCTCAGGAATAGGATCGCGGTCGGTCGGCCGGATATCGTGCAGCGTTCGCCGCGCGGCCATAAGGGAGCGAGATCAATGGCCAATATCGCTGTCTACCCGATTCATCCGGGCCTGGGCGCAGCGGCCACCGTTGAAGCGGTCGCTCGCGAGACCATTGAGCCGGCTCCCCGAGGAATTGCTTCATGAAAATAGCCTTTTTCGCCGCCGCGTCGCTCGCGATCGCGACCATTTGTCACGCTCAGTCCGAGCCCGGGCCGCTCCTGCTTCAGCAACCGACGATGAATCGCACGCAAATCGTGTTCGTTTACGGCGGGGAGTTATGGAGCGTGAGCCGCGACGGTGGCGCCGCCACCCGCCTGACGACCGGCGTCGGCATCCAGTCGGACCCGCATTTTTCGCCCGACGGGAAGTGGGTCGCCTTCACGGGAGACTACGGCGGGAACTTCGATGTGTATGTCGTGTCGGCGGACGGCGGAGTACCGCGGCGCCTGACGTATCACCCTGCCTTCGATCAGGCGGTCGGCTGGACACCGGACAGCACGCACGTGCTGTTCGCCTCCAACCGTGAGGCCTTCGCGGCCGGCGTCACCAATCTCTACACCGTTTCCGTAAACGGCGGTCTGCCCGATGAGCTGCCGTTGCCTCTCGCGTTCGAGGGCGCGTATTCCCCGGACGGGACCGAGATCGCGTATCGTCCCGTGCCCTTTGCTTTTGGTACCTGGTCGCATTACCGCGGCGGCACGGAGACGAAGATCTGGCTCGCGAAGCTCTCGGACTCGAGCTATGAGGAAATCCCGCGCGGCGACTGGAACGAGTTCGACCCCATGTGGCTCGGCGGGAGAATTTACTTCCTTTCTGACGAGAAGGGGCCATACACGCTCTACGAATACGACCCCGTGACGAAACAGTCGCGACAGGTGCTGGCGAACGACGGCTTGCCGATAAAGCAGGCTTCGGCAGGGCCCGACGCGATCGTCTACTCTCAGTTCGGGTCGATTCACATCTTCGATCCCTCGAGCGGCCGCGAGCATGCCGTGAGGATCCGGGTCGCCGGGGATTTCCCGCAGCTCCTGCCGCACTTCGATAACGTGCGCGGCCGCATCCTTTCTGCAGGTATCTCGCCGACGGGCGTGCGTGCGGTCTTCGAGGCGCACGGGGACATCCTCACGGTGCCGGCCGAGAACGGCGACATCCGCGACATTACCAACTCGCCGGGAATCGCGGACCGCGATCCGGCGTGGTCGCCCGACGGCAAATCGATCGCTTACTTCTCCGACGAGACCGGCGAATACGCGCTCGAGATCCGTAACCAGAACGGTCTCGGGTCGGTGCGCAAACTCGATCTGGGATCACCGCCCTCGTTCTTCTACGAGCCGCGCTGGTCCCCGGACAGCAATAAGATCGCCTACACCGACAAGCGGCTCAACGTCTGGTACGTCGATCTGGCGAAGGGCACGCCGATCAGGATCGATAACGACGTCTACGAGACCCCGGAGCGAACGCTCTCACCTTCCTGGTCGCCGGACGGCCAGTGGGTTGCCTACACCAAGCTCCTGCGCAATCACATGCGGGCGGTGTTCGTGTACTCGCTCGCCACGGGCAAGAGCACCCAGATCACCGATGGCCTCAGCGATGCGCGCTCGGCCGTATGGGATAAGAACGGCAAATGGCTCTACTTCACGGCGAGCACGGACGTGGGGCCGACGACCGCATGGCTGGATATGTCCGCAGAAGATCACACGGTGACCCGCAGTGTATACGTTGTCGTGCTCTCGAAGGATGAGCCCTCGCCCATAGCGCCGCAGAGCGACGAGGAGGGCCAGCCCGCGCCACCGTCACCGGCCTCCGCGCCCGTGGACGAGAGATCGCCCAGGGACGCAACGCAGGATAAGGCGGGGGCTCAGCGGAGGACTGCGACGTCCGCGGCGCCACAGGCACCGAAGGTCAGGATCGATTTTCGCAACATCGACCAGCGCATCCTGGCGCTACCGATCCCGGCGGAGAACTACCTTGGGATCGAGACCGGCAGGACGGGTGAGCTCTTCATGATCGATCTGCCCCCGGGGCAGGACCAGAGCGATGTTCCCCCGCCGCTGCGCTCGCCGCTCGCGGTGACGAAGTTCGATATGAAGACTCGCAAGACGACCCCGGTCATTGCGGGCGTACAGGGGTTCGTGGTCTCGTTTAACGGGGAGAAGGCGCTGGTCGCGGCGCGCCGGCAATGGAGCATCGTCTCGACCGCTGGTCCCATCAAGCCCGGCGACGGCGCGCTCAAGATGGACGACATGAAGGTGTATGTCGATCCCGCGGCCGAATGGAAGCAGATGTATCACGAGGTCTGGCGCATCGAGCGGGACTTCTTCTACGCGCCGAACTTTCACGGACTCAATCTCGCACAGACCGAGGCGGAGTACGCGAAGTATCTGCCGGGTCTCGCGAGTCGCGAGGACGAGAACTATCTCTTCAATCAGATGCTGAGTGACCTCAACGTGGGCCACATGTTCGTAACGGGTGGGGACGTGCCGATCGTGCCGCCGGTCACTGTGGGACTGCTCGGTGCGGACTACCGCATCGAGAACGGCCGCTACCGCATCGTGAAGATCCTGAGTGGCGAGAACTGGAATCCGGGCCTGCACGCTCCGCTCACCCAGCCGGGCGTCAACGTCGCCGCGGGCGACTACCTGCTCGCCGTCGATGGCCGGGACCTGCGGGCGACCGACAACGTCTACAGCTACTTCCTCGACAAGGCTGACAAACAGGTCGTCCTGCACGTGGGGCCGAGCCCCGACGGCCGGGGCGCCCGCGACGTGACCGTCATGACGGTTCCCGAGGAGCTGAACCTGCGCCACCGGGACTGGCTCGTGCATAACATGCAGGTGGTCGACCAGCTGAGCGGAGGCAGGCTTGCGTACGTCTATCTGCCGAACACGGCCGAGGCCGGTTACGAGAGCTTCAACCGCTACTACATGGCGCAGGTCGGCAAGCAGGGCGCCGTCATGGACGAACGCTTCAACGGCGGGGGACAGATCGCCAACTACATGATCGAGACGATGCAGCGCAAGCTGACGAGCTATTGGTACACGCGCCAGGGAGCCGTTTTCACCTCGCCGCTGGATGCGATCTTCGGCCCGAAGGTGATGATCACCAATCAATTCGCAGGCTCGGGAGGGGACTGGCTGCCGTGGGCGTTCAAGTCGGTCGGCCTCGGACCAACCATTGGAGAGAGGACCTGGGGTGGACTCGTCGGCATCTACGACTATCCCCAGCTCATTGACGGCGGATCCGTGACGGCGCCCCGCGTGGCGTTCTTCAATCCGAACGGAACCTGGGACGTCGAGAACCACGGTGTGCCACCGGATGTACCGATTGTGCTCGATCCGCACGCCTGGCGCGAAGGCCACGACGTGCAGCTCGAGAAGGCGGTCTCGGTCGCGCTCGATGAGCTCGCGCGCCAGCCGTTGCCGACACCGCACGTGCCGGCGTTCCCCGACTATTCGCAGTACGCGCGCTAGCGTGCTCTCGAATTGGCTCGATGCTGCGGCGTCCCGGCAACCAGGATCGGCGGGCGTCGCGTAGGTTCTTTGCCCCGGAACGGCGACCGGTGCTCAGGAGAATGGCTTGAAGAGCGATGACAGCGGCTACGCCACCAGGCTACTGATCAATGGGCGGCTTCAGGCGGGGCAGGGTGCCAGCGAAAGCATCTTGAACGCCGCAACCGGCACGGAGATCACTCCCGTGCTGGGGGCCAGCCTCGAGCAGGTCGACGACGCAGTCGGCGCCGCCCGGGCGGCTTTCGATGAGTGGAGTCGCACTCCGCCGAGGGACCGGGGTGCTCGATTGCTGAAGCTTGCTGATCACCTCGAAGCAAACGCGACCACCTATGCAGCCCTGGAATCCGAGAATACCGGCAAACCCTATCTCGCGGTATTGAACGACGAGCTGCCGGTGATCGCCGACGTGTTTCGCTTCTTTGCGGGCGCGGCGCGTACCCTGTGTGGCCCGCTCGCCGGAGAGTATATCGCGGGGCACACGAGCATGGTTCGCCGCGACCCCGTCGGCGTGGTCGCGTCCATCGCGCCGTGGAACTACCCGCTGTTGATGGCCGCATGGAAGCTGGCTCCGTCGCTGGCGGGGGGCAATACCGTCATTCTCAAGCCGTCGGAGCAGACACCGTTGACGGCGTTGAGATTGGCTCAGGCCCTGGTCGATATGTTTCCTCCGGGAGTCGTCAATATCGTTTGCGGCCGCGGCGAGCCTGTTGGCGCGGCACTCTCGAGTCATCCGCTGGTACAGATGGTGTCGTTGACGGGAGACGTTGCCACGGGGCAGAAGATCCTCGCCGCCGCGGCCAGTAACATAAAGCGGACGCATCTGGAGCTCGGTGGGAAGGCGCCGGTCATTGTTCTGGACGACGCGGATATAGAATCGGTGGTCGATGGAATCAGGACCTTCGGCTTCTACAATGCGGGTCAGGACTGCACCGCTGCATGTCGGATGTATGTGGGGGCGGGGATATACGAGCGCGTCGTTGCCGATCTGACGTCGGCTGTGAAGACGATCAGGGTCGGGCATCAGCGCGAGAAGGACGTGGAAATGGGTCCGCTCATATCCGGCCCGCATCGCGACCGGGTTGCCGCGTTCGTTACACGGGCGGCCCTGGCGCCGCACGTCGAAGTCACAACCGGGGGCAAGGTTCGGCCCGGCCACGGCTTCTTCTATGAGCCGACGATAGTGGCTGGAGCCACGCAGTCGGACGAGATCGTCCGATACGAAGTGTTCGGGCCCGTCGTTTCAGTCACGCGCTTTTCGGAGGTTGAAGAGGCTGTCAGCTGGGCCAATGACTCGGACTACGGGTTGGCGTCGTCGGTATGGACGAGGGACGTATCTTTCGCGCTGCAGATTGCTGCGCGTCTTCGCTACGGTTGCACATGGATAAACACCCATTTCACGCTCGTGAATGAGATGCCGCACGGCGGTCTCAAAAGCTCCGGTTATGGCAAGGACATGTCCGTCTACGCGCTCGAGGACTACACCGTGCCGCGGCATGTCATGATCAAGATGGCGACGGCACGCTGACCGGCGAATACCCGCGGCCGGCGCGCTGCTGGGTCTGCGGGGCCGTGCGGATGGCCGTGCTGCCCGGTGGGCGAGATCCCTGAGGGCGGATGTGTTTGTCACGGGCCGACAGGAGAGGCGACCGCCGTGAAGATGCTGCGTACTGCAATTGTGACCTCGGCAATCGGCGTGCTGGGTTCGTGCCTGTTACCCAGCGCCCACGCAGCCTCGCCCTCGATGCCCGGCAATGTCAACGCCGCCAGAGTTCGCGCGCAGGCTTCCACGGGCAGGGACTGGCTGATCAACGGTCGCGACTTCGGCGAAACGCATTTCAGCCCGCTGCGGCAGATCACCGACAAGAACATCGGCGGACTGGGGCTCGCCTGGTACCTGGACATCGACAGTGCGATGGGGATGGCGGCGGAGCCCATCGAGGTGGACGGAGTCATCTACGTCAGCGCACCGACTCCACATGCGTACGTGTACGCCGTGGACGCGACTTCCGGCCGGGTGCTATGGAAGTTCGACCCGCAGGTCAAGCTTGGCTACGGGACGCAGAATTCCTACGCTGCACGGGTGAATCGCGGTGTGGCGGTGTGGCAAGGTCGGGTGTTTGTCGCGACCGGGGACTGCCGTCTCGTCGCCATCAGTGCGGCATCCGGTCGGCAGCTGTGGTCCTCGCAGATCTGCGATCCGCATCAGACCGGGAGCACCGGGGCGCCGCATGTCGCGAATGGCAAGGTACTGATCGGGTACAACGGCTCCGACGACATGATCCGCGGTTCGCTCACGGCCTTCGACGGCGTCACGGGCAGGGAGGTGTGGCGTTTCTGGACGGTTCCGGGCAATCCGTCGAATGGCTTCGAGTCCAGGATCCTGCAGACGGCCGCGAAGACATGGTCCGGGAGGGAATGGTGGCGCTTTGGCGGTGGAGACGTCTGGGATGCGATCACGTTCGACCCGGGCACGAACCTGGTCATCTTCGGCACGGCCGGCGCCGGGGAGGTCGAGGGCACTACGCCGCGCGGCGACGTGCCGGGCGGGGCAAAGCTGTTCTCCGGTTGTGTCGTCGCGGTGAATGCGGACACCGGTAGGTACGTCTGGCACTTTCAGGCCAGTGGGAAGCACTTTCAGACGGAAGTTTTCCATATCATCGTCACGGATCTCGAGCTGCACGGCCAAAGACGTCACGTCGCGATCACTGCGCCCAGAAACGGCTTCATCTACGTGCTTGACGCTCGTACGGGGCGTTTGCTGGAGGCGAAGCCCTATGGAACCGTGCATTGGGCGGATTACATCGATCTTCGAACAGGTCGGCCGCACGAAACCCCGGCGACCGGTGCGGGGCCTGGAGAGGGAGGGGCGGGCAAGACGTGGTGGCCGATGAGCTACGATCCGCTCACGGGACTGGTGTACATCCCCGGCTACGACGTGCGCCCCGATCGTCGTCCTGGTCAGACCCCGCAGGAGGGGAAGCTGTTCGCCTGGGATCCGGGCAGTCAGGAGGTGCGCTGGTTCGTCCCCGAGCCGTTGCAGACCAACAGCGGCGTGTTGTCGACCGCCGGCAATCTGGTCTTCCAGGGCGAAGGAACGGGAGCGTTCGAAGCCTTTGCGGCGGATTCGGGACATCGGGTCTGGTCGATTCAGACGGGATCGGCCATCGATGCCGTGCCCATCACCTTCGAGGTCAACGGCGTGCAATACGTCGTCATCCCCGTCGGCTGGGGTTCGGCCTCCAGGCTGTTCCTGCCGGCCAGCGATATGGCCACTCCCACAAGCAAGCGCGGACCGTCTCGCCTGCTGGCCTTCCGGCTCGGCGCGCACATGCCCTTCCCGACTCCTCCTGATATCGTGCCTCCCATTCCGATGCCGCCTGCGCGCATCGGCACCAGGGCGCAGGTCGCCGAAGGCGCCAGGCTCTATGAGACGCATATGTGCGGCGGCTGTCACTCACCTGGTCTGGACGGCAGCGGCGCGTGGACGGTCAACGGGGCGGTTCCCGACCTGCGCTATGCTCCGCCGGACGTTCATGAGCAGTGGGACGCCATCGTTCTGGGTGGCAGCCATATCGCGCAGGGAATGATGTCGTTTGGCGTACAGCAGCACTATCCGGACGTCACACCGCTGGATGAGAACGGGGCGACGGCCATACATGCCTACGTCATCGATCAGACCTGGAAGGAATACGAGCAGCAACAGCAACTGAAGCGCGCCGAGCCCCAGCGAGGCGGCCTTTGAGCACCCATGGACGAGTCGATCGAAGACAGGACTACCGCCGATGATCAGCAGCTGCGCTCGCTCGGCTACGTGTCGCATTTCGATCGCAGCATGTCGCTGTGGCAGAATTTCGCCCTCGGCTTCACATACCTGTCTCCAGTCGTCGGCGTCTACACGATATTCGCCACCACATTCGCTGCTGGCGGGCCGCCCATGTGGTGGACCTACCTGTTCGTGGGGATGGGCCAGCTGCTCGTGTGCCTGGTGTTCGGCGAGATCGTCTCGCAGTTTCCCATCTCGGGAGGAATCTACCCCTGGGCCCGTCGCCTGGTGGGCAAGCGATGGGCGTGGATGGCCGGTTGGGTATACGGCTGGGCACTGTTCGTCACCATTGCCGCGATAGCGACCGGCGCCGCGCCCTTCATTGCCGAGCTGTTGGGTATCCAGGCTACGGCCGGCGGATCGACGCTGATCGCCATCGTGCTGATCCTCATCACCACACTGCTCAACCTGAGCGGAACCCGCCTTCTGGGACGGGTGGCTCTGTTCGGCTTCGCCTGCGAGCTGGTGGGCGCCATCGCCGTCGGCAGCTATCTGCTGTTGTTCGCGCGACATCAGCCGTGGTCGGCGCTGCTCAGTACCGCCTGGCCGGGCCTGCGGCGACCCTACATGTCGGCCTTTCTCGCCTCGGCTCTGGGTGCCATGTGGTGCTATTACGGGTTTGAGGCCTGTGGAGACGTCGCAGAGGAGACTCCCGGCGCCGGTCGGCTCATACCGAAGGCGATGCGACTCACCATCTACGTGGGCGGCGCCGCGGCGCTGTGGGTCTGTCTGGGGTTCGTGCTTGCCGTGCCGGACGTCGGTGCCGTTCTGGCCGGCAGAGACAGGGATCCCGTCGATACGGTGCTGACGAGCGCCGTGGGTCCCGCGGGGCTGCGCGTCGTCATCCTGATCGTTTCCGTCTCCTTTATCTCGGCACTGCTGAGTCTGCAGGCAGCCGCGAGTCGATTGCTGTTCGCGTACGCGCGCGACGAAATGATCGTCTGGAGCCGGCGTCTGCGTCACCTGTCGCCCGGCCGCCATATTCCCGCGAGCGCCTTGCTGGTCGCCGGCGCAATACCGGCCGCGATTGCGCTGTCGGCACCCTGGCTCGCCAATGCGGTCGCCACCATCATCAGCTTCGCGTCTGTCGGGATCTACATTGCGTTCCAGATGATCGTCATGTCCGCCCTGGTGGCACGTGTCCGCGGCTGGCGTCCGAGCGGGACGTTCAGGCTCGGCCGATGGGCGTGGCCGGTCAATGTCGCGGCACTGATCTATGGGCTGTCTGCGATCGTGAACATGTCGTGGCCGCGCAGCCCCGCGGATCCCTGGTTCAGCAACTACGGCGTGATCACCACCTCCGTGGGTGTGATCCTGCTGGGCGCGGTGTATATGATCGTCGGCCGGCCCTATGATCGCGGCCACGCACCCGCCGGGGATGCACATCGCCAACCGCAGCTGCAATAGCCGCCGGCCGGTCGCGATACCGCTGCCTGCGACGTGGGAGAACGATGCATGAAACGACAGATCTGTGCTGCACTGCTGATGATTGCCGTCGCGACACTGGCCGTCGCGGCCCCTCATCAGAGATTGCGATTCATCGAGCATGCCATTCATGAGGTCACCACCCCCGTCGGAGGCAGGGCAGATGCGCCCGGTAACCTGCTGACTTTCGCCAACCCGGTGTTCGACGCGACGGACAGGACGCAGGTTGGCAGGGATCAGGGCTTCTGCATCCGGGTCGTGCCCGCCAGCAGTTGGGAGTGCTTCTGGACCTTATTCGCGCCGGGGGGCCAGATCACCGTGGAGGGGCCGTTCCTGGACAGCGGCGATTCGCATCTCAGTGTCACGGGTGGCACTGGGAAATACGCGGGTGCCAGGGGCGAGATGCTGCTGCACTCGCGCGGACCCGCGGCGAACGAGTATGAGTTCACCTACGATCTGCTTTAGGGTCCCGGCGATGCTCAGGCGAGCGAGCGCAAGCTCCTTCGCGGCCTGCTTCTTCGCGGCGTCTCTCGCGGCGTGCGCCGCCTTATCGGTACTGTGGCCGGCTGCGGCCGTCTCGCAATCGTTCGATGCCGTGCGCGGGGATCGCGTCAGCGGTTGGCTGGCCCAGACGCGCTCCGAGGTTCTCGCCCGCAATGGCGTGGTGGCGACCAGTCAGCCTCTCGGGGCACAGGCGGGACTGGAGATCCTCAGGGAAGGAGGCAATGCGTTCGATGCGGCGGTCGCCACCGCCGCGGTCATGAACGTGGTCGAGCCCGAAAGCGCCGGCGTGGGTGGAGACGTCTTCGTGCTCGCGTGGCTGGCGAAGGAGCACAAGCTGATTGCGCTCGACGGTGCCGGCCGCGCGGCCAGCGGCTCGACGCTGGCGCACCTGGCCGCGCGAGGCTTCACGAAGCGAATGGCACAGCATGGGATCGAATCGGCGACGGTTCCCGGCGCCGTCGACGGCTGGGACGTGCTGCTGAAGCGCGCGGGAAGCATGACCTTCAAGCAGGTCCTGGAGCCGGCGGCGACGCTTGCCGAGCAGGGCTTCGGGGTTACCGAGCGCATCCACGACGACTGGATCGACGGGGTGGCGCTGCTCAGCAAGGACCCGGACTCCGTGCGCACCTACCTGGTCAACGGCGAAGCCCCTGGTGTGTATACGGTGTTTCGCAATCCGGATCTGGCACATACCTTCCGCATCCTTCAGCAGCAAGGTCGCGATGCCTTCTATCGCGGGGAGATAGCGCGCGCGATTGTCGCAAAATCCCGCTCCTTGGGCGGAACCATGACGATGCAGGATCTTGCCGATACGCATGCCACCTGGGTAACGCCGATCACCACCCGCTACCATGGTTACGATCTGTACGAGCTGCCTCCGCCGACGCAGGGCTTCGCGGTTCTGGAAATGATGAACATCCTCGAGGTCTGCGGCCCGAAGCTCGGCATAGACCTTGCGAAACTCGGTCCCAGGTCCGCCGAGTACTGGCACTTTCTGATCGAGGCGAAGAAGCTCGCCTATGCGGATCTGTACGAATACGATGGGGATCCGGACTTTTCGCGGGTACCCGTGGCGCGCCTGACGTCCCAGGCCTACGCGGCGACGCTGTGCTCGCGCATCGATCCACGGCACGCCAGTACGCCGCGGCCGACCGCAAACCCCGGCGGTGGCACCGTGTACCTGACGGTCGCGGATCGCTGGGGCAACATGGTCTCCTTCATCTACAGCATCTACGATACGTTTGGGTCGGGTGATACGGTTCCGGGCTACGGATTCGTACTGAGCGATCGTGGAGCGCTGTTCTCGCTCGACCCCCACAGTCCGAATGTGATTGCGCCGCATAAGCGCCCATTCCACACGCTCATCCCCGGCTTCGTCATGAAGGCTGGCAAGCCGCTCATGGCCTACGGAGTCATGGGCGGGGACGAGCAGGCGCAGGCGCATATGCAGGTGCTCGTCGACATGATCGATCTCGGAGCAAATCCCCAGGCGGCCAGCGATGCGGCGCGTTTCTGGCATCTGCAGGGGCCCAATATCGTCTACCTCGAATCGAACCTGTACGACCTCGTGGGCGCCCGGCTGCAGGCGATGGGGCATCACGTGAAGTCCGCCAATGGCGAGAACATGGGAGGCTTCCAGGCCATCATGCTGCAACCGGATGCGGGCTTACCCGCCGCCTCCGGGCCGCCGGGCGACGCGCCGATCATGGGGGTTTATCGAGCGGCGTCCGATCACCGCAAGGATGGCGAGGCGGTCGGCTGGTAGCAGGGGCGCCAGGCTCCGCACCCCGATGCTGCGGGTGCCTGATAGCCGATGCTGCGGGCGCCTGATAGTGTTTCTACTATCGCGGTTTACGGAAGCGGAAGGCGAACTGATCCGTGTGTCCGCGGATCGCGGGATCGAATACCGTGAGCTTGTGACTGTCGGCGGGGTTGCGCAGCACCCGGCTTTCGCCGTCGAACGTGAAGCCGGAGGCGATGACCTGGGCTTTGACGATCTGCGGATCTATCCGATGCAACGTGTCGGTGTCGCGCAGCCCGGAGCCTGCTTCGGCCACGTGATCGACGACGACGAATAGACCGCCGGGCTTGAGCGCGCTGAACACCGCGCCGTCCAGCAGCCTCGGGTCGACCTGACCCATGAACTTGTCCGGGTAGTCGTGGTAATTGTCCGAAGTCCACACCACGTCGACTTTTTTTGGAACCTTGAACCCGGTGGCGGGCTCCATCAGCAGCGTGACATTGGAATAGTGAGAGTCTTTCACCAACGCCTGTGTGAGGGTGACGTTATCGGCGTCTGCCTTGGCGTATTCGATCGGCCAGATGGCATATACATGCCCCCGGGGCCCCACGATCCGGCTGAAGATGCGCGTCCAATAACCGGACCCCGGAATCAGATCGACGACCGTGTCGCCCGGCTTCACCTGTGCGAACGCCGCGAGCTCACCGGGGTGTCGCCGCGCATCCGCCTGGGCGTCTGTGGCGCGCTCCGGATCGCTCAGGGCCGCGGTGACGTAGGGTGGAGTGGCCGCCAGCGCTGCCCCACCCAGGCTGCAAAGGATCCCGAGGCAAAGCGCAATTCTGATTTTATTCATGTCAGCCCTCATGGCCGTGCAGCTACACTTTGAGAATACTGCTCGGGCCCCCGCCGTTTCAATAGTTTGCGGGCTACCAGCTCTTGCGCTCGAGATTCACCACTGCGTCGAAATGCTCGTCGCGGCTCAGCAGCGGCAGTGCATGCTGGATCGCGAGCGGCCGACATCGGACTCACCGTCCACGAATGCCGGCAGCGCGTTGGTGTCGAGTATCACCCGCGATCCTCGGGATCGATCACCTCGAAGGCGTCATCGATGCGCTTCTGAACGCGCGCGGTCTCTTTGCGCAGAGCCCGCAACCGGCCGAAGCCGGCCATCCACCGCGGCTGTGCGGGAGGCGCGTGGCGTCTCGAGCGAAGCTTATCCTGCAGCGCTTCGGTCACGAACTGCTTGAGGCTTTGGCCGCGTTCGGCCGCGGTGGACTTGGCCTTGCGAAATAGAGGATCGGGAATCTCGAGGGTGGTCTTCATGACTCCATATAGCCATATTTATGGACAGCGCGCCGCAGCATTTGACGCTACACGCGTCTTCACGTATTTTACGTGAATGGTGGCCAAGGCGAACATCACACTGGCGATCGAGCCTGGACTCCTGAAGAAGGCACGCGCGGTGGCTGCGCGGCGCGGGCAAAGCGTGAGTGCGCTGCTGGCCGATGAGCTACGCGCGCTTGTCGATGCAGACGCGCGCTATGCGTCGGCGCACAGGCGGGCGCTGTCGCTCTTTCAGAACCCTCTGTCACTGGGGGGAGTGCCTCTGCGGCGCGAAGAGCTGCATGAGCGCCGTCGCCTTCGTCGATAGCAATATCCTGATTTACGCGCACGACCTGGACGCCGGCGTGAAGCGCGAGCGGGCCGTCGCAAAGCTGCGCGAGCTGTGGGCTGCAGGGACTGGTCGGCTCTCCGTCCAGGTACTGCAGGAGTTCTACGTCAACGCGACGCAGAAGCTTGCTGCACCCATCGCCCGTTCGACTGCGCGAGAAGTCATCAAAACGTATGGTGTCTGGGTACACCACGCCACGACGGCCGAAACCGTCACGCGCGCTGCGGAGATCTCCGATCTGGCCCGGATTTCCTTCTGGGACGCGCTCATCGTGGCGTCGGCCGAGGAAGTTGATGCCGATGAGCTGCTGAGCGAGGATTTCAACGACGGCCATGTCATTGCGGGCATCAGGGTGGTGAACCCCTTGACGGGTGGCCACCTGGGTTTTGAGGTTCAGGACGGCCGGTAGGCGGCCGTCGGCGATGATTCTGCCCGCGGCGGGGCTGCGCAGCCGGGTACCACGGCTGCGCAGCGCCCCGTAGGGCCCCTCAGAGTGCGGCTGGTGAAGAGCGACTGACTAAGCCGGCGCTGCACCGCCCTCAGCGGTGCGAGCCGCATAGGCGTCCATGACGCGCGCGGCGTACACCAGCGCCGCCCCGGCGTTCATGCCGATCGCCACTCCGAGCGCTTCCATGACCTGCTCGCGCGTGGCGCCCTGCTTCACGGCGGCGTCGACGTGCACCGTGATGCATCCGTCGCATTGGCGCGTGACGGCGACGGCGAGCGCGATCAGCTCGCGCGTCCTGGCGTCCAGGTGTGCGGTCTTGGCGCCCGCGCCGCTGATCTGTGCGTAGCCGCGCACGGTATCCGGACTGAGCTTGGCCATGTCCGCCACGCCGGCGGCGAGCTGTTTGCGGTAGTCGTTCCAGTCAAGCATCATGGGATTTCTCCTTCATCGATCGATCCATCATATCCGGCAGCGGCACAAACGAAGCGCAGATCGCACCGCGGCCCGGTGCGCCGCCGGCGCGGACGTGGCGAAACCGGTAGACGCAGCAGACTTAAAATCTGCTGACCGAAAGGTCATGGGGGTTCGAATCCCCCCGTCCGCACCAATGCTTAGCCGGGTTTCCCCGGAATCGAGCCAGCTGGATTTGCACTCGGATTTGCAGCTGGCTGTGCCGGGGCTGCCGGCTGTGTCGGGGCTCGCGCCTGTCTCGCGGCGCGCGGCTCGAGCGCGCCGGCTACGCGGTTCAGGATGTCACTCGCCGCCATCAACGCCTGGCGGCACGTCTCCGCTTCGCTGCCATCGAGCTTGCCGTCGGGACTGTCGGTTTTCAGCACGAGCGCCACGGCGCTGCATATCCTCTGCGCGTGAAGCACCAGCTCGCGCGCCTCCTGCGCGCGGCTCTCGACAGGATTGGCCGGTGCACCGGCGGCCATGGCTTCGAACATATCCAGCGTGCTCACTGTCGCACTTCCCGCGTACTGTCGCCTGCAGGAGTGTAGCCGAGCGACACCGGCCCGCGAAAACGCCGCAGGACGGTCTTTCAACGCTCGACGGGACTCCTTATCATTCATGCGTTTATGAGCGAGCTGCGCGGACAGGACCTGCATCTATGGCGCGGCGAGCAGCACGTGCTGCGCGGCGTGTGCTTCGAGCTGGCGGCAGGGCAGTGCCTGCAGGTGACCGGACCCAACGGCGCGGGCAAGACGACCCTGCTGCGGGCCGTGTGCGGGCTCGTGCCGCTCGAGTCGGGGCGGGTGCTCTGGCAGGGGCGCGACGTCACGGTGGATCCTGCCGCGTTTCATGCGCAGCTCGACTACCTCGGCCACGACAACGGCCTGAAGGCGGATCTCTCCGCCACCGAGAACCTGCGCTGCTCGGTGCGTCTGCGCCGCTCCGTGACCCCGCAACAGGTCGCCTCCGCCCTGGCCCTCACCGGCGTTCCGGACACCGGCAGCGCACAGCTGCGTTACCTGTCCGCCGGACAGCGCCGCCGCGTGGCGCTGGCGCGGTTGCTGCTCACGGGAGCGGCGCTGTGGATTCTCGATGAGCCGGGCTCGAATCTGGACCCCAGGGGACAGGAGCTGCTGGCGGGATTGCTCAGCCAGCACCTGTCCGGCGGCGGCGCAGCGATCGTGGCGACTCATCAGCCGCTCGGGCTGCCGGTCGCGCAACTGCTGCCATTGGCGCTAGAATGAACGCTGAGCACGGCAAGGCCGTACGCATGCCGCCGGTGGCGGCGTCCGCCCCGCCAGCGTCCGCGCCGCCGATGCCGACGCCCCCGCCCGCGTCTCCGATGCCCGCGGCAGAGGAGCTCGGCAGCGCCGCGACCCGCCGTCGGACGGGGGCGGTCGGGGCAGCAGTGGCCCTGATGCAGCGCGATCTGCGCGTGGCGCTACGCCGGCCCGGCGATACGCTACAACCGCTGGGGTTCTTTATAGTGGTCACAACGCTGTTTCCGCTGGCTTTGCAGCCCGAAGTGTCGCTGCTTCGCGACATCGCCCCGGCGGCCCTGTGGGTCGCCGCGCTGCTGGCCTCGTTGCTGGCCCTGGACTTACTGTTTCGTGAAGACGCTCAGGACGGCACGCTCGAGCAGCTGGCACTCTGCGGGCAGCCCCTGACGGGGCTGCTGCTGGCCAAGACGGCCGTGCACTGGCTGTTGACCGGGTTGCCGCTGGTGGTGGTTGCACCGCTGGCCGCGGCCGCCCTGGGCTCCCCGGCCGCCGCTATCCCGGGCATCCTGGCGGCGCTGCTGCTGGGGACGGTGACCCTGAGCCTGATCGGTGCCGTGGGCGCCGGACTGACGATGGGCATGAAACGCAACGGCTCGCTGCTCGCCCTGCTGGTGCTGCCGCTGGCGGTGCCGGTGCTGATCTTCGGGGCCCGTGCGACCCAGCAGGCGATCGGCGCAGAGCCGCTTGCCGCGCCGTTGTACCTGCTCGGGGCGATGGCCGTATTGGCCGTCACGCTGGCTCCGTGGGCGGTCGCCGCCGCCGTGCGTATCGGGTTGGAGTAGACCAGACATGGCGTGGGTATGGTTTCATCGCTTCGGTTCGCCGCCGTACTTCTACCGGCTGGCGAAGCGGCTGACGCCGTGGGTGGCCTGGCCGGCGGCGCTGCTATGCGTGGCAGGACTGATCGAGGGCCTCGGGTTCACGCCGCCGGACTATCGCCAGGGAGACGGTTGGCGGATCCTTCTCTTCCATGTCCCGATGGCCTTCCTGTCCATGGAGACCTACATCGTCATGGCCGTCAGCGCCGCCATCGGGCTGATCTGGCGCATGCGGGTCGCGAACGCCGTGGCGGCGAGCTGCGCGACGCTGGGGGCCTCGTTCACCGTCGTGACGCTCGGCACCGGCATGCTGTGGGGCAAGCCGATGTGGGGGACCTACTGGGCCTGGGATCCGCGCCTGACATCGGAACTGTTGCTGCTGTTTCTGTATCTGGGATATATGGGGCTGCGCAGCGGATTTGACGATATCTCGCGCGCCGATCGGGCCAGTGCGGTGCTCGCGATCGTCGGGCTGGTGGATATCCCCATCATTCACTACTCGGTGGACTGGTGGAATTCGCTGCATCAGGGCTCGACCCTGATAGGCACCGGCGGCATTGCCGTGCCGTCGATGTGGGTCCCGGTGCTGATGATGATCGCCGGGTTCGAGCTGTATTTCATTGCGCTGCTGCTGCTGCGTACGCGCGGGGAAATCCTGCGCCGCGAGCGCAACGCCTCCTGGGTCGCGCAGGAATTGGGCGAGGCCCCGCCCGATTCGGCGCCGTCCGGCCCGCCGCTGGCGCACCCTGCGGCGCAGAGGGTATGAACGCCATGATGCGGTTTCTGCAAATGGGCGGCTACGCCATCTATCTGTGGCCCGCCTTCGGGCTGACCCTGCTGGTCGCGGTGCTCAACATTGCGTGGGCGCGTCGCTCGCTGCGGCGCGCGCAGGCCGAGGCGCGCCGCAGCCTGGTGCGCGCGCGCGCGATGCAGCGCCAGCCCGTGGAGCAGGGGCAGCCAGGCCAGCCGGTGGGGCATGCGCCCCTGGAGCGTGCCTCGTGACCCCGCGCCGCCGGCGCCTGGTCCTGGTCCTGGGCATTCTGGCCGGAGTAGGGCTGGCGAGCGCCCTGGCGCTGCGCGCCTTTCAGCAAAACGTGACCTTCTACTTCGATCCCAGCCGCATCGCCGCCGGTGAGGTCAGGCCGGGGGAGAGCTTCCGCCTCGGCGGCCTGGTGCAGCAGCACAGCCTGGTGCGTACCCCGGGCACGCTGAACGTGCAGTTCGTGGTGACCGACCTCAAGCACAGCGTCACGGTGCGTTACGCGAAAGTGCTGCCGGACCTGTTCCGCGAGGGCGCCGGCGTCGTCGCGCACGGCCACCTCGACGACCAGGGTGTGTTCATTGCCGACGAAGTACTGGCCAAGCATGATGCCAACTACATGCCGCCGCCGGTCGCGCGTTCACTGCAACAGGCGGCGGCCTCGACGGGGCCCGCCGATCCGGCCGCCGCCGCGGATGGAGCGCACTGATGGTCGTCGAGCTGGGTCACTACGCATTGATTCTGGCGATGCTGCTGGCCGCCGCGCAGGCGTTCTTCGGGCTGGCCGGTCCGGCCTTCGGACGCACGCGCTGGATGGCGGCGGCGTCCTCGGCGGCGTGCGGCCAGTTCGTATTCGTCGCGCTCGCGGTCGCAACCCTGGTGCACGCGTTCGTCACCGATGACTTCTCGGTGCGCTACGTGGCCGAGAACTCCAACTCGGCGCTGCCGCTGTTCTACCGCGTGACCGCGCTGTGGGGCGCGCACGAAGGCTCGATGATGTTGTGGATTCTGGTACTGGCGCTGTGGACGCTCGCGGTGGTGGTGCGCACACGCTATCTGCCGCGCCCGTTCGGCGCCCGCGTGCTGGGGGTGCTGGGCTTCCTCAGCTTCGGCTTTCTGCTGTTCACGCTCGCGACCTCCAGCCCCTTCACACGTCTGTTCCCCGTGCCCCCCGATGGGGCGAGTCTCAATCCGCTGCTGCAGGACCCGGCCTTCGCGGCGCATCCGCCGGTGCTGTATACCGGTTACGTGGGCTTCGCCGTGAGCTTCGCCTTTGCCTGCGCGGCGATGATCGAGGGGCGACGTGATTCACTGTGGGCGCGCTGGATGCGGCCCTGGGCCGTGATGGCCTGGGCGGCGCTGGCCTGCGGCATCGCGCTGGGCAGCTGGTGGGCGTACTACGAGCTCGGCTGGGGCGGCTTCTGGTCGTGGGATCCGGTGGAAAATGCCTCATTCATGCCGTGGCTGCTCGGCACCGGTCTGATCCATTCGCTCATCGTCACGGAGAAGCGCGGGCTGTTCAAGAGCTGGACGCTGCTGCTGGCGCTTTCGGCCTTCTCGCTGAGCCTGCTGGGCACGTTCCTGGTGCGCTCGGGCATCACGGTGTCGGTGCACTCGTTCGCAGCCGATCCGACCCGCGGCGTCTTCATCCTCGCCTTCCTGGCGCTGATCATCGGTGGGGCACTGACGCTCTACACCATCCGCGCGCCGGCGATGCGGTCGAACGCCGGCTTCGAGCTGCTCTCACGGGAGTCCTTCCTGCTCTTCAACAATATCCTGCTGGTGATCGCCGCCGTGGTGGTACTGGCGGGCACGCTGGCCCCGCAGATCGCCCAGGTGCTCAATCTCGGCACGCTGTCGGTCGGTCCCCCGTACTTCAATCCGAGCTTCTTCGTGCCGATGCTGCCGCTGCTGGCGCTGTTGCCGTTCGGCATTCACAGCCGCTGGAAGCGCGGCGGCTTTGCGGGGTCGCGCCGCGCCCTCACGATCACGTTCGTGGTGGCTCTGGCGCTCGGGCTCGTCGCGGTGTTCGCGATCTATGGGCAGCCGCTGGTGCTCACGCCCGTGGGCGCGGTGCTCGGCCTGTGGATCATCGGCTCCTCGCTGGTGGACCCGATCGACCGGCTACGCCGGCGCCTGAGCCTCTCCTCGAGCATCGTGGGCATGAGCGTCGCGCATATCGGGTTGGGTGTGTTCGTGCTGGGCATCACCTTCGTGCAGACCAACAGCATCGAGCACGACGTGGCGCTCAAGCCCGGGCAGGCGGCGCAGATCGGGGACTATCGCTTCCGGTACGAAGGCGTGCAAAAGGTCAACGGTCCGAACTTCGACGCCGAGCGCGGCACCATAGTGGTGACTCGCGACGGCAAGCCGGTGACCACGCTGTACCCGGAAAAGCGGCATTACTGGGTGCAGGATACCGTGCAGGCCAAGGCGGCGATCGCCGCCTCCGTGCACCGTGATCTGCTCGCCACGCTCGGGAGCGATGTCGGCGGGGGCGCATGGAGCATGCGTCTGCAATACCGGCCGACGGTGCGCCTGATCTGGCTGGGCGGACTGATCATGGCTCTGGGCGGGCTGATCGCGGTGTTCGGCCGCCGCCAGCGCGGTCCCGTGCCGGCCTGGGTGTCGCAGGAGAGCTCAGCCGGCGCAGCCGGCGGTCCTGCCGGCGCGGGCGGGGCTGTGACCGCCGGCGGGGCCGTGGCTGCCGGCAGGGCCG
>JASHSK010000015.1 GCA_030038755.1 Gammaproteobacteria bacterium
TCTGAACCGGCGCGTCTGCCGCTGCCGCAGGCGCGCGTCACGCCTGCAGCTCCCGCCACTTCGTCGCGTGATACGCCCCAGCCGGATACGCCCCCGCGCGCGGTCACGCTGCAACTGCGCGGCTCGCCGGACACCGATGCGATGGAGCTGGATATTCCAGGCGCGGCGCAGCTGCGCAGCATAGACGTCGGTGGCGAGCACCTGATCGCACCCGCCGGTTGGCACGGCGCCACACGTCTCGCCTGCGTCAGCCGCGACTGCCGCGATGAAACCGTGACGCTGACGCTCGCCGGCAGCGTCGGCGCGCTGCCGTTCGTGGAGGAACGCTACGGCCTTCCCTCCTTCGGTGCGCCGCTGGCGGCCGCGCGTCCGCCCACGGCGATGCCGTCGCAGAGCGGCGATGAGGTGATGCTGGCCGGCGTAGCCCGGCTGCCGTGAGTGCACAGTACGCCGCCGGCGGCGCGAAGCTCACTCGCCGGAAGCTCCATTGCCGGTAAAGATGGATGCCAGCTTGGAGAGCGCCGTAATGCCATAGGTGGGATTCAGCACGACGTCCTGGCCGTAATTGGTCAGGTCGGACGGCTGCGTATAGATGCCGCAGTTGTAGGTCATGGCGAACCAATTGTTGTCGGCCATGCAATTGGCCAGATCATTGTCGTCCCAGGCCCAGGCGAGCCAACCGAGCCCGGCGGACTCGGCGGCGGTGATGATCTGGCCGGGCGGCACGTCCGTCGGGCTCGGACCGATGTCGTTGCCCGGCCCAAACTCTCCGATGATGAACACCATGCCGGCGGAGGCGCTCAGCGAGGCGAGCTGCTGGTACCAGTTGTCCGAAAGCGATTGGGACGCATTGCCATACACGTGCAGCGCGAACATGACGTTCTTTTCCGGATCGCTGTCGAACACTGCGGTCGAGTACTGCAGCAGATCAGCGATGTCCTGACCACAGCCGCCCGAATCGATCAGGATCGGGCCGGTGTAACCCGCCTGGCGCAGTGTTGCGATCGCACTGATGTACGACTGCTCCCAGACGGTGCTGTCGGCAGGCCCCCACTCGTTGGCGATGTTGACGATCAGGTATGGGTTCAGCGTGGTCCATTGCGCGGCCTGCGAAACCCAGGTGGACACGGCCGATTGCAGCGAGCCGGTGTCCGTATCACAGGTCGCCGTCCAGTTGCCGACGATCGGCACGTTGTTGTTCTGGATGCCCTGCGTCTGAATTTCGCTCACATTGTTGGCCGGCGGCTGCGTGAAATCGATGTCCCAGCGCACCGTGTTCGCTCCGCTCCTGGCGATGCCGGCAGCCGAATCCGAGTCCCAGTGCAGACGGTTGACGCCGCGGATGCGAAACGGCTGGCCGTTCGGATCGTAGAGCTGCCCGTTGTAGACAAAGAACCCGTTGCCCGTGTTGTAGGCGGGTCGCACCGTGCCGCCCGACGCGGATGCGGACGCGGCCGACTGCCTCACGGTGATCGAAAAGCCCGGCAGCGTCGCGGTGCCGTCAGCGTCGCTCGCGCTGACGAGCACGTTGGAATAGGTCCCCACGTCCGCGGCGGTGGGCGTGCCCTGCAAAGTGCCGCTCGACGTGCTGAACGTCGCCCAGGACGGCTTGTTCTGGATGCTGTAGCCGACCGTCGACCCGCCGGGCACGACCGCCTTGACCTGCATCGCGTAGACGCTGCCGACGGCGACGGTCGCCGGCGGATCCGCACTGAGCCTGATCCCCGCCTGCGCGACGCTCTCCTCGGCACTCGCACTGCCCGCCGCCGGCGAAGAGCCGCCACAGCCGGTCAGCGCCACGGCCGCTCCCAGGCAGATCGCCGCAGCAATTTCGCGATGCGCAATTCCCCTCATGAAGTGTCCCTCCCGGCTCGTGTGATTGGGTTGCTCGCACGGATGCTAGGAAGAGGTCCCCGAGACCCACAAAGTGTCGGTGTTTGCTCACAGAGAAAGTACGCGCTCCCAACAGTTTGTCGTCGAATGCTTACAGCCGGAGGGGGAATCACGCGCGCAGGACACGGCGCGGCGCGCGATTCGCGCTGCGCTGCGCGCAGTGCGCGCTGCGTGTTAGGCTCCGCCACGGAGGGTCACGCTGCGGCGATGGGGCGCGCCGCGGCCGCAAGTTGCCGATGCGACCGGGAATTCACCGCATGAGCTTCGCGCCGCGGCCGATCGTGGCAGTTGCACTGCTGGCCGGTTGGATCGCGCTCGGCGCGTGGCCCAACGCACAGGCGGCGAGCGGCGGCACTTCTGCGGGCACCGATGCTGTCGACTACCGGCAACTGCGCGCCGCGGTCAGCAGCGCGGCGGCGCTGCCGCGCCTGCACGCTCTCATCATCATGCATGCCGGCGCTCCGCTCGTAAGCCGCGTGTTCCGCGGGAGCGGTCTCGACGTGCCGGTGGACGTCAAGTCATTGTCGAAGATCGTGATCGATACGCTCGTCGGTATCGCCATCGACCGCGGCCTGATCCAGAACACGCGCACAACCATCCTGCCGCTGCTGCGTCGGCGGGCGCCCGCACGGCTCGATCCCCGGGTCGGCACGATCACCATCGATGACCTGCTGTCGATGCGTGCCGGCCTGGAGCGGACCTCGGGGCCGAACTACGGTCGCTGGGTCAACAGCAGCAACTGGGTACGCTTTGTGCTGACGCGGCCGTTCGTCGACGAGCCAGGGGGCGTGATGCTCTACTCGACGGGCAACACGCATCTGCTGTCCGCGATCCTCACCGATGCGAGTGGCACCAACACCTGGCAGCTCGCGCGCGCCTGGCTCGCGATCCCGCTCGGTATCGACGTTCCGCGCTGGACGCGCGACCCGCAGGGCATCTATCTCGGCGGCAACGAGATGACGCTGTCGCCGCGCGCGCTGGCGCGCATCGGGGAGACCTATCGGCTCGGCGGTCTCCATGGCGGCCGGCGCGTGGTATCCGCCGATTGGGTCCGCCGCTCCTGGACGCCGGAGACCACCGATCTGTGGGGACATGGCTACGGCTACGGATGGTTCATCTCCGAAGCGGACGGCCAGCCCGTGTACTTCGGCTGGGGATTCGGAGGACAGATGCTGTACGTCGTACCGTCGCTCGAGCTCACCGTGGTGATGACCTCGGACACCGATACGCGCTCATTCGATGGCGGCTATCTCTGTGAGCTGCACGATCTGCTGGCTCGGGAGGTGATGCCGGCATTCCTGCCGGGCCATCCGCCCGGCGAAAGCGACTCGGCGCTGTGCGGGCCGGCGCTGCCATTGCAGCTGCCCGCGCAGTTGCGTGCGCAGCGGCCGCTGCAGGCCGTCAAAAGATGACGTCGAGGCTCGACGTCACCAGAACACACGTGCAGCCGGTCTCGCTCCACACGCGCTTGTCGCAGCTGCCCGGCTCGGCCCGGTTGTAGTCCCCCGGGAAAAGCCTGCGATCATCGATCCACAACTCCCCGTGCAGCAGGTGCAGCTCCTCGACTCCCGCGTGACGATGCGGTGGGTAGTACACCCCGGGCTCCAGGCGCACGAGCATGCTGACGCGATCGTGCTCCGCGTCGGTCGCCAGCAGCTTGCAGGAGATGCCCGAGGCTACCTGCCGCCACTCGGGGTCCGGCGCACTCGGCAATTCCGGCGCGTCGAAGGCCTCATCACCGCCGTACAGATCGATACGCCGTGCGAGCCGCTCCCACAGCGATTCCGAGGGGTAGAGCACGTCGGTGCGCGACAGCTGCAGAGACTCCATGACCGGACGCAGCCGCTCGATCTGCAGGCGGCATTCGGCGCACGTGGCGATGTGCGGCTCCAGCGCGCGCACCTCCTGGGGCGACAGTGCGCGCAGCGCATACAGTGAGACGCGCGGCGCCAGCTCGCATCCATCAACCGGTGGAGCACCGGTCCGGGGAGTCTCCGTCACCCGCCCCCCCGGCTCTCCGATTGCGCCCGCTCGCTCGCGAGGATTCGCGCCTGATCCATGACCCAGCCCACGACGCTGCCGCCGCGCGATTCATAGCCCGACGCTCGTCGCCATACCTGTTGGAATACATCCAGCATCAGTTCCTCGGCGACCTCGCGCTCATACACGATGCGCAGGCGTGCCTGCGTACAATAGATCGCCGAGCGTCACGACGGCACGCTGTAGTTCCGCTCCCCCAGAACGTCCTGCACGGCATCGATCATGCGCTTTGCGTTCCATCCTGGCAACGCGCATCCTTTTTGTAAAAAGGTAAATTTCAGGAGAATTTCAATGAGACTGCAACTCTCATGACCGCGGCATGGCTATTGTGATCAAGCTGCTTCGCAGGCATCGCAGAACCTGGATCGCGCTGGCCGTCGGCGTCGCGGTCGCATTGCTACTTCCGCGGCAATGGCCGTTCGTGACCCGCCTGCTGCTCGGTTGGGACAGCGGGGTGGTGTTTTTTCTGGCAGCCATCTGTGTCTGGATGAGCCGCCTGACGGCCGATCAACTTCTGGCACACTATATCGAGGACGACCCCTCCGGCCCGGTGCTGCTCATCATCGTCACCGCCGCGGCTCTGCTGAGCCTGGTGGCCACCGTCGAGGTGCTGGCGACGCTGCGGCACTTCGAACATCGCCTGCAGCTCTGGCACTTCCTGCTGGCAGCCGTCACGCTGATCGAGTCCTGGCTGCTCGTGCCGACCATGTTCACGATGCACTACGCCGACATGTTCTACAGCGCGGCGCCTGCGGATCGCCCTCTGTCCTTCCCGCAAACCGAGCAGCCGCTGTTCTGGGACTTTGCCTATTTCTCATTCACGATCGCCGCGGCCAGTCAGACCGCCGATGTGCTGACCACGCGCCTGTCGATCCGCCGGGTGGTTCTCGCCCACGAGATCGTGTCCTTTGTGTTCAACGCCTCGATCCTGGGCTTCGCGATCAACGTGACGGCCGGACTCATCGGCAACTAGCCGGGAGCCCGGGTCCGAGGTGCCCGCCGCCCGGGTTACCCGGCACGCCCTCCGGGTATCCCCGCACGATCATGGACAGCGTGCAGCCCCCCTGCGCCACCCCTGCCGTGGGGTCAGTCAGGCCGGACCCTCCCGGAAGCGGTGTCGACCCGTAGCCCCTCGCTGACGAGCGGCCCGCCCGCCAGGGGTGCGCCGCAGCCAGCGAACTTTTCATCGATCGGCGTGCCCCACGTATACTGCAAGGCTTGGCCTGGACTTCCCCACTGCTTCTGGCTACCCGACCCGATGAGGCTTTGTGTTATGCGCCCTGTCCTTTCTCTCAGTGTCCTTGGACTCACTGCTCTGATGACGGCATGCGGTGGAAGCAGCACGCCTTCCACGACCTCTGCGACGACTTATTCGGTCGGTGGGACGGTCGCTGGGCTGTCCGGAACGCTTGTTCTGGAAAACAACGGCGGCAACGCTCTGACGATCACGAACAACGGCACTTTCGCCTTCACGACGACGCTGGCACCGAGCTCGGCTTACAGCGTCACCGTATCGACGCAGCCGATTGACCAGATCTGCTCCATCACCGGTGCGAGCGGCACGCTCAGCGCCTCGGTCACCAATGTGACGGTCACCTGCATCTCGACCACGACCGTCACCGACCAATGGCTCTGGTACAGCGGCTCCGAGTATGTGGATGCTCCCGGTACCTATGGGACCGAGGGCACGGCGGCGGCCGGCGATACCCCCGGGGCTCGCCGGCAACCGACGGCGTGGACGGATGTCGACGGCAATTTCTGGCTGTTCGGCGGCTACGGCATGGGCACGACCGCGGGCAGTCAGGGCCTGCTCAATGATTTATGGGAATACAGTCCCTCCTCGGGGCAGTGGGTATGGCAGGCAGGCTCCGATACCCTGGGCGCGGCGGCCTCGTATGGCTCACTGGATACACCGCTCCCCAGCAATAATCCCGGCGCGCGCGAGGGCGCTGCCAGCTGGAGCGACTCCGGCGGCAATCTGTGGCTCTTCGGTGGAGACAGCCTCGCAGGTCAGAGCTCGCAGCAGTTCAACGACCTGTGGGAATACGATGCGACCAGCGCGCAATGGATCTGGATGGGCGGCTCCAGTACCGCAGACAACGCCGGCACCTACACCACGACGCCCGCCACGACCAATCTGCCGGCGGCGCGCACCGGCGCCATCAGCTGGGTGAGTGGCGGCCTGTTCTGGCTGTTCGGCGGGGCGCAACTCAATTCAAACGGCAGCCTCGCCGCCGTGTTCAATGACCTGTGGAACTACGACCCGTCCACCGGCGTATGGACCTGGGTCGGAGGCTCCAGCACACCCAATGCCGCGGGAACGTACGGCTCGCAGGGAACTCCGGCTGTCGGCAATGTGCCCGGCGCACGTACGGGCGCCAGTGTGTGGGTGGATGCCAACGGCAATTTCTGGCTGTTCGGCGGCCTCGGCCTGGACCAGAACGGGCTCTCGCAGCGCTACAACGATCTGTGGGAATACAACACCGGCAGCATGGAGTGGACCTGGATCGGCGGCTCCGATCAAGCCGATAGCGCGGGTCTCTATGGCACGTTGGGCTCGGGCGCCGCGGGTAACGGCCCGGGTGCGCGCGCCTCGTCCGTCGCGTGGGAAGACAGCGCGGGCAATTTCTGGTTGTTTGGTGGTGACGGCTACGACCAGGCCGGCAACGTCGGCGCTTTGAACGACCTGTGGGAATACAACCTCAGCTCGGGCCTGTGGACCTGGACCGACGGCTCCTCATCCACGGCGGCCGGCGGGATTTACGGCACCCAGGGCACCTCGACCAGCAGCAACGTTCCCGGTGCACGCCAACAGGCCGCGGCTTGGCGCGACGGCAGCGGCAATTTCTGGCTGTTCGGCGGTTACGGCTACGACTCTTTCGGAGAGCAGCAGGACCTGAACGACCTCTGGGTCTACACCCCCAATCCCTGACCCCGCACCCTGGGCGCACCTAATCCCTGACGCCACGGCAGCAGTGAGGGCTGGACCCGACTCGGGTTAGGCAACCCGTTGATTAAGCGAGGGTTACCTGGGCGCGGCCTGCCGGTTCTCCCGGAACCCGAATGCCTGTCTGCTGCGGTTCGGAAGGCCGCAGCCTTGATCGGCCCCCGACTTGCCGCATACTCGGCTGCATGCGGCAGCCACCGCGGCTCATTATGTGTGCAAAGAAGCCGTCAACCCTGCATGCATCTGTCGCGTTGCCCGCATAACCTGGTCTCGTGTGCGAACGGGAGTTCGACCATGAAGCGCTTCCCACTGCTCGGTGCCTTGACCTTGATCGCATCGATGCTGTGCTACGCCGGCACGGCTGTCGCCCATCACTCCTTCGCCATGTTCGACAGGAGCCGAACGGAAACGATCACCGGAACGGTCAAAGACTTCGAGCTGATCAACCCCCACGGATGGCTGCGGGTCATGGTTCCAGACGCCAACGGAGTTCAGGATGAATGGTCGCTGGAGCTGGGCGGTGCCGGCCTGCTGGCAAGGGTTGGCTGGACGCGGGATAGCTTTCATCCCGGCGACAGGATCATGGTGCGGCTGCATCCGCTCCGGGACGGGTCATACGGCGGTCAGCTCATTTCCGTGACCCTGCCGAATGGCCAGGTGCTCGGGCAGCGTCTATAAGGCCAGGACCGTCGATGAAGCGCGCGACCGCACTTTGGATGACGCTCTGGCTGATACCGGGCGCAGCTATCGCACAGGACTGGAAGGCGTACCAATATCCTGACGCTGGCTTTGCGGTCCAACTTCCCGTGGCCCCGGTGGTCCAAAAGGGCACGTTCACGACCCCCGGCGGCGTTTCGTTACCCATGACCAGTTACGTGGCGCGACAGGACGGCATCGTCTATACGCTGAAGGTCATCGACTTTTCGAGCATCAATCCGGACGGAACGAAGACGATCGCCGAGACCGAGAAGTCATTTGGCGCCTCCGGCACGGTGACCGTGGCCATCGATGCCCGAGTCAACCGCGAGCACGGACGCGAGCTGAGCGTGAACGGCGCCGATGGGAGTCGCTCGGCCGTCGCGATTTTCTTCGCCAACAGACACCTCTACCTGTTGGTTGGCCAGTCGTTACCGCCCGATGCCATCGCAAGATCGGGCGATGCGATCCGCTTCCAGGAATCACTGCAGTTCATCGGCGCCAACGGCGGCTTTGGGGGATTCGGAAGATTTGGTCGCTTCGGAGGCCGTTTCGGAGGCGGCTTCAATCCGCAGGCCGTCGCCGCCTGTTCGGGCAAAGCGGCCGGCGCCGCCGTGCAACTGGATACACCTCGAGGCCCGGTGCCCGCGACGTGCACGCTGATCGCCCGGCCAAACGCCGCCCCCAATCCGCCACCGGCTCATTAGCTACCGCCGACCCCAGATACCGGCGGCCCGCGCCCGTATCCAAGCGCGGACCGGCGCGCGGCAATCGAAAGGCTACTCCAGCGCTGCGATCGGGGTGCGCGCCGTCTGCGACCAATCGACCGCCGCACTGGCCGGGCCGCTCTCCTTGCCACCCCACGTCCAGTACAAGCCGAGATAGGCGTAGGTCTCGGACTGGCCCACGATCGTGTGACCCAGGGCGAACAGCAGCTGGAAGGCCGGTTTGCTGAAGTAATAGTAGCCACCGAAATCGAACATGGTCGCCGATTGCGTCTGCGGAGTCGCCAGGCCCTCCGCGCCGTGGTACCAGAGCTCCCCGCCGAGTGTCCATTTCTGCCCGATGTCACGCTGCAGCAGCCAGCCCGCGTAGGGGAAGCTCTTGTAGTCGACCTGATGCATGAGCTGGTAGCCGCCGCCGCCGTACGTGGTCCATGGGCCCCAGTCCTTCTGAATCCACACCGGCAGCTTGTACCAGGTGCTGCCGACACCGAGCCCGCGCGAATAACTTCCGGTCGGCAGCTCGATCATCGGAAAGATGCCAATCTCCGGGCGATCCGGCGTTTGAGAAACAAAGCGGTATTTCACGCCGAGCTCGGTATCGAGCAACCCGAAGGCGCTCGGACCGACCCCGGCTGGCGCGTATTGAGGACCGTTTGAAGGAACCGCTGCCCCGAAGCTCAAAATGGCGTGCAGCTGCGTATCAGGCAACGCTCCCCAGTTGAACTCGAAGGACGGCCCGGTCGTGTCGGTCTCGATCGGCGTGCCGTCGACTCCCGAGAACACGTAGAACTCGTAGTGACCCAGATCGACCGGCTCGGGATCGTCGGTCTGGAACGGTGGACCCGCCAACGCAGACGGGCCGATCGCGAACAGAATGAAGGCAGCGTCAACGCACCGAAGAACATGCCATACAGGACGGTGACCGCGTCCCGCGCGGTGATCCGCATCGCACCTCACTTGGGCCGATCCCGCGGGGGTCCCTCGTCAATCTCGCGTGTCAGCTCACGCACCCGCCGGCCGGCCAGCAGATCCGCATAAGGCATCGACATTCCCTACCGGTTTACGATATCGAAAGCCGATAACGGCGGCAAGGGGCTGGCAATTGACGCGCACCCGCAGTCTACGCGGCCTTCTCCAGATGCTTGCGGGTGGCAGTGCGCTGGGGGGCACCGGCCGTCTTTATTTCGAAGCGCGATCCTCAGTGGCCGCGGAGGACTCCGGCGGCGCCTCTGCAGTTTGCAATGGCGGCTTGCCGTCGCGCTCCATCGCACCGTGCGCAACGATCTTATCGGCTATTTCGGCGAGTCTCTTATGCTGCCGCATCGAGAGTGTGCGCATGGACTCATAGGCGGCGCTCCCGCTGACTCCCTGCTGCTCCATGAGGACGTCCTTGGCCCGCTCGATCAGCTTGCGCTCATCGAGCGCCGCGCGAGCCGAGTCGAGCTGCGCGCGAACGTCATCCAGGCGTCGTGATTGTGCCTGTATGACCTCGAGGATGGGCCGGAGCGTGCGCGCCTGACCTGCATCGAGCGTGAACAGGCCGACGCCAACGCCAAGCCCAAGCCCATTGCGCTGCGGATCCACGTCCGCGACCAGCATGGCCACCGGGGTGATCTCCCGCTCGGCGACCTCGATCGCCTCATCTTCATTGCGCTCCAGAGCGGCACGCGCCTCCTGCAGCCGCGCGTCACACAGGCGACGCAGGTCGATCATCAGCTGCCCCTCGATCTCCTGCATGGCATCCATGCGTCGAGTCGTCCATTCGAACCATGCGTCGGCCGCCAGGCCCGGGAGCTTGCCGATGCCGCTCGCGAAGAGCACCTTGCGTGCCCGCTTCAGCTCGCTGCTCGCGCGTCCGGCCAGAACTTTGCCAAGCGCCTCGATTTGCTCGGGAGCGGCAAATTCCATGAAGAACCTGAAGGCATGATTCTGCGCGGTAACCAGGTGTCGCAGCCGATGGAGCTGCTCCTCATCTATGCGACCGAGCGAGATCGCCCCACCTCCGGTGGCGCGCTCCTGCCCCGCATATTCCTTGCCCTGAACGAAATTCGCGAGCGCTATGAGAGCGCCGGAGACACCCACGTCGCCCGCGATGTCGGCGACTTCGAAGACCACGGAGAGCAGTTGTGCAATGAGGCGGGTATGCTCATTGAAACTCTGCTGCACCGTCATGCCCAAAGCGACGATCTGTTGTCGCGTACGCGCGTGCCCTTCGAGCCCATGGAGGGCAATCGCGGCGCGCGTGTAGAAGGCTGCGCCCGAGCTTCTGCGCTCAAGACAGCGATCGACTCCCTCCAGCAGACCATGCATGCTCGATTCCAACTGCCGCGACTCCTGCACGCGCCCCATGAGCTCGGAGGCGAACTGCGCGCCGCCGGAGCCCAGAAAGATCGAGGAGGCGCCCCGTTCCTTTTGCAGGGCATGGATCAGCGCGTTGATCGCTCCGACCAGATCGATCAGCAGCAACAGCTCCTCGAGGTCATAAACGCGGCAGCGCCTGGCCGACTGCAGATAGTGGCTGGCGGTGCTAGGCATACGCGGTGTCAAGCAATCGCCGTGCCGTCATCGGGTACCTGGTCCTTACGCGCAACGTCATTCGTCACAGCGGCTGTCTCGGCGATCAGCCGACGGATCTCCGGTACACAGGAGCCGCAATTCGTGCCTGCCTTGAGCCGTTCGCCAACGGCGCGCGTGTCGCGACAACCGTCGGCAATCGCCGCTTTGATGGCATTGCGGCCGACGCCGAAGCAGGCGCAGACCGTGGCGCCGGTGTCGGCAGCCGGGTCGCGCGCTCGGCCGGACAGCAGGCTGGCGCGAGACTGCACCGTTATCCGTGCTGCGCTGAACAAACCGGCCAACCAGCCGCGCTCGGGCAGGTCGGGTCGCGGAGAGATGAAGACGCAGGCTTCGAGCCGCTCGTTCCGCAGCAGCGCGACCCGGTAGATCCCCGCGGCACGATCCTCGTATTCGATCCACTCGGCCGCATCCGGCGAGTTGAGCCAGAAGCGGCGCACCCAACCTTCCCAGCTTCCGGGTACGTTGCGGCCCGCCATTTCATATCGGGTGAAGTGCAATCCCTGCACGCGCACCCACCAGCTGACGTTATCCATCGGGATCTGTCCGCGAGAGAGCGCAAATCCGTACCAGGCCACGAGGAACGGCTCGACACGCGCGGGCGTGTGCTTGAACTCCGGCTCGCCGCTGATGGGATCCGCCGCGGGGTTCACCAGTGCACCGACGCGCGCATCCGAGGCCCACTGATCGCTCCAATGGATGGGCACGAAGATGCTGCCGCGCGCGACCTCCCCGCTGGTGCGCAGTCGCGCCACCAGCGAGCCCCAGCGGGTCGTGGCCCGCACCAGCGTGCCCTGACGCAGGCCGAAGCTCAGGGCATCGGCCGCATGCATGTCGATATATGGCTCGGGCAGGTGCG
Source organism: Gammaproteobacteria bacterium (assembly GCA_030038755.1). Taxonomy (GTDB): domain Bacteria; phylum Pseudomonadota; class Gammaproteobacteria; order Steroidobacterales; family Steroidobacteraceae; genus FEN-1191. Next base: position 11,735 of record JASHSK010000015.1, read on the forward strand.
AGCCCAGCCTTGGCGCCAGGCCGCTGCGCGTCATCGAATGCCATTGATCGCGGATGCGGCCGGTGTTGAGTATCAGTGGATATTCCTCGTCGCGCGTATACCGCGGCGCGCGCGGCCGTGTCGCCACGAGCCGCGCGCGCTGGTCAGGGTGAAAGAAGCGCCGGTCCGTGAACAGGCGGTCCGTACCTGCAGGCCGCTCGTCAACGCCGAGCGCTTTTCGCACCGGCCAGGGAACCGGCTCGAGATCTGCGTAATCCTGCGCAGACAACATTGCCAGACCACCCAGATCGAACGCGCGGCCGCCGTCGTTGCCGTAAGCGCTCAGCGCGGCGTGTTCGGCGAAGATCTGCTCCGGCCCCTCGAACTCGAAGCCGCGCGTATAGCCCATGCGCCGGGCGACCTGACAGATGATCCACCAGTCCGCGCGGGCCTCGCCCGCAGGCGCCAGAAAGGCACGCTGCCGTGAGATATGCCGGTCCGAGTTGGTCACGGTGCCGTCCTTTTCGCCCCAGGCGTGTGCCGGGAGCAGTACGTGCGCATACGCCGTCGTGTCGGTCGCCGCGACGCAATCGGAGACCACGACCAGCTCGCAGCGCTCCAGTGCTTCACGCGCACGAGCGGCGTTGGGCAGACTGACGATGGGATTGGTCGCCATGATCCATACAGCCTTGACGCGGCCGTCGTACATCGCCTCGAACAGCTCGATCGCCTTCAGGCCGGGCCGCTCGGGCAGCTCCGAGACGCCCCAAAACTGCCGTACCAGTGCGCGATGTTCCTCGTTGTCGAGCTCCATATGCGCCGCGAGCATGTTGGCGAGACCGCCCACCTCGCGGCCACCCATCGCGTTGGGCTGGCCCGTGACCGAGAACGGGCCCATGCCGGGCCGTCCGATGCGCCCGGTCGCCAGATGCACATTGATGATGCTGTTGGCCTTGTCGGTGCCGCTGGAGGACTGATTGACGCCTTGCGAGAACATGCTGATCACGCGCTCGCTGGCACCAAACCATTCATAGAAGAGCTGCAGCGTCGAGGCGTCGACGCCGCAGGCGTGCGCGGCCGCCAGGATGGAGCCCGCCGTGTTTTCCGCGACCAGCACCGCGCGCGCGGCACCGCGCGTGTGCGCATCCAGGAATTCCTCATTCAACAACCCCTGCTGCGACAGCCATGCGAGCAGGCCATTGAAGAGAACCACGTCCGTACCCGAGCGCAAGGGCAGGTGCAGATCCGCGAGATCGCAGGTGGGCGTACGGCGCGGATCGATCACGACCACCCGCATGCACGGCCGCCGCTCTCTGGCGCGTATGATGCGTTGATATAGTACCGGGTGGCACCATGCCGTGTTGGAACCGACCAGCACCACGAGATCGGCGAGCTCGAGATCCTCGTAGGTGACCCCGACCAGGTCCTCGCCGAAGGCGCGCTTATGCGCGGCCACCGCTGACGACATGCACAATCGCGAGTTGGTATCGATGTTCGCCGAGCCGATGAAGCCCTTCATGAGCTTGTTGGCGACGTAATAGTCCTCGGTCAGCAACTGCCCCGAGACATAGAAAGCCACGGCATTCGCACCATGCCGTTCGATGACGCGCCGAAATCCCGTCGCTACCTTCCGCAGCGCGTCGTCCCAGCCAACCTCCCGGGCACCGATTCTCGGCCGCAGCAATCGCCCGGTGGGCTGGAGCGTTTCACCAAGCGCCGCTCCCTTCGAGCAGAGCGCACCGCGATTGGCCGGATGCGCGGGATCTCCGCTGATGTGGACCTCGGCGCCGGCGACCCGCGCCAGCACGCCGCAACCGACGCCGCAGTACGGACAGGTGGTTCGTGTGGGGCCGTTCATCGAGCGGATGACGCGGTTGCTTCGGCTGGTGCGCCGAACAGCAACTGATCGCGCAGCGATGAGACGTCACGCCCCTCGTTGATCAGATCGAAGTACCAGGCACCGTCGCGCGTGTCTCCGTAGAGCACTGCGCCCCGCACCCGATTGTTTTGCAACACCAGACGTTTGTAGACACCGCGACCTGGATCGCGCAGCACCAGCGACTCGGCATCCTGGTTCTCGGCATAGTCACCGGCCGAGAATACGTCCACCCCACTGACCTTGAGCTGGGTCGAGAACTGCGCGTTGCGATAGCGCCGCACGCCACACTCGGCCAGGTACGCCGCGCAGACCCGCGCCTGATCCCATAACGGCGCCACCAGGCCGAAGGTGCTGTCGCGATGTTGTACGCATTCGCCGACCGCGTAGATCGCCGGATCGTAGGTCGCGAGCGTGTCGTCCACCAGAATCCCGCGATCGCAGCGCAGGCCCGCGGACCTTGCAAGCTCGATGTTCGGCCGTACACCAACGGCCATGACAATGAGGTCCGCGGGCAGTACCGCACCGTCCGCGAGCCGCAGGCCACTGACGCGCTCCTGCCCGAGGATGGCCGCGGTCTGTGCCGGCATCACGAACTTGAGTCCGCGCCCCTCGAGCTCGGCGCGCAGCAAGCCGGCGGCGTGTGCGTCCAGCTGCCGTTCCATCAGATGCGCGCACAGGTGCACTACGGTGACGTCCATGCCCTGGAGCTGCAGTCCATGCGCGGCCTCGAGCCCGAGCAGTCCTCCGCCGATGATGATCGCCCGCCTGTGGATGCGCGCCGCACTGAGCATGGCATCCACATCCTGCAGGTCGCGGAAGGTCATGACTCCCGGCAGCTCGCATCCTGACACCGGCAGCATGACGGGTATCGACCCGGTCGCGAGCAGCAGCCGGTCGTATTCAACCTCGATGTCGCGACGTGAGCGCACCCGCCGGTGCACGCGATCAATGTGTGTCACCGGATCACCGCTGTGCAGCGTGATGCCTCGCTGCACGTACCACTCCGACGGATGGGTGACGATCTCCTCGACGCGCTTGTGCCCCGCGAGCAACGGCGAAAGCAGGATGCGGTTGTAGCCGCCATGTGGCTCGGCACCGAACACGGTGATCTCGTAGGCGGTGGGGGCGAGCTCGAGCAGTTCCTCGACCGCGCGCATCGCCGCCATACCATTGCCGATCACCACGAGGCGCCGCTTGACGCGGCGGGCGCGCTGCGTGACAGGTTCGCCCCGCAACCAGATTTGTCCTTCGCTGATGCGCGCAAGATAGGTCGGCACGCACAGCTCCGGCTCTTCCAGGCACCGACCCGTCACGAGGCTGTAGTGCTGCTTGTAGATCGGCGAGGCCACCACCACCTCACCGCCGACATCTCCGACCAGGCCCCGCGAGAGCACGTTGGCGCTGCTGGCCGGATCGTAGTTGCCGATCGCGTATACGGCATCGCGCACACGGAAGACCGCCACCTGGCGGTCGCCCACCAGCGCCGCAACGCCCGTCTCGGGAACGACGTCTTCGAGTGCGCAGACGCGCGTCCAACGCGGTACCGCGGCACTGGCGAGTGCACTGGGGCTCATACGACCTCCAATTGTCGTTCCAGCTCCGCGGTCGTGGCCGGTCGTATCTGCCCCCGCTCCTCGACGAACACTACATTGCTGTCGGCGCGTTCGCTGTTGATGAAGTGGCGGAACCGCCGCAGCGTTTGCGGATCCTCGATCGCCTTTTTCCACTCGCATTCGTAGCTGTCGATCACGCGACGCATGTCCGCCTCGAGTTCGGCCGCGATACCGAGCTTGTCCTCGCAGACCACCGACTTGAGGTAGTCGAGACCGCCTTCCAGGTTGTCGCGCCACACCGAGGTGCGCTGCAGGCGGTCGGCGGTGCGGATGTAAAACATCAGGAGGCGATCGATGTAGCGAATCAGCGTTTCCTTATCGAGGTCGGCGGCGAGCAATTCCGCATGGCGCGGCTTCATGCCGCCGTTACCGCAGACGTAGAGATTCCATCCCTTCTCAGTGGCGATGACGCCGACGTCCTTGCCTTGCGCTTCGGCACATTCGCGCGTGCAACCCGAGACACCGAACTTCAGCTTGTGCGGGGAGCGAAGTCCCTTGTAGCGATGCTCGAGCTCGATCGCGAGCCCGACGCTGTCCTGCACGCCATAGCGACACCACGTGGAGCCAACGCAGCTCTTCACCGTGCGCAATGCCTTACCGTAGGCGTGGCCCGATTCGAAGCCGGCGTCCACGAGCTCGCGCCAGATCAGCGGCAGCTGCTGCACCTGCGCGCCGAACATATCGATGCGCTGGCCGCCGGTGATCTTGGTGTAGAGACCATATTTTTGGGCGATCTGTCCGATCGTGATCAGTTGCTGCGGCGTGATCTCGCCACCTGCGACCCGCGGCACGATCGAGTAGGTGCCATTCTTCTGAATATTGGCCAGAAAATAATCGTTCGAATCCTGCAACGATGCCTTGTCCCGGGCGAGCACGAATTCGTTCCAGCACGAGGCAAGAATCGACGCCGCGGCCGGCTTGCAGACGTCACAGCCCAGACCGCGGCCATGTTTTGCGAGCAGCTGGTCGAAGGTTCTGATGCCGCCGACACGCACGAGATGAAACAGCTCCTGGCGCGAGTAGGCAAAGTGCTCGCACAGGTGGTTGTTCACCGCCACCCCGCGGCTCGCCAGTTCCGCCTTGAGAATCTGAGTGACCAGGGGGGCGCAGCCACCGCAGGAAGTCGCGGCCCGGGTGCATTGCTTGAGCGCCGCGAGCGTCGTCGCGCCCGCGGCCACCGCGGCGCACAGTGCGCCCTTGCTGACCGCATTGCAGGAGCAGATCCGGGCCGCATCGGGCAGCACGGCCGGCCCCAACGCGCAGCTGGATCGTCCGGCCCCCTGTGGCGCAGGCAGGATCAGCTGCTCGGGCTGCGCCGGCAAGGGCAAGCCGTTCTGCAGCATCTGCACCAGCGTGCCGTACTCCTCGGCATCGCCGACCAGAATGCCGCCGAGCAGCCGCGCGCCATCTTCGCTGACCACCAGCTTCTTGTAGATCTGGCGCCGCTCGTCGATGAAGCTGCAGACGCGCGCACCGCTGGCCTGCGCGTGCGCGTCGCCGATCGAGGCCACATCCACGCCCATGAGCTTGAGCCTGGTGCTCGTGTCGGCGCCGCCGAATTTGCTGTCCGCACCCCGCAGCTGCGCAGCCACGCAACTGGCCATCTGGTAACCGGGCGCCACCAGGCCGAAAATCTTTCCGCCCCACAGAGCGCACTCACCGATCGCGTAGATATCGGGATCCGAGGTACGACAGGCATCGTCCACCACGATGCCTCCGGATTTGCCGAGAGCGAGGCCCGCGTCGCGGGCAAGTTCGTCGCGTGGCCGAATGCCCGCGGAGAACACCACCAGGTCGGCTTCGAGCTCGGTGCCATCGGCGAACCGCAGCCGATGCCTGGCCGTACTGCCGTCGGTAATTTCGACGGTATTCTTCCCCGTATGTACGCCGACGCCGAGTTCGGCGATGCGCGATCGCAACACCCGCCCGCCGAGCTCATCGATCTGCATGGCCATGAGTCTGGGCGCGAATTCCACGGCGTGCGTCTGTAGTCCCAGATCCTTGAGCGCCTTGGCGGCCTCGAGACCAAGCAGGCCGCCACCGATGACCGCGCCACTGCGCGCCTCACGGCCGGCGGCGCGGATCGCTTCCAGATCTTCGATGGTGCGGTACACGAAGCAGCCGGGGCGATCGCGTCCGGGCACATTTGGGACGAACGGATAGGAACCGGTAGCGAGCACCAGCCGGTCGTAGTCAAGGCATGCGCCGCTCGCGGTGCGCACCTGATGGGCCGCGCGCTCGATGGCGACCGCGCCTTCGCCTAACCGCAGCTCGATGCCGTTATCCTCGAAGAACCCCGCTGTGACGAGCGACAGCTGTTCGGCGGTCTTGCCCGAGAAGAACTCGGTCAGGTGTACGCGGTCGTAGGCCGGCCGCCGCTCCTCGCAGAGCACGGTGATCTTCAGATCGGGCACGCGCGAGTGGACCAGCTGCTCGAGCAGGCGGTGACCCACCATGCCGTTTCCGACCACGACGAGCTTCATGAATTTCTCTGCCTTCCGATTTGCGCTCGCGCTGCTCGAGCCTCAGACGACCACATCGCAGGCCGCCCCCAAAAAAAAAGCTGCCGGTCCGCTCGCCCCCTCCACGTGAGTTGGCGAAAGCCCGGCAGCATTGCCTGTGCGACCCGGCTACGGGTCGCGAGCCTGAGCCAGCAACCCGCATGCCATTGCGCCTTCGTCAGGTAATCCCTTGAGTACGCGGGCATTTTTCCGAACCACCGTGCCTTGCGAGCCCCCGCGGTGCGCCTCAAAAGGGACAGCGGCGGGCATGGGTGCACGGTTTTTGGGCGGCCGTTGTCAGGGATCCGCTCAGGCAGGGTTAATCCGGCTGCACGACCGGGCCCGTCATTCCTACGGCGGATTTATCGGGCAACGCCCAGACGAGCCATTGGCGGTGTAGCGCAAACACCAACAGCAGCGCCATCGCGGCGATCACTGCAAAGGTTACGAAGCCGGCCTGATAGCTACCTGTACTCTGTCGCGCGATTCCCATGACCACGGGCAGATAGAAACCGCCGATGCCACCGGCGGCGCCGATGATGCCGGTCATCAGTCCGGTCTTGCCACGCCAGCGGTGCGGCACGAGCTGAAACGTTGCGCCATTGCCAAGACCGAAGCAGATATACAGCGCGCCGAGCAGCACCAGGCCGCCGGCGAGTTGCGGCATCAGCGTGGCGAACAGCAGATTCAGCAGCGCGATCGCCGCGAGCAATACCAGCAGCACCTTGACGCCCGAGAGGCGATCGGCCGTCAGCCCACCCAGCGGTCGCAGCATGGCGCCGGTGAAAGACAGCGCGGCCATGCAGTACCCGGCATCCACTTTGGGAAGCGCATACTGGGTTGTGAGCAGCAGACTGACGTAGGAGGTCAGGCCGACGAAGCCGCCGAACGTGATGCCATAGACCAGCATCACGACCCAGGTGTCGCGCTCGACCAATACCCCGAGATATTTGCGGGGCAGGACGAGCAGCGCGAGTACGAAGCCGAGCACCGGCAACAATAATGGCCCGGTGCTGCCGGGCCCCAGCAGGTTTGCATTCACGGCGAGCACCAGACCGATCAGCCCCACAATCGCCGCGACAAATCCCGCCGTCGCACGACCGACGCTGCCCTGCTTCGCACAGCGGTCCTCGGCCCAGAAGAATACGGCTACCGCAGCCACCGCCAGCAGCGGCACCACCGCCGCCGTCGCATGTTGCCAGCCCACCCGTTGCGCGAGGTTCGGAAACAGAAAGCCGTCGATCACTGCCCCAATGTTGCCAGCAGCCGCCAGGCCCAGGACCAGACCCTGCACGCGCGGCGGGTAGGTGCTGCCGGCCATCGGCAGTGCGATCGCAAAACTTGCGCCGCCGACGCCGAGAAATATGCCGAGCACGAGCAGCAGTGGGTAGCTGGGCGCGATCGGTAGCTGCAGAACGAATGCGGGCAGCGCCGACAGGGTGATGCCGAGCAGCGCCAGACGTCGGCCATCGGCGCTCTGAAACAGATTGCCGAGAGAGATACGCACGATCGAGGCGGCGAGCGTTGGTACGGCGACCAGGAAGCTCGCCTTGGTCGGTGGTATGACGCCCTGCTTGGTAATGAAGGGCGCCAGCGGGCCGAACATCACCCAGGCCGTAAATCCCGTATCAAAATACAGAAAACACGCGAGCAACGACTTCCAGTTGCCGCCGGCCAGCGATTTCATCACGTGTCGCATATGGCTCCTCGGCTCATCCAAACCGCAGGCAAAAAAAAACCGCCAATTCCAAAGCCTCTCCATCGGAGTGGCCTCGAGATTGGCGGCGTTGCCAGAGCAGCGTTGCAGCCGCCCACGCGAGCGTAACGACGCAGGCGCAACTTTCCCTGCAGCAACAGCCGTGCCACCGCATGCGGCTGCAGAATTTGGCGTTTGAACAGCGGGTTATGGCGGGCGAGCGATCGGCCGCTCAGTCGATGGGATCCAAAGTGGCGCAATGGGGCCCTCCGCCTGCACATCAATCGCGCGCGCAGCCGTGAGTCATCCAGTTGGATCAATGCCTTGATGAGCGCTCATGGCTGGCACGCGCGTTGCTCTCCCGTCAGACTGACATCGATCCGCGGGCTCATTGGCTTGACGATCGATGCGCACAGCGGGACCCCGAAGCGCGATCGCTGCCGGGCCGTTTTTGGAGGTTTGCCGATTCGCCTGCGATCACCGGCGCGGAGGTTGCGATGACATCCGATCAGATCTCATTGGTACGGGACACGTGGCAGCGCGTGGCGCCCATCAAGGAGCAGGCCGCCGAGTTGTTCTACGGAAAGCTGTTCGAGCTCGATCCTTCATTGCGTGCGCTATTCAAGGCGGATATGAGCGAGCAGCGACGCAAGCTGATGGCGATGCTGAACGCAGCCGTTCAGGGGCTCTCGCAGCTCGATGCCCTGCTGCCCACAGTCAGCGAGCTCGGCCGGCGTCACGGCGCCTACGGTGTGCAGAACGAGCATTACCGTACCGTCGGAGAGGCACTGTTGTGGACGCTGCAACAGGGTCTGGGGGAAGCCTTTACCCCGGCGGCGCGGGCAGCCTGGGCCGAAACCTACGGCGTATTGGCGGACGTCATGAAAGCAGGGGCGATGAGAAACGCAGCCGCCTGAGGCGGGTGTTCCATGACGGCGAGTTTGCGCTTGATTTGCGCATCCGCATTCGGTCTGCGCGGCTTCGGCCCCGAATCGTTCGAATCAGCACCGCAGCGGAAATTCCGCTGTCAGGGCCGTTCGAGCGCTTCCAAGTACCGCTTTACGCGCGGCCAATCGCCGGGCCGCACCCAGATCTGCCGCAGGACAAAGCCCGCCTTCCGGCGCCGTTCGCGCTCGGCGCGCTTGCGGCGCGCCGCAGAACTGGCTGCCGGCGCGCTCATCGGCCGGGGTCCTCGCGGCGATCCGGCTCTTCCTCGGATTGCGCGTCCCGCTGCGGCTCTGCCCGCTCCTTCTCATTGATGAGTTGCCGCAACCGGCCAACCGCGATCCCCAAGGAGGGAATGTGGCTTTTCACGATATCCCATATTCGATCCGGCTCGATCTCCGCGTATCCGTGGACGATGACATTCCTTGCGCCAATGACCTCGATGTATCGCTCGACGGCTGCCTGCAAGTCCTCGTTCCCGAGAAAACCGGCGAGATCGACGCCCGATGTCGCCCGCTCGATCCGCACGAT
>JASHSK010000114.1 GCA_030038755.1 Gammaproteobacteria bacterium
CGCTTCGTGGTGATGCGCGGGGCGCTGGCGCGCCTGCACCGCTCGCTCACGCAGTACATGCTCGACCTGCACACGCGCGAGCACGGCTATGTGGAGGTGTACACGCCGTACCTGGTGGGCGCGCACAGCCTGGTAGGGACCGGCCAGCTGCCGAAGTTCGAGCAGGAGCTCTTCGCCGTGCGCGCCGAGCCGCCTCTGTACCTCATTCCGACGGCCGAGGTTCCGCTGACCAACCTCGCGCGCGAACGCATCCTCCCGGCAGAGCAGCTGCCGCTGAAACTCACGGCGCATACGCCGTGCTTCCGCTCGGAGGCGGGGGCTGCGGGGCGGGATACGCGGGGCATGATTCGCCAGCATCAGTTCGAGAAGGTGGAGCTGGTGCAGATCGTGCGTCCGCCGGATTCGTATTTGGCGCTGGAGGCGCTGCGCTCGCATGCGGAGGCGGTGCTGGCGGGACTGCGTCTGCCGTATCGGGTGATGGCGCTGTGCAGCGCCGACGTCGGCTTTGCCAGCGCCAAGACCTATGATCTGGAGGTGTGGCTGCCCTCGCAGCAGCGCTACCGCGAGATCTCTTCCTGCAGCAATTGCGAGGCCTTTCAGGCGCGGCGCATGCAGGCGCGCTGGCGCAACCCCGAGACCGGCAAGCCCGAGCCGGTGCATACGCTCAACGGCTCGGGTGTCGCCGTCGGACGCGCACTCATCGCGGTGCTGGAGAACTATCAGAACGAGGACGGCAGCGTCGCGGTTCCACAGGTGCTGCGACCCTACCTCGGAGGGCTCGAGCGCATCGGGTGAGCGGTCCCGGCAGCCGCCGCCGGCGCGGTGCGCGGCTCAGACGCTGCGGGCGCGCCAGATGCGCTGGTGCAACGGCCGCGCCCCCAGGGCATGCACCAGCTCGGCGGGGCTCTCGACGTTCCAGACGGCCATGTCGCACCACTTGCCGACCTCGAGCGTGCCGCGATCGGCGAGCAGGCCGAGAGCTCGCGCGGCCTCGCGCGTCACGCCCGCCAGGCACTCGGCGGTCGTCAGGTCGAAGAGCACGGCCCCGAGGTTCATGGCGGCCAGGATGGAGGTGAGCGGCGAGGTCCCCGGATTGCAGTCGGTGGCGATGGCCATCGGTACGCGCGCCGCGCGCAGCGCCTGCACGGGCGGGGGATGGCGCTCACGCAGAAAGTAATACGCCCCCGGCAGCAGCACCGCGACGCTGCCCGCGCGGCCGAGCGCGGCGATGCCCGCGGCATCGGCGTACTCGAGGTGATCGGCCGACAGCGCGCCGTAGCGCGCCGCGAGCGCCGCGCCCTGCAAGTCGGAGAACTGGTCGGCGTGCAGCTTGACCGGCAGGCCCAGGGCACGGGCGCGCTCGAGCAGTGGCGCGAGCCGCTCGGGCGGGAAGGCGATCCCCTCGCAGTAGGCATCGACGGCATCGGCGAGGCCGCTGGCCGCCACCGCCGGCAGGTCCACGCTGCACAGCCGCTCGATGAAGGCGTCGGCCCCGCCGGGGAAGTCCGGCGGCAGTGCGTGGGCGCCCAGATAGGTGGTCGAGACGGATACCGCGCGGCGCGTCGCGACGGCGCGCGCCGCGCGCAGCACGGTGAGCTCGGGGGCGAGCGTCAAGCCGTAGCCGGACTTGATCTCGAGCGTGGTCACGCCCTCGGCGAGCAGCGCATCGACACGCGGCAGTGCCGCCCGCAGCAGCTGCGTCTCGTCCAGTGCGGCCGTGCTCGCCACGGTACGCAGGATGCCACCGCCGCCGCGGGCGATCGCCTGATAGGTCTCGCCGGCCAGCCGCCGCTCCGCCTCGTCGGCGCGATGGCTGCCGTAGATGATGTGTGTGTGGCAGTCGATCAGCCCCGGGGTGACCAGGCGACCGTCCAGATTGACGACCTCGGCCTGCGGCGCGGTGCGACGCAGCTCGCCCTCCTCCCCGAGGGCCACGATGCGGCCGTCGCGTGCGGCGATGGCGAGGGACTGCGGGCGCAGCGGGGATGAGTCTCCCAGGAGCCGCAGTACGCGTCCGCCGACGAAGATGCGGTCAGCGCTCATGGCCGTCACCCCCTCAGGCTTGCTTGCAGGTGGCTAGACTAATACGAGACTGACACGAAGCTGATACGAAACCGATACGAAACGCCTCGTCTTGTTCGAAGGATCTGTCAGTCCGAGGGATGCGCATGCAGACGGTTATTTTCGCCCAGCTCTGGGTCGACGGCACGTGGCAGACGGACGTCGCCGTCGATATCGACGACGGCCGTGTCGTGGCGATGCGGCCGGGGCAGGGGACGCCGGCACAGGCGGTGGCGGGCTCGGCGGGGAGCGCGGCGTCGGGCGCCACGGCGGGCGCGCCGGATGCGGCGCTGAGCGATCCGCTCGCTGAGGACGAGCGCCCGCAGTACGTGCCGGGGCTGACGCTGCCCGGCCTCGCCGATGCCCACTGCCACGCGTTCCAGCGGCTGCTGCCGGCCTGGACGCAGCGCGCGCGTGCCACGCGCGAGCGCGCCCTGCGCGAGGATTTCTGGACCTGGCGCGAGCTGATGTACGCAGCCGCGGCGCACCTGGGAACCGAGGAGCTCGAGGCCATCGCCACGCGCTGCTATCTGGACCTGCTGCGCGGGGGCTATACCGCGGTCGCCGAGTTTCTCTACCTGCACCGCCTGCCGGACGCGCAGGCTGCACCGCTCAACGCCGATCTGGCCATCGCGGCCGCGGCCGGGCGCGCCGGGATGCGCCTGCTGCTGCTGCCGGCGCTCTACCAGCACGCCGATTTCGGCGCGGCGAGCGTCACGGCGGGGCAGGCGCCGTTCGAGCGATCGGAAGCGCAGTTCCTCAGGGACTGGCAGGAGCTCAAGCGGCGCCATCCCGAGGGACCGTCGCTGTGGCTCGGCATCGCCTTTCACAGTCTGCGTGCGGTGGACCTGGAAACCGTGGCACGGCTCGCGGCGCAGCTCGGCCGCGACGCGCGCTGCCGCATGTTTCACATTCATGTGGCCGAACAGCCCGGCGAGGTGACGGCGTGCCTTGCGCATCACGGGCGCCGGCCCGTGGCGCTGCTGGCCGAGCGCGATCTGCTCGGGCCTCGCTGGGCGCTGGTGCATGCTATCCACATCACCGTCGGGGAGCTGAAGCAGATCGCGCGCTCGGGCGCGGTGCTGGTCGCCTGCCCGACCACCGAGGCGGACCTCGGTGACGGCTACGCCGATGTCGGGCGATTGCTCGCGAGCGGCGGACAGCTGGCGATAGGCTCCGACAGCAACATCGGCTGCAGTGCCTACGCGGAGCTGCGCATGCTGGAATGGGGGTTGCGACAGCGGGAGGGGCGGCGCAATGTGACGGCGAGTGCCGCCGAGCCGTCCGTGGCCGATCGGCTGTTCCACGTCGTGCACAGCGGCGGGTGGCGGGCACTCGGCGTGGCTGCGGCGGGCGCAGCCGGGGCGAGTGCCGATTTCGTCACCTTCGACGCGCAGCAGGGCGACTGGTCGCTCGTGCCGCCGGAGCAGTTCCTCTCGGCGCTGGTGTTTGGCGCGGCGGCGCCCGTGGCGCGCGAGGTCATGGTCGGCGGTCAATGGGTCATCCGCCGCGGCGTGCATGCGCAGGAGGCGCAGATCGAGCAGCGCTACCGCGCGGCACTGATGCGGCTCGCCCCCGCGCTGAGCGCGGCACTCGCGCGCGACGGTGGCTGAGCGGCGGCCGGCGCGGCAGGCGGCAGGCGGTAGGGCCCGCGGCCGGTGGCTGCGCGCGGCCGGTGGCACTGATGATGAGGGTTGAGGCATGTCCAACGAGCCCAGAGTGATCCGCGCGCCGCGCGGCACGCAGCTGTCCGCGAAGTCGTGGCTGACGGAGGCGCCGCTGCGCATGCTGATGAACAACCTGGATCCCGCCGTGGCCGAGCGGCCCGACGAGCTGGTGGTCTACGGAGGCATCGGCAAGGCGGCGCGCAATTGGGAATGTTTCGATGCGATCGTGCAGGCCCTGCGGCGGCTCGAGGCAGATCAAACACTCCTGATCCAATCCGGCAAGCCCGTGGGCATCTTCACGACCCACGCGGATGCGCCGCGGGTGCTGCTGGCGAATGCCAACCTGGTGCCGCACTGGGCCACCTGGGAGCAGTTCAACGAGCTGGACCGCCGCGGCCTGACGATGTTCGGGCAGATGACGGCGGGCTCGTGGATCTACATCGGCAGTCAGGGCATCGTGCAGGGGACCTACGAAACTTTCGTGGAGATGGGACGGCAGCACTATGGCGGGGACCTGGCCGGGCGTTGGATCCTCACCGCCGGGCTCGGCGGCATGGGGGGCGCGCAGCCGCTCGCCGCGACCATGGCGGGCGCGTCGCTGCTGGCGATCGAGTGCCAGCCATCGCGCATCGCGCGGCGGCTGGAGAGCGGCTACCTGGATCGCAGCGCCGCGAGCCTCGAGGAGGCGCTCGGGCTGATCATGGAGGCCTGCCGCGCGCGCCGTGCGCTGTCGGTCGGCCTGTGCGGCAACGTCGCCGAGATCCTGCCCGAGCTGCTGCGCCGCCAGGTGCGGCCCGATGCGCTGACCGATCAGACCTCGGCGCACGATCCGGCCCACGGGTATCTGCCGGCCGGCTGGACGGTGGCGCAGTGGGAGCGCGCGCGGCGCGAGGAGCCGCAACGCGTGGCCGCGGCGGCGCGCGAGTCGATCGCCGGACATGTGCGCTGCATGCTCGAGTATCGCCGGCGCGGCGTGCCGGTCTTCGATTACGGCAACAACATCCGCCAGGTCGCCCTGGAGAGCGGCGTCGCGGACGCATTCGATTTCCCCGGCTTCGTCCCCGCCTATGTGCGGCCGCTGTTCTGTCGCGGCGTGGGCCCGTTTCGCTGGGCCGCGCTGTCGGGCGATCCCGCGGACATCGCGGCCACGGACGCGCGCGTGAAGGCGCTGCTGCCCGAGGATGCGCACCTGCACCGCTGGCTCGACATGGCTGCCGAGCGCATCCACTTCCAGGGGCTGCCGGCGCGCATCTGCTGGGTGGGCCTGGGCGATCGGCATCGCCTGGGGCTCGCCTTCAACGAGATGGTGGCCTCGGGCGAGCTCGCCGCGCCGATCGTGATCGGTCGCGATCATCTGGACTCGGGCTCGGTGGCGAGCCCCACGCGCGAGACCGAGGCGATGCGTGACGGGTCGGATGCCATCTCGGACTGGCCGTTGCTGAACGCGCTGCTGAACACCGCGAGCGGCGCCACGTGGGTGTCGCTGCATCATGGTGGCGGCGTGGGGATCGGATACTCTCAGCACGCCGGCATGGTGATCGTCTGCGACGGCACGGCGGCGGCGGCGCGGCGCATCGAGCGGGTGCTGTGGAATGACCCCGCCTCGGGCGTCATGCGTCACGCGGACGCCGGTTACGAGGCGGCGATCGCCTGCGCGCGCGAGCATGACCTCGACCTGCCGATGGTGGGCACACGCTGATGGCGGCGCGCGCGCGGGCGCGTGCAGCCGGGCGCGGGGCTGAGCGTGCCACGGTGGTGCGCGCCGAGCGCGAGCTCGATCTTCCCACGCTGCGAAAGGTCGTCGCGGGTCGCTGCGAGGTGCAGCTGGGACGCGGGCGGCTCGCGCGCGTGCGCCGCGCCGCGCGGCTCATCGAGCGTGTCGCGAGCAGCGATCGCAGCGTCTACGGGGTCAATACCGGCTTCGGCGCGCTCGCGCAGACCCCCATCGCCCGCGAGGAGCTCGAGCACCTGCAGCGCAATCTGGTGCTGTCGCACGCGGCGGGCACCGGAGCGCCGCTGCCGGACGAGGTGGTGCGGCTGGTGCTGGTATTGAAGATCGCGAGTCTCGCGCAGGGTTACTCGGGTGTACGCGTCGCGACCCTCGAGGCGCTGCAGCGTCTGCTCGCGACCGAGTCCTATCCGTGCATCCCCGCGAAGGGATCGGTCGGCGCCTCCGGGGATCTCGCACCGCTCGCGCATCTGGCCGCCACGCTGATCGGCGTCGGCGAGGTGCGCCACGCCGGTCGCGTGACGAGCGCGCTGCAGGCCCTCGAGCGCATGGGGCTCACGCCGCTGACGCTCGCGGCCAAGGAGGGCCTGGCGCTGCTCAACGGCACGCAGGTGTGCACGGCGCTGGCGCTCGCGGCACTGTTCAGTATCGAGCGGGTGTTCGCGGCGGCACTGATCGCAGGCGCGATGTCCGTGGATGCGCTCAAGGGCAGCGACGTACCCTTCGACGATCGCATCCATCGCCTGCGCCGCCAGGAAGGCCAGCAGCGCGTCGCGCAGGCGCTGCGCGCGCTGCTGTCCGGCAGCCGGATCCGCGCCTCGCATCTTGCCTGTGGCCACGTACAGGATCCCTATTCGCTGCGCTGCCAGCCGCAGGTCATGGGCGCATGCCTGGACCTGCTGCGCCAGGCAGCCGCAGTGCTGGTGCGCGAGGCCAACGCCGTCACCGATAACCCGCTGGTGTTCGAGCAGGATGATGCAGTGCTGTCGGGAGGAAATTTTCATGCGGAACCGGTGGCCTTCGCCGCCGACCAGCTGGCGCTGGCGGTCGCGGAGATCGGCTCGATGTCCGAGCGGCGCGTGGCATTGCTGACGGACGCAAAGATGAGCGGTCTGCCGCCGTTTCTGGTGGAAAACAGCGGCGTGAACTCCGGCTTCATGGTGGCGCAGGTCACCGCGGCGGCGCTGGTCTCCGAGAACAAGCTGCTGGCGCACCCGGCCAGCGTCGACAGTATTCCGACGTCGGCGAATCAGGAGGATCACGTCTCCATGGCAGCGCATGCGGCGCGCCGCCTCGCGGAGATGGCGGAGAACGCCGCCACGGTCGTGGCCATCGAGCTGCTGGCGGCGGCGCAGGGATTGGAGCTGCATCGGCCGCTGCGCAGCTCGCGCGCGCTCGAGGCCGCGCTGCGCCTGATCCGCGCGCGCGTGCCGCGCTACACCGGCGATCGATACTTCGCGCCCGACATCGACGCCGCGCGTCGCCTGGTGCACTCGGGCGAGCTCGCGCAGCTGCTCGCGCCGCAGGTGCTGCCGTGACGGAGTACTGGTAGTGACGGAGCACTGGCCGTGACGGAGCGCCCGCTGTGACCGAGCACTGGCCGTGACGTCGGGCCCGGGACCGGTGTATCGCTTCGTGCGCGGCGGCTCGCCGCTGATCGTGAGCGTGCCGCACGTCGGCACGGCGCTGCCGCCATCGCTTCTGCACCAGCTCACGACGGTTGCCCGAGGGCTGCCGGACACCGACTGGTACGTCGATCGTCTGTACGATTTCGTGCTCGAGCGCGGCGCGAGCATGCTCGCGGCGCATTTCTCGCGCTATGTGGTGGACCTGAACCGGCCACCCGACGACACCGCGCTGTATCCGGGACGGCTGAGCACGGGCCTTTGCCCGCTGCGCACCTTTGCCGGCGAGCCGCTGTACCGTGACGCCACGCATGCGCTGCGCGGCTGGGAGCTGCAGCAGCGGCGCAGGCACTATTGGCGCCCTTATCACGAGGCGCTGGCGGCGGCGATCGCGGACGTGCACCGGCGCCGGGGCTGCGTGCTGCTGCTCGATGCGCATTCGGTCCGCAGTCGCGTGCCGCGGTTGTTCTCCGGGCGGCTGCCGGACATCAATCTCGGCACCCATAACGGCCGTTCCTGCGATGCGCGGCTGGTGCGGCCAATACTCGAGATTCTGGCCGCGCAGAGCCGCTTCAGCTTCGTGCTGAATGGGCGCTTCAAGGGCGGCTACATCACCCGGCACTACGGTGCCCCGGCGGCGGGCGTGCACGCACTGCAGATCGAGCTGGCGCAGGCGGCCTACATGGACGAGGCGGCGCGCGTCTACGAGGATTCACGGGCCGCCGCCCTCAAGGCGCTGCTGGCGCAGCTGGTGGATGCGATGCTCGCGCACGCGGGGGCGCTGGGCTGAAATGTTTACAAAAATATACACTTGCGTCACAAGGAAATGACCGATCATCGCGCCCCGGCATGGATCCCAATGAGCTTGCGAGGCGCGCGCAGCAACTGATTGCTGATGGCACATTGCCTTGCGGGCCCCACCGGGTATTTGCCGGATACGGCGGAACTGCCGGCTGCGCGCTCTGCGCAAAGGCCATCCAAAGCCAGGAGGTCTCCTACGAGGTGGACCTGGAGAGCGGTGGCTCCATCCGTACGGTCCATCTGCATGCCGGCTGCGAATCCATCTGGAGATCGGAGTGCGAGCGGCATGGGCAGGCGCCGCCACGCCGTTGAACTGCCGGGTCTGGCCAGCCGTGAAGGCTGCGCTGCCTGCAGACGGCATCCGCGTCAGGCAAAATGCGCAGCAAGCCGTTGGCGCCGGACAGGCCGGAGAGGTGGCAGAGCGGTTGATTGCACCGGTCTTGAAAACCGGAG
>JASHSK010000016.1 GCA_030038755.1 Gammaproteobacteria bacterium
CGCTCGGAGAAGCTGCGTGAGCTGTCGGGACGCACGACGTCGTTACCGACGCGCACGAGCTGCGGAAAACCCTGCGAGACGATGGCCACATAGCCGGACTCGAGCCGCCCGAGCAGCGCGTGAAACACCACGATGCGCGAGCGACCGCTTGCGGCGGGCACCGGCAGGCCACAGAGACCTTCGAACGACACCAGCGGCACCGTACGGGCGTTCCAGTTCACCAGTCCGAGGTACCAGGGCGGCACGGCTTCCACCGGAGCAGGCGCCTGGTAACCGATGACTTCGGCCACGCAGGCTCGTGGCACGAGCATGCGCGCTTCCGCCAGCGGTATCAGCAGGCTGTAGACCTCGGCGATGCGCTCGCTCACGGCGGACAGCTCACCCCGAGACCATGGCGCGGCGGCCCTTGCGACGCTGGGCGACCAGCGGCGTGATGGCGTCGATCAGCTGGCTTTCCTGGTAGGGCTTGCCGAGGTAGTCATCCACGCCCAGCTCGATGGCCCGCGCGCGGTGTTTCTCCCCCACCCTGGAGGTGATCATGATGATGGGGATGTCCTGCAGACGTGGGTCGTTGCGCACGTGCGCGGCCACCTCGTAGCCGTCCATGCGCGGCATCTCGATGTCCAGCAGGATCACATCGGGGATGTGCTCGGCGAGCAGCGCCACCGCATCCATGCCGTCGCGCGCGCTCATGACGCGCATGCCGTTGCGCTCGAGCAGCCGCTGCGTCACGCGCCGCACCGTGATCGAGTCATCCACCACCAGCACGAACGTGCGCCGATCGGTCCTGTCGCGCGTCACGGTCGGGGTCGCGCGCCCGCGCCACTCCGCGCGCACCAGCGCCCCGATGTCGAGGATGATGACGATGCGGCCGTCGCCGAGGATCGTGGCACCGGAGATACCGCGGATCCCCGAGATCTGCGGCCCCACCGGCTTGACCACGATCTCGCGGCTGCCGACCAGCTCATCGGCCACCAGCCCGGTCGAGTGCTCGCCGGCGCGCACCAGCACGACCGGGATGGTCACATCCTGCTCGGGCAGTGGCGAGGGCTCCATGCCCACGTAGTAGGCGAGCGGCTGCAGGCGGTATTTGTGGTTGCCGTAGCTGAAGGTGGCGCCATCGGCGCGCAGATGCGCGGCCACCTCATCGCGCGTCAGGCGCACGACGCCCTCCACCGTCGGCAGCGACAGTGCGTAGTACTCATCGCCCGTACGCACCACCAGCGCGTGGCTGATCGCGAGCGTGAACGGCAGGCGGATCGTGAAGCGTGTGCCGCGGCCGGCGATGCTCTCCATGTGCAGGGCGCCGCCGAGCTTCTTGATCTCCACGGCCACCACGTCCATGCCGACGCCACGGCCGGCCTGCTGCGTGAGGGTGCTTGCCGTGGAGAAGCCGGGCTCGAGTACCAGCTGCATCACGTCTTCATCCGACAGTGTCTGCTCGGCACGGATGAGGCCGAGCTCGAGGCCCTTGCGGCGGATCGCCGCCAGATTCATGCCCGCCCCGTCGTCGGCCACCTCGACGATGAACTCGGCGCCCTCGCGCCTCAGCGCCAGCGAGATGCGCCCGATCTCATCCTTGCCGGCCGCACGCCGCTGTTCCGGAGACTCAATGCCGTGCACCACGGCGTTGCGCAGCATGTGCTCGAACGGCGGCAGCATGCGCTCGAGCACCTGGCGGTCGAACTCGCCGCTCGCGCCATCGACGAACAGCTCGGCGCGCTTACCGGTATCCGCGGCCGCCTGGCGCACGATGCGTGCCAGACGCTGCACGTGCCGCTGGAAGGACACCATGCGCGTGCGCATCAGTCCGTTCTGCAGCTCGGTCACCGTGCGCGACTGCTGCTGCAGCAGGTTCTGTGCCTCGCCGATCAGATTCTCCAGCAAACCCTGGATGCTCGCCACGTCGCTGGCGGACTCGGCCAGCGCGCGCGAGAACTGCTGGATCGAGGAGTAGCGGTCCAGCTCCAGCGGATCAAATTGCGCGCGGTGGCCGGGCTCGGACTCGTGGCGGTGCAGGATCTGCGCTTCGGTTTCGATCTCCAGCTTGCGCAGCTGCTCCTTGAGCCGCGTGACGGTACGCGACAGCTCCCCGAGGTTGAAATCGATGGCGCCGAGCTGCTGCTCGAGACGCGCGCGTGCGATGCTGACCTCACCGGCGTTGTTGAGCAGCTGGTCGAGCAGCTCCGCGCTGACGCGCGCCATCTCCACGCGGTCGGCTGTGGACGGCTCGCGACCGGGCGGCAGCGGGGCGGGAAATGACGGGGGCGCGCTCGTCCCGGCCGCTATCTGCGTCGCTGCCGCTATCTGGGCCGCGGCCGCGGTTGCAGGCGCGGCCGGCGCCGCGGCGATCGGGGTTGCGGGAGCCGCCCCGGCGGCCGCCATGGGAGCCGCGGCAGCCGCCGTTGCCGCCGCCGCGAGCGGGCTCGCGACCGCTCCCGCGTCCGCTGCGGTTCCCACGCCGGCTTCCGCGGCCGTGGCGAGCGCAGGTCCGGCCGCAGGCCCAGCCGCGGTCCCGCCACCGCTGCCCCCAGGGCGCGAGCCGGTGGTCGCCGCCGATCGCGTGGAGATGGCGCGCGTCAGCGCCGAGCTGCTCGATCAGCTGCTCAACAATGCCGGCGAGGTCAGCATCGCGCGCGCGCGGCTCGAGCAGCAGCTCGGCGCGATCGATTTCAATCTCGGGGAGCTGTCGCGCACGGTGACGCGGCTCAAGGAGCAGCTGCGCAAGCTGGAGATCGAGACCGAGGCGCAGATCCTGCACCGCCACGAAGCCGAGCCCGGCCACCGCGCGCAGTTCGATCCACTGGAACTGGACCGTTACTCATCCATCCAGCAGTTTTCGCGCGCGCTGGCCGAGTCCGCGAGCGACGTGGCGAGCATACAGGGGCTGCTCGAGAACCTCATCGGCGAGGCGCAGAACCTGCTGCAGCAGCAGTCGCGCACCGTGACGGAGCTGCAGAACGGTCTGATGCGCTCGCGCATGGTGTCCTTCCAGCGGCATGTGCAGCGCCTGGCGCGCATCGTGCGCCAGGCCGCCGCCGACACCGGCAAGCGCGCCGAGCTGTTCGTCGAGGGCGCAGCGGGTGAATTCGACCGTCAGGTGCTCGAGCGCATGCTGCCGCCGTTCGAGCACATGCTGCGCAACGCCGTGGTCCACGGCATCGAACCTCCGGCCGAGCGGCGCGCGGCCGGCAAGGACGAGACCGGGCGCATCTCGCTCGCGCTCAAGCGCGAAGGCGCCGAGTTCATCGTCGAGCTGGCCGACGACGGAGCCGGCATGAATCTGGCCGCGATCCGCCGCAAGGGCCTGGAGCTCGGGCTGATCCGCGCGGATCGGACGCTGTCGGACGAGGACGTCATGCAGCTGGTGCTCGAGCCCGGCTTTTCCACCGCGAGCACCCTCACGCAGCAGGCCGGCCGCGGCGTCGGCATGGACGTGGTGGCGGTGGAGATCAAAAAGCTC
>JASHSK010000115.1 GCA_030038755.1 Gammaproteobacteria bacterium
TGCGATCGAGGACCGCAGGCCATTCACGCTGCATCTGGGGTTCGACGGCTGGCAGCGGGTCGAAGACCGTCGCGCCGAGCGCCGTCCCGCGGGGCTCTGGTCGGTCAGGCTGGGTGCGCAGGAGCTGATCGGCTCGCGCGAGCTCAATTTCACGCGCCACTCCGATGCGGGCTGGGAAGGCCGTGACCATCGCGTGATGCTGGGGGCCGCAGATCAGCAGGGTGGGCAACGGCCGCAGGCGGTCCCGGATCGTTAATCGCCGGGAAACCTCGCATCAACGCCTCGTGCCTTGTTCGGCAAGACCCGATCGCCAATCATCCATCACACGATTCAGCTGTCAGGACCATCGATTCCGACGTGGGGAGATCACGATCATGAAACGCTCCAGTGGCTCGCTCGATCAGCTGCCGGTGGAGGACTACAGCCGCGCCATCCGGGAGGCGGTTGCCTGGCTGGGCGATCGATACCTGCTCGCCACACCTGTCAGACCTCATCCACGGAAGGAGCGCTGGCCGCACTACTTCGGCGACGCGACCTCCTGGATCGGCCGCACCCGGACGGATTGAGTGAACCGGAGGCCCGCGCGCCGGGATAGGACGCGGTCAGCCGACAGCGGCCTTGACGGGCCGGATGTCGGGGTCGCGGAAGCTGTTGACGCGCTCGCTCAGGAACTCGATGAAGCTGCGGATTTTGATGGGCACGTACTTGCGGCTGACGTAGACGGCGTAGAGGCTGGCCTTCTGCAGTGGATATTGCGGCAGAATCGGTACCAGTCGGTCGCGAAACACCGGATCATCGAACAGCAATGCCGGCAGTGCACCGATGCCGATACCGGCAGCGACGGCACTGGTGGCAGCGCTGCCGGCGCGATACCGCAGCACCACTTTGATGGGGACGTGGACGACGCCCTCGGGTCCTATGAGGGGCAGGGAGTCGAAGTCTCTGACGGTAACGAAGTCGTGCTGTGAGAGCTCATCGAGTGACTGCGGAGTGCCGTGCTGGCGCAGGTATTCGTGCGATGCCGCCAGAACGAAGTTCACCTGGCGGATCCGACGTGCGACCAGTCCGGCTGGCAGGGAAGAGGGATCGCGGGTGACGCGCAACGCCAGATCGAAGCCTTCCTCCACGATGTCGACCACGCGATCCTCGAAGGACACATCGAGGATCACCTCCGGGTAGTGATGCCGGTACTCCGCAAGTATATCGGCGAGCCGCTGGCCGCTGGTGAAGGAGGGGCAGGTCATGCGCAGCGTGCCGCGCGGTGCGTCGTTGAGCGAGCCGAGCTCCAGTTCAGTGGCTTCCAGGTCGTCGAGGATCGTCTTGCAGCGCTCGAAGTAGACGCGGCCGGGCTCGGTCAGGCTCAGCGTGCGGCTGTTGCGATTGAGCAGCCGCACCCCCAGGCGCTTCTCGAGGTTCATCACGTGCTTGCTGACCATGGCCGTGGACAGATCGAGCCGTCCGGCCGCGGCGGCAAAGCTGCCCGATTCCACGATCTGGCGGAATACCCGGATGCCCGTCAGGGTGTCCATCGGCCTAGCTTATGCTCAAGCACAAGTGGCTGGAAAGGCAGCCGGCGGGCCCGCCCGATCGGCAGCCGCGCCCGGTTTTGAGCCGTTGTGCGCGGCTTTCCTGCCAGGAAAGACCGCGTCAACCCGGTACGCCTTGTTGCTCACGCCGGCGATCGCGATGATTCCCCCCATGTTCACCGCTTTCTTACTGGACGGGATCCTGGTCGTCGCAGCGGCGCAGATTCCGGATACGCTGGTTCGCATCGCCCTGGTGCTATTGGCCGCGCTGATCGGCATCGGTGCCGGCGCCTCCGGGCACCGCGGATCATAGCCACCGGCTCGCTAGGCCGGTGCGGGCATCTCAGCCCGTGCGCTCTTCAGGGCCCGCGTCCACCACAGAAGATCGTCCAGCAGCGAGCGGGCGGCCGGTTCCAGATGCTGCATGTCGGCGAAGGTCTTGCCGTGCATGAACATGCCGATGAAGTCCGCGCCGGCGATGTGCACCGCGGAGCGCGTCGGCGCCATCTGCAGCTCGATGTTGATCAGCCGGAGCTGCTCGATGGAGCGTGCCGCGCCGACGCCCCCATAACCGACATAAGCGGCCGGCTTGCGGTTGAACTCCCTGTAGGCGTAGTCGAGGGCGTTCTTCAACACCGCGGGGACGCCGTGGTTGTATTCCCCCGTGACGAAGATAAACCCGTCCATCGCGGCCACCTTCTGCCCCCAGCGCCGGGCGACTTCGTCTTTCGGAGCCGCCCATGCCGGCGACGCCGCCTCCGCGAAGAACGGCATCGGATAGTCGCGAAGATCCAGCAGCTCGACCTCCATGTCGCCCCGCGCGGCGGCGATATCGCGTATCCAGGCCGCGGGCTTGTCTGCGAAACGCCCCTCGCGCGTCGTAGCCACGACGATTCCGATGTGCGGCTTGCTCATGATCGCTCCTCGCCCTTCAAGCGAACATTTTGTTCGTGACACTATAATAAGGGCTTAGGGCAAGGGCACAAGGAGGCACAGCCGTGAGCGGTACGCACAAACCTGTTCCCAGGATCGATACGTCACACGAGCACTGCCGGGCGATCGCCGAAACGCTCGATCGGATCGGCGACAAGTGGACGGTGCTGGCCGTCGGTGTCCTGGAGCAGGGGCCGCTGCGTTATAACGAGGTCCGGCGCTCGATCTCGGGAATTTCGCAGCGCATGCTGACGTTGACGCTGAAAAACCTCGAGCGCGACGGGCTCGTCACGCGAACCATGTATGCGACGATTCCACCGCGCGTGGACTATGAGCTGACCGAGCTCGGCAGAAATCTGCTGGTGCCGCTCAGATCGCTGCGCGAGTGGGCTGTCAGACACCGGCCGGCCATGCTGGCTGCCAGGAAGAGATTCGCGGACAAGGGGCGCTCGGCGAGGTTTGGCCAGCGCGCTCTGTAGGCCCGCGAAACACCGGACAGTCGATGACCGGCCAGACGATGAAGAGCGTGGCCACACGCAAGCCGTGCGCGTCGCCGATCAATGCAGTATCGCCGGTGCGCTGTTCGCAGATGCGTTGATTTAATGCCGCCTTAATACGCCCTGCGATACGTTGATCCCACTGCAGATGGTCAACACCTGTGGGAGGGCACGGCAACCCTGGGATACGACCCGACGAAGCACTTCGAGCTGCGGCTGGAGGGTCGCTACGATGCCTCACAAAGGGACTTTCTCTACCGGACGGACCCCGCGCTGGCGCCCGCAACCGGACCGCTCCTTGCCGATAGCCTCTCCGAGCTCGCGGTGCAGGGGATATTCAAATTCTAACGGCGCTGCGTACGACGCCCCAATGAGCATTGCGACCAGACAGGCCGTTATGTGGTACGCCGCAAGGTACTGGAGGCGTGGAGAATTTACCAACGGCAGCTACCGCCGGCGCCCAGGGCGAGGGCGTTATGGCAAGAGCGCGCACGGGTGGCTGCGGCGGGCCGTGCGAGTCCTCATCGGGACGGTCCGGCACGCATTCCCGGAGCGGTGATGAACTCG
>JASHSK010000003.1 GCA_030038755.1 Gammaproteobacteria bacterium
GCTGCGGCCCGATCTGATCGTGCGCCTGCCGGGCGGCAAGCAGATCGTGGTCGATGCGAAGGCGCCGCTGGCGGCCTATCTGGAGGCGACCGAGGCGGTCGATGAGCAGGTGCGTGCGGCGCGACTGGCGGCGCACGCGCGCCAGGTGCGCGATCACATCAGCGCACTGGGCCGCAAGGGATACTGGGAGCAGTTCACGCCGTCGCCCGAATTCGTCGTGATGTTCCTGCCAGGGGAGATGTTCTTCAGCGCAGCCCTGCAGGAAGACGCGGAATTGATCGAGTTCGGCGTGAATGAGAAGGTCATTCCGGCGACCCCGACGACACTGATCGCACTGCTGCGCGCCGTGGCTTACGGCTGGCGCCAGGAGGCCCTCGCAGCCAATGCGCAGCAGGTCGCCGATCTGGGCAGGGACCTGTTCACGCGCATCGGCGTGCTCGCGCGGCACTGGGGCGACGTCGGCGAACGGCTGGGCCGCGCCGTGGATGCCTACAACAAATCGGTCGTCACGCTCGAGTCGCGCGTGCTGGTGTCGGCGCGCCGCTTCCGCGAATTGAAGGCGGCGCCGGCTGATGCGCAGGAGCTGGCCGCGCAACCGGTGGAGCTCGTGCCGCGCGCGCTGCAGGCCGAGGAGCTCGTGGACTCTTTGGAAGACTCCTGAGTTGCCGCATGAGCGTACGACCGGTTTTGCGCATGGGTGATCCGCTGCTGCTGCGGGTCAGCGAGTCCGTGGAGCGGCTGGATAGCGCGCAGCTGCGCGAGCTGCTGGTGGATATGCGCGACACGATGGCGGCGCTGAACGGCGCGGGCCTGGCCGCCCCGCAGATCGGTGTGTCGTTGCGCGTGGTGATCTTCGGTACGGGTGCGCCCAACCCGCGTTATCCGGACGCAGAGGTCGTGCCCCCGACGGTGCTGATCAATCCGCACCTGGAGCCGATCGGCGAGCAGCTCGAGCCGGGGTGGGAGGGCTGCCTGTCCGTGCCCGGCATGCGCGGGCTCGTGCCACGCTACCGTCAGGTGCGTTATCGCGGTGTCGACGAGCAGGGGCGCACGATCGACCGGCGTGTCGGCGGCTTTCACGCGCGGGTCGTGCAGCATGAGGTCGATCATCTCGACGGGGTGCTCTATCCAATGCGCATCACCGACATGCGCTACTTCGGTTTCAACGAGGAACTATTTCCCGATCAGCAACTGCAGGACGACTGAGCCTCAATGCCACCAACTTCCCAAGGGCCATCACGACCGACCCCGTCATCGCCAACCCCGTCATCGCCGACGCACGCGCAGCTGCAGCAGTCGCTCGAGCGGCTGCATGCGGCGCTCGCGACTTCGCCGGAGGTGGATGCGCGCTCGCGCGCGCTGTTGCACGCGCTACTCGACGATATCCGCCGGCTGCTGGCGGCATCCAGGCACACACCCGCGGAGCAGGCTCTCGAGAGCGCGCCTCGACGGCTGGCGGATCTGGCGGTCCAGTTCGAGGCGCGCCACCCGGCGCTGGCCGGCAGCGTGCGCCAGTTCGTCGATCTGCTCGGACGTGCCGGACTGTGAACTGATGCGCCACCGCGCCAGGCGCAAGGGCCGCCTGGCGCGAGCCGGCCGTTTGGGCGCGAGCCGGCCGTTTGGCGCGCGGGCACCTGGGCGGGCAGCTAGGCCGGCGGCCCGTCCTGTCGCCCGGCGCGCTGCTGCAGGCGCGCGCGCCGCTGCGCGAAGATCTGCGTGAGCTGGGTCTTCTGCGCCGGCGTCAGCACGTTGTACAGCGCCAGCTGTGTCTGCGTCGCGCGCTGGATGCGAGCGGCCGCGCGATCCTTCGCCGCCTGCACGGCGCGTGCATAGTTGGGATCTCCCGGGTTGCGCAGGGCGGCCAGCTCCTGGCGATTGGCCGCCGCACGAGCCGCGCGATTGCCGGCCGCACCTCCGGCCGCACCGGCATTGGCCGCACCGCCTGCCTGGCTTTCACGCTGCTGGCGGGCGCTGGTGCGCGCGGTCATGAGGATGGTGCGCACGCGCGTTCGCTGCGCATCCGAGAGATTCAGCTGACGAAAGGCCCTGAGCAGCGGCGCGTCCAGCCGAATCGCGGCCAGGGCTGGACCACGGCCCATGCCGGGCCGCCCGAAGCGGCCGCCGGGGCCACGATTCCGACCCTCGCGCCAGCCCCGCCCGTCGCCGTCGTGCCGGCGATGCGAGCCACGGTGCCAGTCGTGGCGGCGATCGTGGCGCCAGCGCTGCGGTCCGCCACGGCCCCCGTCGAATCCGCGTCCCTGGAAGCCCCGATCAAGGCCACCGCGGCCATCGCGTGCGAAGGGACGCTGCCGGCTCCCCGGACCCTGGTTCTGGCCTGCGCTCTGGCCCTGGTCCTGCCCACCGCTCTGGCCCGTGTCCTGCGGCTGCTGCGTCGTGGGAGCGCTGCCGTCCGCAGCGTTGCCGCCGTCCTGGGCGAGCGCCCAGGTGCCGCTTGCGAGCGCTGCCACGGCGAGCGCCGCCACCCAACCCCTGATCCTTCCCGTCGGTCGCGTTGCCATAATCAGTCGTACCTCATCGAATACTGGCCTCGTGCATGCAAACGCGGCAGCGATGCGCCGGTGGACAGCGCCGCTGTCGATGGATGTGAACCTGGGTCAAGAAATCGGCGGTGTGCGCCAGCCACCGCTTGGCCGACCCGGCCCGGGGAGGCCAGGGTCGGGCAGGTCGAGGCCGGGAAGGCCAGGGCCGGGAAGGCAGGCCCGGCCGGGAAGGGCGGGCACGGTCAGTGCATCGGTCAGGTCGGTACCGCATCCTCGCGCGCGGCCCGTCGTCGCTGCTGCGCCGAGAGATGCCGTTTGCGCAGACGAATACTCTGTGGCGTGACCTCGACCAGCTCATCCTCGGCGATGAATTCCACGGCGTACTCGAGCGTCAGCGGGATCGGCGGCGTCAGCAGCACGTTCTCGTCCTTGCCGGCCGCGCGGATGTTGGTGAGCTTCTTGGTGCGGATGGGATTGACGACCAGATCGTTGTCGCGGCTGTGGATGCCGATGATCATGCCCTCGTAGAGCCGCTCGCCGGGGCCGACGAACAGCCGGCCGCGCTCCTGCAGCGCGAACAGCGCGTAGGCAACGGCCTCGCCATCCTCGTTGCTGACGAGCACGCCGTTGCGCCGCTCGGGAATTTCGCCCTTGACCGCGCCATAACCGTCGAAGATGTGGCTCATGAGCCCCGTTCCTCGCGTGAGCGTCATGAACTCGCCCTGAAAGCCGATGAGGCCGCGCGCCGGCACGCGATAGTCGAGCCGCGTGCGCCCGTTGCCGGCCATCGCCATGTCCGCGAGCTCGGCGCGCCGCTCACCGAGCGCCTGCATGACGGCGCCCTGGTGCGCCTCCTCGACATCCACGGTCAGTGCCTCGAACGGCTCGAGCCACTCGCCATCGACCAGCCGGCGCAGCACCTGCGGCTTGCCCACCGCGAGCTCGTAGCCCTCGCGGCGCATA
The DNA here is from genome assembly GCA_030038755.1 of Gammaproteobacteria bacterium. Classification (GTDB taxonomy): domain Bacteria; phylum Pseudomonadota; class Gammaproteobacteria; order Steroidobacterales; family Steroidobacteraceae; genus FEN-1191. Next base: position 3,465 of record JASHSK010000003.1, read on the forward strand.
TTCTCGATGAGGATCGTCAGATGCAGCTCACCGCGGCCCAGCACGCGGAACACATCGGCGTCCTCCGTGTCCTCGACGCGCAGCGCGACGTTGCCCTGCAGCTCGCGGTACAGGCGCTCGCGCAACTGGCGACTGGTGACGAATTTGCCTTCGCGTCCGGCCAGCGGGGAGGTATTGACCTGGAAGGTCATGGCGAGTGTCGGCTCATCGACGCGGATCGGCGGCAGAGCCTCGGGCTGCGCGGGGTCACACACCGTCACACCGATGTTGATCGCCTCGATGCCGGTGACCGCGACGATATCGCCGGCGGCGGCGGACTCGACCGGCGCGCGCGCGAGGCCGGTGAACGCGAGCACCTGCCCGACCTTCGCGCTGCCACGATCCTCGTCCCCATAGCGCAGCGCGACGTTGCTGCCGGGCAGGAGGGTACCGCGGCGGATGCGGCCGATGCCGATGCGCCCGACATAGGAGTTGTAATCGAGCGTGCAGATCTGCAGCTGCAGCGGCGCGTCGAGCTCGGCGGGCGGTGGCGGCACGTACTGCAGGATCGCCTCGAACAGCGCGGTCATGTCCGGCTCGCGGCGCGTGAGATCGGTGCTGGCCCAGCCCTGCAGCGCCGAGGCGTAAATGACCGGAAAGTCGAGCTGCGCATCGCTCGCCCCGAGCCGGTCGAACAGCTCGAAGGTCTGATCGATCACCCAGCCGGCGCGCTCGCCGGGGCGATCGATCTTGTTGACCACGACGATGGCCTTGTGGCCGAGCGCCAGCGCCTTGCGCGTCACGAAGCGCGTCTGCGGCATCGGTCCCTCGACCGCATCGACCAGCAGCAGCACGCCGTCGACCATCGACAGCACGCGCTCGACCTCCCCGCCGAAGTCGGCGTGGCCCGGCGTGTCCACGATGTTGATGCGCGTGCCGGCGTATTCGATGGCGCAGTTCTTTGCGAGGATGGTGATGCCGCGCTCGCGCTCGATGGCGTTGGAGTCCATGATGCGCTCGCCGACCTTCTCGTGGGCGGCGAACGTGCCGGACTGTTTCAGCAGGCAGTCGACCAGCGTCGTCTTGCCGTGATCGACGTGCGCGATGATGGCGATGTTGCGGATCGGGCGTTGCATATCGGGATCGGTGCCGGTGCCGCCGCCGGCGTGCGGCGTGGCGCGCCGGCTGCACAGCGCGCGTCCGCAGCGCGCCGGCGCGCTTGCAAAAGGGCAGGGAGGGTAACAGAACCGGCGCGCGGAAGCGAAACGGGGCGCTGCGGCGCGCAGCGGCGCCTTGATTCCGCCGATCGAGACCCTATGCTGACCTGATCAGTACCGTCTCCACACCACATGGGGCTTCGCGACGCGACGCGTCGTACACGGCGGGGGCGACCCGCGCGACGTACGCGCCGGGCGCCCGTGGGACGGCGGGTGTCGGCCACGGCCCCACAGCCTCGGCTGCCGGCCAGGGGGAGCTGCTGCGCAGTGTGCGCGGCGTGTTCCGCTACGGTCTGCGCGCCCTGCGACTCGTCTGGCAGACCAATCGCACGCTGCTGGTCGCCCTGAGCGCGCTGTCCCTGATCGCGGGGCTGCTGCCGCTGGGGATCGCCGTCGTCACCAAACTCATCTTCGATGCGGTGCTCGCGGCGCGCGCCGCGGCCGGGCATGCGGCCGGCCATGTGCTGACGCTGGTCGCGCTCGAGGGGGCGCTGGTGGCGGCCCTGGCCGGCGCGCAGCGTGGGCTATCGCTATGTCAGGCGCTGCTGCGCGCGCAGCTCGGCCAGCGCGTCAACGTCATGATCCTCGAGAAGGCGCTCACGCTCGAGCTGCAGCATTTCGAGGATTCGGAATTCTACGATCGGCTCACGCAGACCCGGCGCGAGGCATCCAGCCGCCCGCTGAGCCTGGTCATGCGCACCTTCGGGCTGATGCAGAACGCGATTTCGCTGCTGAGCTATGCGGTGACGCTGGTGAGCTTCTCGCCGTGGGCCGTGCTGCTGCTGGTGGCAGGCGGCGTGCCGGCGTTCCTCTCGGAGGTCAAGTTCTCGGGAGATGCATTCCGGCTGTTCCGCTGGCGTTCACCCGAGACGCGCATGCAGACCTACCTGGAGACGGTGCTGGCGCGCGAGGATCATGCGAAGGAAGTCAAGCTGTTCGGTCTTGGGCCGCGGCTGCTGCAGCGCTATCGGGATATTTTTACGCGACTGTACGCGGAGGACCGGGCCCTCTCGATCCGCCGCGACAGCTGGGGTTCGGCTCTGGGGCTGGTGGCGACCGGGATCGTGTACGGCGCCTATGCGTGGATCGCGCGCGCCACGATCCTCGGAAGCATCACCCCGGGGCAGATGACCATGTACGTGATGCTGTTCCGCCAGGGGCAATCCGCGGCGACCGCCATGCTCTCGGCGATCGGCGGCATGTACGAGGACAACCTGTACCTCTCGACGCTGTATGAGTACCTCGAGACGCCGGTCGCGCCACCGCTGGGGGCTGCCAGCCGCGGGCCCAATCCCCGCGACGGCGTGCGTTTCGAGCAGGTCAGCTTCACCTATCCGGGGGCCGCGGAGCCTGCGCTGGTGGATATCGATCTGCACCTGCCGCCCGGCGGCAGCCTGGCGCTGGTCGGGGAGAACGGCTCGGGCAAGACCACGCTGATCAAGCTGCTCACGCGGCTATACCAGCCGGATCGCGGTCGGATCCTGCTGGATGGGCTGCCGCTCGCGGAGTGGGACGAGCAGGCGCTGCGCGCGCGCATCGGCGTGATCTTCCAGGACTTCGCGCGCTACCAGATGCTGGTCGGCGAGAACATCGGGGCGGGCGATGAGCGCCACTTCGAGGAGGAGGCGCGCTGGGGCGCGGCGGCGGACCTGGGCCGCGCCGCGCACTTCATCGAGCAACTGCCGCGGCGCTATCACACGCAACTTGGCAAATGGTTCAAGGACGGCCAGGAGCTGTCGGGCGGCCAGTGGCAGAAGATCGCGCTGGCGCGAGCCTTCATGCGCGCCGAAGCGGACGTACTGGTGCTCGATGAGCCCACGGCGGCGATCGACGCGCGCGCCGAGGCGGAGGTTTTCGAGCACTTCCGCAGCCTCGCCCGCGGACGCATCACCATCCTGATCTCGCACCGTTTCTCCACGGTACGCATGGCCGACCAGATCGTGGTGCTTCACAAGGGACGCATCATCGAGCGTGGCAGCCACGAGCAGCTGGTGGCCGACGGCCGGCATTATGCCCAGCTGTTCGCGCTGCAGGCGCAAGGCTATCGCTGAATCGCTGTACAATGGGCGCAGTACTGATAGCGCTTCACGAGTGACGCCCCCATGGATGAAGCTGCCGACACCTTCGATTCCGCGTTCGCCAAGGCCGTCGATCTGGGTAATCGTCTGGCGGGCAAGGACAAGGAAGCCGACCTGTGGGACATCGCCGACGGGCTGCTGGCCGGCGCCGTTCAGTATTGGCTGTATTCGCGCCAACCCTGCGGAGATGAGCGCTGCGAGGACTGCGCGCCGATCAGCACCGCGGATGCCCGCCTCGCGGAGCTCAAGCGTCTCATCGATCAGCTCGCCGCCGAGAGCGAGTACTTTCACGCGCCCACCGACTCGAACGCCGGGCGGGCGTAAGCAGCGCCGCTCGGGTTGACGCGCTCGCTAGGCCCGCCCGGCGCCTAGGCCCGCCCGGCGCCGATGACCTCGGTGAGCGCCGCCTCGAGCCGCTCGAGGCCCTCGTGCAGCAACTCATCACTGATGGTCAGCGGGGCCAGCAACCGGATCACGTTGCCGTACAGGCCGCAGGCGAGGATCACGAGGCCATGGCGCGCGGCGGCGAGCACCAGCGCGCGGGTGGTGTCCGCGTCCGGCTGATCAGCGCGGCCGTCCTTCACCAGCTCGAACGCCAGCATCGCTCCGAGGCCGCGCACCTCTCCGATGGCGGCATGGCGTCGCTGCAGCTCGATGAGGCGCGCGCGCACGCTCTGCCCGAGCCGCTCGGCGCGCTCGAGCAGACGCTCCTCGTCGATCACCTGCAGAACGGCGAGCGCCGCGGCGCACGCCGGTGGCGAGCCGGCGAACGTGCCGCCCAGCCCGCCGGGCGGCGGCGCATCCATGATCTGCGCCTTGCCGATCACGCCCGACAGCGGCAGACCTCCGGCGATGCTCTTGGCCACGGTGATCAGGTCGGGCTCGACGCCCGCATGCTCGATCGCGAACAGTCGCCCCGTGCGTCCCATTCCGCACTGGATCTCATCGGCGATCAGCACGATGCCATGCCGGTCGCACAGCGCGCGCAGCGCACGCAGAAACTCGCACGGCGCGACGTAGAAGCCGCCCTCGCCGATCACCGGCTCGATGATGAGCGCGGCGATGCGCGCCGGATCCACCTCGCTCCTGAAGAGCTGCTCGATCGCCTCGAGCGACTGTGCGGCCGAGATGCCGTGGTAGCTCATCGGAAAGGGAACGTGGTAGACCTCGGGAAGCAGGGCTCCGAAGCCGCTCTTGTAGGGCTGCACCTTGCCCGTGAGCGTCATGGCCGCAAACGTGCGGCCGTGAAAGGCGCCGGTGAAGGCGATCACGCCGGAACGCCGCGTGTGGTAGCGCGCGATCTTCAGCGCATTCTCGACCGCCTCCGCCCCGGTGGAGAAAAAGATGCTCTTCTTGGGCGTCGGACCCGGTGCCAGGGCATTGAGGCGCTCGGCCAGCGCCACGTAGGACTCGTAGGGCGTGACCTGGAAGCAGGCGTGCGTGAGGTGCTCGAGCTGCGCCTGCACCGCCGCGATCACCCGCGGGTGCAGGTGCCCGGTGTTCAGCACCGAGATGCCGCTGGCGAAGTCCACGTAGCGGCGCTTCTCCACGTCCCACAGCTCCGCGTTGCGGGCGCGCTCGGCGTACACCGGCAGGGCGCTGGAGATCCCGCGGGCGACCGCCGCGCCGCGCCGGCGGTGCAATTCCTCATTGTCGGACATGAGCGCCCTCCGCAGCCGCCGGGGCGCACCATGCGGCCGGACGGTCGATGCCGGCGACTATAAGCCAACCTCATAAGCTCAAAACCCGGATTTGTTTGCCGGGGGGGAGCCGCGTCGCTAGAATCGCGCGCCGCAACGAGCAAGACCGTGAGACAGCGCCTTGAATGACCAGGTAAACTCGGGCCCGAACGGCCCCGCCGCCGCAGCGGGGAGCAGCGAGCATGCGGGCATCGGCGCCAACGGGACGGCCATCCATACCGAGGTCGTGGTCATCGGAGCCGGGCCCGCGGGTCTGTTCCAGGTGTTCGAGCTGGGCCTGCTCGGCATCAAATCGCACATCATCGACTCGCTGCCGCAGCCCGGCGGGCAGTGCACCGAGCTCTACCCCGACAAGCCGATCTACGACATCCCGGCACTACCGGTGTGCGGAGCGCGCGAGCTGATCGATCGGCTGATGCAGCAGATCCGGCCCTTCGGAGCCGAATTTCACCTCGGCGAGGAAGCCGTGCAGCTCGAGCGGCGCGAGGACGGGCGCTTTCGCCTGGTGACCAGCGCCGGCACCGTGTTCGACACGGGCGCCGTAGTGGTCGCCGCGGGGGTGGGCTCGTTCCAGCCGCGCCGTCTGGGGCTCGAGGACGCCGCGCAGTTCGAGGGCACGCAGATTCACTACCGCGTCAAGAGTGCCGCCGATTTCCACGGCCGCAAGCTGGTGATCTTCGGCGGCGGGGATTCGGCGCTCGACTGGACGCTCGATCTGGCGCCCAAGGCCTCCAGCATCGCGCTGGTGCACCGACGGCCGGATTTTCGCGGCGCGCCTGCGACCGCCGAGCGCGTGCGTGCGCTCGTGGCCGAGGGTCGGCTGCGCTTCATCGAGGGGCTCGCGCACGCGCTGCAGGCCGAGGCGGGCGCCCTGAAGGGAGTTCAGGTGAAGGCGGCCGGCGGGGAGCTGCAGCTGCTGGATGCCGAGCATCTGCTGGTATTTTTCGGGCTCGCGCCCAAGCTCGGCCCGATCGCAGAGTGGGGTCTCGATCTCGACAGGAAGGCGATCCGGGTCGATACGGAAAAATTCCAGAGCAACATCCCCGGTGTGTTCGCGATCGGCGACATCAACACGTACCCCGGCAAGAAGAAGCTCATCCTTTCGTCGTTCCATGAGGCCGCGCTCGCGGCGTTTGCGATCCAGCATCATCTGTATCCGGCGAAGAAACAGTTCCTGCAGTACACCACCACCAGCCCGGCGATGCAGAAGCGTCTGGGCGTGACCGTGACAGCCTGAGGAAACGCGGCCGATGGATGCGCGGCTCGCCGAGCTGCTGCGGTTGCTGGAGCTGGAGCGGCTGGAGAACGATCTGTTCCGCGGCGCCAGCCGCGATATCGGAGCCCCGCAGGTATTCGGCGGCCAGGTGCTTGGCCAGGCGCTGCGCGCGGCCTACGCGACGGTTCAGTCCGCGCAGCAGGCGCACTCGCTGCATGCCTACTTCCTCAAGCGCGGCGACTTCGACGCGCCGATCGTCTACTTCGTGGACCGCAGCCGCGACGGACACAGCTTCTCCAACCGGCGTGTGACCGCGATCCAGCACGGTCAGCAGATCTTCCACATGGCCGCATCGTTTCAGCTGCCGCAACCGGGCGTCGAGCATCAGTTGCCGATGCCGCAGGTTCCGGCCCCCGAGGCGCTCGCGGGCACCGCGCTGCCGACGGCCGCCGAGCTCGAGGCTATGCCCGAGAAGATGCGCGAATACTACCGGCGCGAGCGGCCATTCGAGTTCCGGTGGGTTCCCGAGCTTGCCGCCGCGGCGGAACCGGTGACGAGCCAGCAGGTATGGGTGCGCGCCGTCGACCGTCTGCCGCCGGACGATGCCCTGCACCGCTGCCTGCTCGCCTATGCCTCGGATTTCCACCTGCTGCGCACCGCCACGCGGCCGCACGCGGCGCTGTTCAGCAGCGGCCGGCGCTTTCTGGCGAGCATCGATCATGCCATGTGGTTTCACTGGCCGGTGCGCGTCGATGAATGGTTTCTGTACGCCACGGACAGCCCGAGCGCCTCGGGCTCGCGCGGCTTTGCACGCGGAAGCATCTTCGCGCGCGATGGGCGCCTGGTGGCGAGCACCGCGCAGGAAGGGCTGATGCGCGTCTCGCCCTAGCCGCGGCCACCTGCAGCAGCCGCCGCAGCAGCCACTGCAGCAGCCACCCGCAGCAGCCGCCCGCGGCAGCCGCCCGCAGCAGCCCCCGGCAGCGGTCCGCTACAGCAGCTTGCCGGGATTCATGATCCCGTTGGGATCGAGCGCGCGCTTGATGGCGCGCATCGCGGCCAGCGTCGCGGGCGGAGCGTAGCGCGCGAGCTCTTCGCGCTTGCTGCGGCCGATGCCGTGCTCGGCGCTGATGCTGCCGTCGAAGCGCACGACCAGGTCGTGGATCGCGCGGCGCACCTGTGGCTCGAGCGCGAGGAATGCTGCCGCCGCGGCGTCGGCGGCCGCGGCGCCGGGAGCCGCAGCTTCGCACAGCAGGTTGAAGTGCAGATTGCCGTCGCCGGCGTGGCCGTAGCACACCAGTCGGCTGGCGGGGACGTGCTCGGCGACCCAGCTGGCCGCCTCGGCGATGAATTGCGGCAACCTCGCCACCGGCACGCTGATGTCGTGGCGGATGTTCGCACCGGCCAGGCGCTGTGCCTCGGGCACCGTCTCGCGCAGCCGCCAGAACGCCGCGCGCACGCGCTCGCTGGTGGCGAGCGCAGCGTCGCGCACCAGAGCGCGTTCCGACCCCTGCGCGAGTGCTTCCTGCAGCAGCTCGGCGAGCGGCTCATCGCCCGAAGAGGTCAGCTCGCACAGTACATACCAGGGATGGGCGCTGCCCAGCGGATCGGTCACGCCGGGGATGTGCCGCACGGTCAGCTCCACGGCGATGCGTGGCAGCAGCTCGAAGGCGCTGAGGCGCTCGCCGCCGGCGGAGCGCAGCAGCCCGAGCAGTGCCACGGCGTCTGCGGGCGCCGCGATGGCAACGAAGGCCGTGGCGCTCGCGCGCGGCTGCGGCCAGAGCTTCAGCGTCGCCGCGGTGATCACGCCGAGCGTGCCCTCCGAGCCGATCAGCAGTGATTTGAGGTCGTAGCCGGTGTTGTCCTTGCGCAGCGAGCGCAACGCGTGCAGCTCGCTGCCATCGCCGAGCACCGCCTCGATGCCGAGCACCAGCTCACGCGCCATCCCATAGCGCAGTACGTGCACACCGCCGGCGTTGGTCGCCAGGTTGCCGCCGATCTGGCAGCTGCCCTCGGACCCGAGGCTCAGCGGGAACAATCGCCCGGCCGCGCCCGCCGCTTGCTGCACTTGCGCCAGCACGCAGCCGGCCTCCGCGGTCATGGAGAAGTCATCCGCCTCGACATGGCGCACCCGGTTCATGCGGCGCATGAGCATCAGCAGCTGCCGTCCCGACTCGTCGGGGGTCGCCCCCCCGCAATAGCCGGTATTACCCCCCTGCGGCACCAGGCCGATGCGGTGCTGATTGCACCAGCGCACGATCGCGGCGACCTGTTCGAAGTTGCGCGGCAGCACGACGGCGAGCGCGCGACCGTGATAGCGGGCGTGGTGATCCACCAGCACCGGGGCGGTTGCGGACGCGTCGGTCAGCAGCCCCTGCGGGCCGAGCAGCGCGCGCAGCTCCTGCTGCAGCCCCGCGTCGCTCACGGCGCTCACACGGTGGCGATCGGTGCGCGGCGGCAGGCCGGTTTGGTCAGCAGCATCTGCACGTCTCCGAGCTGCCGCTCAGCGAAGCCGCCCTCGCAATAGCACAGGTAGAACTCCCACTGGCGCACGAAGCTGTCCGGATAGCCCAACCGGCGCACTTCCGGCAGATGCGCGAAGAAGTTATGCCGCCAGCTCGAGAGCGTACGCGCGTAATGCGGCCCGATGTCTTCCAGGTGAAACAGCTTCAGATCGCTGGCCTTGCAGATCGCCCGCAGCAACGCCGTGACCGAGGGGATGAAGCTTCCCGGGAAAATGAAACGCTGGATGTAGTCGACGCTGCGCAGCGCCTCGGCGTACAGCTGATCCTGGATCGTGATCGCCTGCAGCAGCATCGCGCCGTGCGGCGCGAGCAGACGGCTGCACTGGCGGAAGAATGCCGGCAGATAGTCTGCTCCCACCGCCTCGATCATCTCGATCGACACGAGCTTGTCGTAGCGGCCGGTCAGGGCACGGTAATCCTCGAGCAGCAGCGTCACCTGCCCGGAGAGCCCGGCGGCGGCGATCAGCTCGCGGGTGTACTCGAACTGCGCGCGCGAAATCGTGGTGGTCGTGACGCGGCAGCCGTAGTGACGCGCCGCGTGCAGCGCCAGACCTCCCCAGCCGGTGCCGATCTCCAGCAGATGATCGCCCGGACCGAGCGCGAGCTTGCGGCAGGCGGCGTCGAATTTGGCGCGCGACGCTTCCGCCAGCGTCGACTGCTCGCTCTGAAAGATGCCGCAGGAGTACGCCATGGTTTCATCGAGCATCAGCCGATACAGGTCGTTGCCGATGTCGTAGTGCGCGGCGATGTTGCGCGCGCTGCCGCGCAGGGTATTGCGGCGCAGCCAGTGCGCCGTGCGCCGCACCGGGGCGCTGGCGCGTGCCCAGCCGCGGTCCATGCGCGTGAGCGCGGCGCGATTGATCACCATGATGCGCACCAGCGCCGTCAGATCGTCGCAGCGCCAGTACCCGTGGATGTACGCCTCACCGGCTCCGACACTGCCGCCGAAGGCGGCCGCGATATAGAAGCGCGCGTCCAGGACGTGCACGGTCACGGACAGCGCACAGCGCTCCGTGCTGCGGCCGAAGCGATGCTCGGTGCTGCCGTCGATCAGCCGCAGCTGGCCGTGCGCCAGGCCCGCGAGCGCGCGCAGCAGGGCGCGGCGAGCGAGCAGGCCGCGCACACCGGGCGCTGTGCTCGCCCGCCGTGGCGGCGCAGCGCTGCCGGCGTCGGCACCGCCCGGCCCGGCGACGGGGACAATGCTCGGCTTCATGGGCCTTACGCGCCCGCGGCCCGTCAGCGGATCCGGCGCAGCGGATTTTCCCGTACGGTGGCCGGCACGGGCTTGAGGTCCCAGATCAACCCCAGCCACGACATCACCTTCAGCAGATAGTAGGTGACGTCGTACTCCCACCAGTAGAAGCCCTGGCGTGCCGCGTTCGGGTAGTAGTGATGATTGTTGTGCCAGCCCTCGCCGAGCGTGAGCAGCGCGAGCAGCCAGTTGTTGCGGCTGGTGTCGCCGGTGCGGTAGCGCTGGCGGCCGAACAGATGCGAGAGTGAGTTGATCGTGTAGGTGGCGTGCCAGCAGAGCACCGTCGAGATGAAGAAGCCCCACACGAGCATCTGAACGCCGCTGGTTCTGAGGGACGGCGCGGTGTGCTCGAGCAGCAGGCCGAGCAGCAGCATGCCGGCGGCCAGCACCAGCGGCACCAGGATGTCGAAGCGATCGAGCCAGCGCAGCTCGGGGAACTTCAGCAGGTCGCGCACGAAGCGCAGGTCCGGTGTGAATCCCTTGATCGACAGGAACCAGCCCATGTGGGCGCGCCAGAACCCGTGCTGCACCGGGGAGTGCAGGTCGGTCTGCTTATCGGAGTTGGCGTGGTGATAGCGATGATGGGCGGCCCACCAGACCGGTCCGCGCTGTACCGCCGAGGCTCCCAGCAGGCCGAAGATGAACTGCCCGACCCGCGAGGTCTTGAAGGAGCGGTGCGAAAAATACCGGTGGTAGAAGCCCGTGATGGCGAACATGCGCACCAGGTACGCCACTGCCGCGACGATCAGCGCGATCGGGCTCACCCCGACCCAGATGGCTCCGAGGCAGGCGACATGCATCAGCACGAAGGGCAGGATGCGCGCCCAGTCGATGCGATCGGGCAGCGTGTCGCGCGCCGCCTGCACATACTCGCAGCTGGTGTCGAACCAACGCAGCAGCGTTCGGGCGGCCGAGCGCAGCAGACGGGTAGGGCTGATAGACGTGCCGGACGTAGCGCGCGCCGATTGAGCCGATGCTGGCATGAATCCCTCAGTTTGTGCGCCAACGACGTCGCAGGAGCACCCGCGGCGCGAGACCGTTGCCGACGACTGGATATTGTATCCGAGTTACCGGCGCACGCGGTGAGCCCGGAGCGTCCGCTCGCGCACCGGCGGCGCCGGTTCGCCCGCCTGCGTCGCCAGCTCGCCCGCCTGCGTCGCCAGCTCGCCCGCCGGCGGCGCCGGTTCGCCCGTCTGCAGTGGCGGTTCGCCCGTCTGCGTCGCCGGCTCGCCTGCCCAATCGGGCCGTCGTGCTCAAGGCTGTGCCTGCGGCGTGCTCAAAACGCTGCCGCCTGAAGTGCCGCGATGCGCTGTTCCAGTGGGGGGTGGCTCATGAGCAGCCGCGCCCACCCGCTGCCCTCCCCGCCGGAGATGCCGAAGGCGTTCATCTGCGCCGGCAACGGTTCATCACGCGCCGCCCGCAGCCGCTCGAGCGCGGCGATCATGCGCTCGCGAGCGGTCAGGCGCGCACCGCCCGCATCGGCGCGAAATTCCCGCCAGCGCGAAAATCCCATGACCAGCATGCTCGCCAGGATGCCGAGCACGATCTGCGTGACCCAGACCGTGGCCAGGTAGCCGATGCCACGGCCGGCGTTATCGCGCAGGATCGAGCGATCCACGATGTTACCGACGATGCGGGACAGGAAGATGACGAAGGTATTGACGACTCCCTGGATCAGCGCCAGCGTCACCATGTCGCCGTTGACCACGTGGGTCATCTCGTGGCCGAGCACCGCCTCGATCTCGGATGCGTTCATGGTCTCGAACAGCCCGCTGCTGACCGCGACGAGCGCATGGTCGCGGTGCGCACCGGTTGCGAAGGCGTTGGGCTGGGGGGAAGGGAAGACGCCGACCTCGGGCATGCCCACACCGGCCTTCTGCGCCAGGGACTGGACGGTCTCGAGCAGCCACTGCTCACGGGTCGAACGCGGCTGGCTGATGATCTGCACGCCCAGGCTGCGTACCGCCATCCACTTGGAAATTGCCAGGGAAATCAGCGAGCCGCCGACTCCGATGACGGCCGCGAACACCAGCAGCGCGCCCAGAGTGCTGCCGCGCTGCGAGAGCCACGCATCCAGGCCCGTCACACGCGCGACGATGCTGATCATCAGCAGAACGGCAAGGTTCGTCAGGATGAACAGCAGGATGCGTTTCATGGCTCTGACCGGACAGACGACCGGTCAGGCGAGGAGTCAGTATCGGTCGTTCTCCTCCTCTTCCTCGTCCCAGTCCTCATCTTCATCCTCGTCATCGTCGTCGTCGTCGTCGTCGTCTTCCTCTTCGTCCTCATCCCAATCCTCGTCGAGGTCCTCGTCCTCCTCTTCTTCCTTGTTCTCTTCGTGACTGGCCGACCAGCCCTCCGGCTCCTCGATCTTGTCGAGATCGATTTCGCGCCAGGTCTCCAGATCGATCTCCTCGATATCGCCATCGAGGTATTCGATCTCGATCAGCTCGGCATCCTCGTCGACGGACAGCACGCGAAAGCTCTCGTTCTCGTCGACGTTTTCGTACCACTGCCCGACCACGGGTTCGTATTCTCTGGCCACGGGATTACATCCTTCGAAGTAGGCCGATGGGTGAGGCGCACAGGGACGCCCCGGATATTAGGGCGCCAAAAGCTGGCAGGCAATCGCCGCGTCGCAGTTGACCTACAATAGCGACGTTTATGATAGAAGAGCACGGGTCTGGCCGTCCCTCCACTCCGCTGTCGGCGGCGCGCCGTATCGTCGTGAAGGTAGGCTCGGCGCTGCTGGTAGACGCCGGGACGGGACGACTCAACCGCGCGTGGCTGAAGACATTGATCGCAGACCTGCTGCGGCTGCGCCGCCGAGGCCAGCAGGTGATCCTGGTGTCCTCCGGCGCGGTGGCGCTCGGGCGCCGCCAGCTCGGTCTGGCGGCCGGGACGCTGCGCCTGGAGGAGAGCCAGGCGGCGGCGGCGGTCGGCCAGATCCGGTTGGCGCATGCCTACAAGGAGCTGCTCGAGGCGACCGGCGTCACGGTCGCCCAGGTCCTGCTGACGCTGGAGGACAGCGAGCAGCGCACCCGCTATCTCAACGCTCGCGCCACTCTCGAGGCGCTGCTGCGCCTGCAGGCGCTACCGGTCATCAACGAGAACGACACCGTGGCCACCGCGGAGCTGCGCTACGGGGACAACGACCGGCTGGCGGCGCGCGTGGCGCAGATGGCGAGCGCCGATTGCCTGGTACTGCTCTCGGATGTGGATGGCCTGTACACCTCCGATCCCAACCGCCACCCTGACGCCCGCTTCATCGAACGGGTCCTGCGCATCACCCCCGAGATCGAGGCGATGGCCGGGCGCCCGAGCTCCACGGTCGGCTCGGGAGGCATGGCCACCAAGATCGCCGCGGCGCGCATCGCGGTGAATGCGGGCTGTCATATGTGCATCGCCTCCGGGCATCATCGCCATCCGATTCGCCGCATCGAGCGCGTGGCGCGCTGCACATGGTTCATCCCCGCGGCAACGCCGCTCGCCGCGCGCAAGCAGTGGATCGCCGGCACGTTACGGCCCGCCGGGGCCATGCATATCGACGCGGGGGCGTTGCGCGCTCTGCGCAGCGGCAAGAGTCTGCTGCCGGCCGGCGTGACCGCGACCCTGGGCCGCTTCGAGAGCGGCGATACCGTCAGCGTGCTCAGCGCCGATGGTGCCGAGGTGGCGCGCGGCATCAGCGCCTATTCGGACAGCGACGCCGCGCGCATCATCGGGCGCCAGAGCAGCGAGATCGAAGCGGTGCTTGGATTTCGCGGCCGCGAGGAGTTGATTCACCGGGACGATCTGGTGATCCTGCACCTGGGCTACGACGCACAGGGTCGCGCGTCGCCGGCATCGCAGTTCGACCGGGACGGGATGGAAGAGCCGGCGGATGGGCCGGGGCTGTCGGGATTTTCTCTGAAGGTGCAGCCATGAAGGTGCAGCCATGAACCGGATCGCCGAGGCGACCGAGGCCTCACGGCTCGTCGAGCGGGCGGAAGACGTGGTGCTGCTGATGCAGCGCCTCGGGCGTGCTGCCGTGACGGCGGCGGCCGAGCTCGCGCTGGCGGATACCGCCAGCAAGAATTGCGCCTTGAGCGAAGCGGCCGCCGCCATTCGGCGCCGCAGCGGCGAGATCCTCGCCGCGAACGCCGAGGACATGAGCGCGGCCAGGGACCGGGCTGTGCCGGCGGCCCTGCTCGATCGGCTGGCGCTGGATGAGCGCCGTGTGGCCGCGATGGCGCGAGGGGTGGAGGAGGTGGCGGCACTGCCCGATCCCGTGGGCACGGTGATCGCGCAGTGGACGAGGCCCAACGGGCTGCGCATAGAGCGGGTACGCGTGCCGCTCGGGGTCATCGGCATCATCTACGAGAGCCGTCCGAACGTGACCGCCGACGCCGGTGCGCTGTGTCTGAAGTCCGGCAATGCCGCGATCCTGCGCGGCGGGTCGGAGAGCGTGCGCTCCAGTGCGGCCATCCATCACTGCCTGGTCGAGGGACTGCTCGCCGCGCACCTGCCGGCCGCCGCGATCCAGCAGGTGCCGACCTCCGACCGGGCGGCGGTCGGGCAGATGCTCGGCGGCATGCAGGAATATCTGGACGTGCTGGTCCCGCGGGGCGGCAGGAGCCTCGTCGAGCGCGTGCAGCGCGAGGCGCGTGTGCCGGTCATCGGTCACCTGGAGGGCAACTGCCACGTGTACGTCGACCGCGACGCGGATCTGGCGATGGCTCGCGCGGTCACGCTCAATGCCAAGATGCGTCGCACGGGCATCTGCGGGGCGGCCGAAACGCTGCTGGTGGACCGCGGCTGTCCGAGCGGTTATCTCGGCGCGCTGATCGACGCCCTGATCGCTGCCGGCTGCGCCGTGCGCGGCGACGCTGCCGCGCAAACCGCCGATGCGCGGGTCACGGCCGCGACCGAGGTGGACTGGCTCACCGAATATCTGGACGCAATCATCGCGGTGCGCGTGGTGGACGGCGTGGATGAGGCCATCGCGCACATCGCACGCTATGGCTCGGCGCATACCGAAGCCATCGTCACCGCGAACGCAGCCACCGCAGAGCGCTTCCTGGCGCGCGTCGACAGCGCCATCGTGCTCCACAACGCCTCCACGCAGTTCGCCGACGGCGGGGAGTTCGGGATGGGTGCCGAGATCGGCATCTCCACCGACCGCTTTCATGCGCGCGGACCGGTCGGGGTCGAGCAGCTGACCAGCTACAAATACGTGGTGCGCGGCAGCGGTCAGGTGCGCCCGTAACCGTGGGTGTGCGCATGCGCGTGCGGCGCGTGCGCATGCGACTCCGCGTGTGCAGGAGCCTGCGCGTGCTCGTGGGGTTCCACGTGCGTCTGGGGATGGGCATGCGCCGCGGCCGCGGCGCAGTGCTCGCAGTTGACCCAGCCGGAGTCGCCGTCCTCGTAGTGCTCTTTTTTCCAGATAGGCACGCGGTGCTTGACCTCATCGATGATGTAGCGGCACGCATCGAAGCACTCGCCGCGATGCACGGCGCTCACGCCTACCCAGACGGCGATCTCGCCAATGGCCAGCGGTCCGACGCGGTGTGCACACAGTGCGTGACTGATCCCGAAGCGCTGCCGGGCCTCGGCGAGGATACGTTCTCCCTCGCGACAGGCGAGCGGCGCGAAGGCTTCATATTCGAGCCGCTGCACGCGACGACCATCGTTGCGATCGCGGACCCAGCCCTCGAAGGCCACGTAGCCCCCGCAGCCCGGCGCCTGCAGCGCGGCCCGCAGCTGCTCGATCGGCAGCGCGTGCTCGTACAGGCTGAATGACAGCTCGCTCACGGGACCTCCTCGCCCACGCGCGCCTCAGCCACCCGCCACCGGCGGCAGGAAGGCCACGGTGTCGCCCTCGGCAAGACTCGTGCGCCAGTCGCCGAACTCGTCGTTGATGGCCACACGCAGGAATTCCGGGGCCAGGGCCAGGCCGCGCCGCTGCTGCAGCTCGCGGTACAGCTCGAGGGCGGTGCGCGCGCGCGTCTGCAGCTGCTCGTCGCCTCGCCCGGCCTGCTCGCGCAGCAGCGCGAAGTAGCGTACCCGCAGCCGCAGGGGCGGCGCCTCGAGGTGCGGCCCAGGCGCGCTCGCCGCGGCAGGGGCCGCGCTCGCGGCTCCTTCGAGCTGCGCCGTCGCCGCGGCGTACTGCTCGGGGGTGTTGACGTTGTCGAGCGCGCGCGGCTCGAATGGCTCGAGCAGCCGTGCCCGGGTCGCGGCGCTCTGCAGCAGCGCGCGCGGGCACCGCTGCCCCTGTGCGATCCAATCATCCACCGCCGCGCGGCTGGCCGGCTCGAAGATCGCGCACAACGGTTCCGGCAGGCCATCGAAGCTGCTGCGGTACGCCGTCGCAATCCGATCGGCGGCGCGGCTGGCGATCAGGTGATCGAGCGTCGTCGCCGTCAGGAAGGGCAGGTCGCAGGCGAGCACCAGCCAGGCGTGATCCGGGTGGGTGTGCAGTGCCGCGTGGATGCCGCCGATGGGACCGAGGTCCGGTTGCAGATCGGCGATGCAGGAATAGGCCGTACGCGCCGGATCGCTGCGTTGCTCGGTTCGGATCGACACGAAGGCACGCTGCACGCGGGGTGACAGCAGCTCCATCGCGCGCTGCAGCTGCGACCGGCCCACATAGGGGAGCGAGGCCTTGTCGCGCTGCATGCGACGGCTGTGGCCCCCGGCAAGCACCAGCCCGTACAGGGGCGCCGTCGAGGTTGCGGCCGAGGCGGCCGACGTGCCCGGGGGCAGGGCGCGTGACGGGGGCGCGGCGCTCATGCGCGCGCCTCGCGCGCGCTAGCCGAGCGCGACGCTGCGGCACCCACCCGGCGGCGCCCACCGCTTTTCGACAGCAACCGCACCGCCTCGATGCGAATGTCGTGGGAGAGCGCCTTGCACATGTCGTAAATCGTCAGGGCCGCCAATGTGGCCCCGGTCAGCGCCTCCATCTCGACGCCGGTCTTGTGGTGGACCTCGACGCGACAGCGCACGCGAATGAGCGCCGCACGGGGAGCTGCCTTGCCTGCCTTGCGGTCGTGTGCGCGCGCGCTGCCGGACGGACCAGGCTCGAAGTCGATGCTCACCTGGCAGTGCTCGAGCGCGAGCGGATGGCAGAAGGGGATGAGCTCCGCCGTGCGCTTGGCGGCCATCACTCCCGCCAGGATCGCGGTATCGAATACCGGACCCTTGCGCGTGCGATGGCCGCTGCTGCGCAGGGCGTCGGCCACGGCCGCCGGCAGCCGAACGCGTGCCTCGGCCTCGGCAATGCGGTGGGTGACGGCCTTGGCGCCGACGTCGACCATGGTGGGGCGGTTGCTGGCATCCAGATGTGAGAGGCCGGGTGCACCGCCGTCGTCGGGCGCGCCACCGTTGCCGGGTGCACGACCGCTGCCGCGTGCGCCACCGTCGCCGCTCGCGTGACCGTTGTGCCGCCGGGCCATCATCCACCCAGATAGTTCATTTCGACGTGCTGTACGCCGCGCGCCCGCAGCTCGTCGCGCAGCTCGCTGTAGCGATCCATGCGCCGCTCCCAGACGGCGCGGATCAGCGCACTGAGCTCCGCGTCGCTGGCACCCGCGCGCAGCGGGCCGCGCAGATCCACGCCCGTGGCGGCGAACAAACACGTGTGCAGCTTGCCGTCCGAGCTCAGGCGCGCGCGCGAGCAGTCTCCACAGAACGGCTGCGTGACCGAGGAGATGAAGCCCACCTCTCCGGCGCCGTCCTGGAAGGCGTAACGGCGTGCAACCTCGCCGCGGTAGGCCGGCTCCAGCGGCGTGAGCGGCCAGCGTGCGTGCACGCGCTCGTACAGCTCGTGCGAGGGCACGACGCGCTCGCGGTTCCAGTCGTTGCGGTTGCCCACGTCCATGTATTCGATGAAGCGCACGATCGCGCCGCTGCCGCGAAAGTGCTCGAGCAGATCCAGGGCGCTGTGATCGTTCAGGCCGCGCTGCACGACCGCATTGATCTTGATCGGGGAGAGCCCCGCGTGGCGCGCGGCCTCGATTCCGGCGAGCACCTCGTCGAGCTGTGCGAAGCCGCCGGCCATGACGGCGAACACCTCCGGGTCCAGGCTGTCGAGGCTCACCGTGACGCGCTTGAGGCCCGCGGCGCGCAGCGCGGCGGCGTGCTGGGCGAGCAGCACGCCGTTGGTCGTCAGGGCGATGTCTTCGATGCCTGGAAGGCCGCTGAGGTCGCCGATCAGGTCGGGCAGCCCGGCGCGCACCAGCGGCTCTCCCCCGGTGATGCGCAGCTTGACCACGCCCAGCGGTACGAACGCGCGCGTCAGGCGCACCAGCTCCTCGAAGCTCAGGCGTTCGCCCGAGCGCAGGAAGCGATACTGCTCGTGGTAGCGCTCGCGCGGCATGCAGTATGGGCAGCGGAAGTTGCAGCGGTCCGTGACGGACAGGCGCAGATCGCGCAGCGGCCGATTCAGCCGATCCGTCGGTGGGCGCGGGCGCGGCGGCAGCGGATGCACCCGTGCGCCGCCGCCCTTGGCTCCCATACCGGTCTGACCCTTCTGATCCATGTCGTAAGGCTACCAGCGCCGGGCGTCACCAGCGAAAAAACCGCGCAACGTGACCTTTGGGCAGCTCGGCGGGCCCGGAGGGCAGCTCCACGAAGCCGTCGGTATGGGCCAGGGCGGCGAAGTCACCGGAATCGTTCGTCGGGCAGGGGGTCGCCCAGGGGCGCGCCCAATCATCGAAGGCGATGCGCACCGGCATGAAGCCGGTCAGTGCCGGCTTCCACGCCAGCGGGGCGGCCAGTGCAACCCGCTCGGGCGCCGCCTCGGGCATGCCCATCGCCGCGTACAGCGCCGGCACGACGTAGCGGATCAGGCACACCAGGGTCGAGACCGGGTTGCCGGGCAGCGCAAACGCCGCACGGCCCTCCGCCGAGGTCCCGAACCACATGGGGCGTCCCGGACGCTGCGCGACGCCGTGGAAAATGCAATGCACGCCCAGCTCCTCGAGCACCTTGGGGACGAGGTCGAAGCGCCCCATGGACACCCCGCCCGACAGAATCAGCACCTCGTGCGTGGTCAGATGCAGCCGAAGCCGCTCATGCAGTACGGCGACCTTGTCGGGCAGGTGATCATCGGCCACGCGCTGGAAGCCGCGCTGGCGCAGCGCGGCCGTGACGCCATACGCGTTGGAGCGGCGGATTTGATGCGGCGCAATAGGATCTCCGGGCTCCACCAGCTCGTTGCCCGTGGACACCACCATCAGAGCGGGCTGGCTGCTGACCCGCACGCGCGCCATCCCCGCGGAGGCGGCGACCGCCACTTCCGGCGCATGCAGCACGCTGCCGGCCGGCAGCAGCAGCGCCCCCTGAGTGCGGTCGCTGGCCCGGCGACTGACGTACGTCCAGGGTATCGCGCGCACCGCGGCGGCGAGCGTCACGTGGCCGTCGGCGCTGTGGATCTGCTCGACCGGGATGACCACGTCACAGCCGCCCGGCAGCACCGCCCCGGTCATGACCTCGATGCAATGTTCGGGCGATGAGAGCGTCAGCGGCGGATCGCCCGCAGCCTGGGTGCCCTGCAGCCGGAAGCGCCGCTGTCCGTTCCCCGTGGCGCTCGAGGCGAGCGCGATGCCATCCATCATCACCCGATCGAAGGGCGGCTGGTCGCGTTCGGCATAGATATTCTCGCGCAGCACCGCTCCCCCGCACTGGCCCAGAGGGAGCGACTCGATGGGCAGGCAGGCCAGGTGAGAGCCAATGAGCTTCTCTGCGGCCGGGGGGTCGAGCATGCCCCGGCATTCTATCGCGTGGCCGCTCAGTGTCGCTGGCGCGAGGCGCGCAGGGCGCTCAGGCGCTCGCGCGCCCGATAGATGCGCATCTCCACGGCCTTGGCATTGAGTCCGAGCAGCTCGGCGGCCTGCTGGTGCGACAGGCCTTCCAGCGCGGTGAGCAGCAGCGGTTCCTTCAGTGAGCGGGGCAGGACGGCGATCGAGCGCTCGAGCTGCTCGATCTCCTGCTCGGTGGCGACCGAGCTTTCCGGCCCGGCGGCGGGGTCGGACAGCTCGAGCCCCTCGCTTTCTTCGCCCGTCAGACGCGCAAACACGCGTCGCACGCTCTCGCGCCGCGCGCGGTCGCGGCACTTGTTGAGCGCGATGCGGCGCAGCCAGACATCGAACGGACGCGCCGGCTGGTAGCGCGAGAGGGCAAGCCATGCGGAAAAAAAGGTGTCCTGCAGCACATCGTAGGCATCATCGGCATTGCCAACGTAGCGCCGCACGAAGCGGTAAGCCCACTGCTTGTGGCGACCCATCAGCTGCGCGAAGGCGGCATCGTCACCATCCAACGCACGTTTGACCAGGGTCGCATCCTCATCCCCCCCGGTGTCGGTCAACGCGTATCCGTCATCAATGCCGCGACGACTTTCTGATCGAAGATGGCCTGCTGCGGCGGCGTCAGCACGGCGCGTAAACTGAGCACGTATAGCACAGTCTGTCTCTGCAGCTCCCCCACCTGCGACTCCAGATCGTCGATGGATTTTTCGACGGCCGGACCGAAGCCCATCTCCTCGGCGAGGGCGTTGCTCAGCTCGACATTGGCTTCCGCGATGTGCGCGCGCAGCACCGTGCGCGTATGCGCGTAGCGCTGATCGATGGCGTTGATCTGCTGCTTCTGCTGAGCACTGAGGCCCGTCAGACCACGGCGTGACAGCTCATCGACCGCGGCTCGCAGCGGCTGCGCCGGAGGGTAGAGACTGGCATCCAGGCGGTTGACGCCGACCCACACTCCCACAAAGCCCGCAACACCCGCCAACAGAATCGTCAGGATGAGCTGGCGTTGAAAGACCGTCACGGACCGCTCGCGAGCAGGCTCGAGGGCGCCAGCAGCGCATCGTCGCCCAGCACGACGGCTTCGCTCGCCCCAAGATTTTCGCGGTGCTGAGCGCTGGCGACGCCGACGCCGAGGCCGACGATCAGAGCGCAGGCGGTGACCACGGCCCCCACCGGCAACGCACTGCGACTATTCGCGCGCTGCCGATGAGCCCGGATCCGCCCCAGCACATCCTGCTCGAGTCTCTCCAGTGAAGCTTGGCTGGACATTTGCCGATGATGCCTCCGCTCCGCCGGCACCACGGCCGGTGTACGGCGGCTGCAAAATCATAGAAACGGGCCGGGATGCGATCAAGCGCCGACGCGCGACATCCCAGGCGATGGTGCCGGGCAATGTTGCCAGCGCGCCGCAGGACCGTCCCTCGCCCGCCGCCCTTCCTTAAGACGATACGCAGCAGGGCGCGCAAGCCCTCGCCGCAGCGGCGGTTCTCAGGCCTGGTGGCGCCCCGTCACACGCCGGCCCCGGGTCGCCCGGCCCCGGGTCGCCCGGCCCCGATGTCGGGCGGCCCCGATGTCGGGCGGCCCGGGAGCGACTATCGGATGCGGGGGCCGTGCGTTCGTGCGAGCATGCAGCCCCGACGCGCCCGTAGCTCAGCTGGATAGAGCATCAGGCTTCGAACCTGAGGGTCGGGGGTTCGAATCCCTCCGGGCGCGCCACGCACCCGCGGAGCGTATATTGCGCCGCATCAATTCAGGCGGCTGCGGCTGATCGACGCCGCTGCACCCCGCGGCACCCGTCCGCATCCCCTCCCAGGGGCCCGCAGCGTTGCCATTTCGCAGCATCCGTGACGGGACCGTTGTAGGACGAACACCGACGGAAAATTTTGCATGCTCCGACGACGGCATCGGTCGGGGCCGCTGCAGGCGAACGGCAGCGGTTGTTACAAACGAGCAAAGACCTATTTCCGATCGTCACCCCGGGGGATCGACAAGGCAGGAGACGGGAATGACTGATATGTCAAATTGGATGGTCGGCCGCTCCGCTGCAATTGAGACGGTGCGCGACCTGATCGTCAAGGTCGCGCCGACCGACGCGACCGTGCTGATCTCCGGGGAGAGCGGCTCCGGCAAGGAGCTGGTGGCTCAGGCGATCCACGCACGCAGTCTGCGCAGTTCCGGGCCGTTCCTGGGAATCAACTGCGGCGCTTTGCCGCCCACGCTGATCGAGTCGGAGCTGTTCGGCTTCGAGCGCGGCAGTTTCACCGGCGCCGCGCGCAGCCACGCCGGCATGGTGGAGCGCGCCTCGGGCGGCACGCTGTTTCTGGATGAAGTGACGGAGATGAGCGCCGACATGCAGACGCGACTGCTGCGCTTCCTGGAGACTCAGCGCTTCTTTCGCGTCGGCGGCTCGCAGGAGATTCGTACCGACGTGCGCGTGATCGCGGCGAGCAATCGCTCGCCCGTGCAGGCCGTGCGCGATGGCTCGCTGCGTGAGGATCTGCTCTACCGCCTGGCCGTGTTTCCAATCAATCTTGCGCCGCTGCGCGAGCGCGGCGAAGACGTGTTGTTACTGGCCGAACATTTTCTCGTCGAGCTGAATGCGCGTCACGGCACGCACAAGCTGTTCGGCGCGGGGGCCCTGCAGACGCTGCGCGAGTATCACTGGCCGGGAAACGTACGCGAGCTGAAGAACGCGATCGAGCGCGCCTTCATCGTCTGCGAGAGCGAACTGGAGCTGCAGCCGATGCACATTCACGCGCCCGACGGCGCGCACAGCGCGATGCATGACAGCGAAGGCGGCATCCGCGTGCCGATTGGTTCTTCGCTCGCGCAGGCGGAACGCTGGCTCATCGAAGCGACACTGGCACACTGGGCCGGCAACAAGAATCGCGCCGCCAAGACGCTGGGCTGTAGTCTCAAAACGCTGTATAACAAGCTGGCGATGTACGAGCGTCAGGGGATGGAAGCGCACGCATGAGGCAATCGCGCGTAGCCGCGTGGCAAAAGCGCAGACAACGTTCGGGGAAAGGCGGTGGCAGATGGCGAAGATACTCATAGCGGACGATCATGCGATGGTGCGCGCGGGATTGAGACAGTTCCTCGAGGAGGACCGCAGCATCACGGAGATCGGCGAGGCGGCATCCGGAAATGAGACGCTCGATCAGCTGCGCTCGGGCAGCTGGGATCTGGTGCTGCTCGACATCAACATGCCCGATCGCAGCGGGCTGGACATCCTGCGCTACATCCGGGCGAGTTACCCGGACACCAAGGTGCTGGTGCTCAGCGGTTTTCCGGAGCGCCAATATGCCATCAATGTGCTGAAAGCCGGCGCCGGAGGCTATCTGCCGAAGGAGTGCGCGCCCGAGGAGCTGCTGAAGGCGACGCGCGCCGTGCTGCAGGGGCGTCGCTACGTCAGCGCCAACCTCGCCGAGCTGCTGCTGTCGGACCTCGACGGCGACAGCGACCAGCCGTTGCATCGGCGGCTGTCCGAGCGTGAGTTCCAGATCTTCTGCAAGCTGGCGGCCGGGCGCGCGGTCTCCTCCATCGCCGACGAGTTGTGCCTGTCGGTGAAGACCGTGAGCACATACCGGACGCGCATTCTGGAGAAGATGAGCCTGGCGACCAACGCCGACATCACGACCTACGCGCTACGCAATGGCATCATCCAGTAGCGCCGTCGCTGTAGGCACTCTCCGATCGTACGGCCCTGTGGGGGGGACTTTACTCCGGGCCAGGGGTGGGGCCACGCTGCGGCCATGAGTGCGTGGCCTGAGATCGATCCGATGAGTTCTCGCAACCTGTCCGTGCTGCTGGTGGAAGACTCGCGAGTGCTTGCCGAGCGGCTGCGCGAGACGCTGCTGAGCGTGCCCGGCGTGCAGCTGGCGGGCACGGTGGACAGCGAGACGGAAGCCATTGCGGCCCTGCAGCGCCACCCGGTCGACGTGTTGCTGCTGGACCTGCACCTGCGGCAGGGCACCGGCTTCGGCGTACTGCGTTCCATTGCCGGCGAGCAGGCCCGCAGGCTGGTCGTGATAGTGCTGACCAACTACGACCTCGCCGAATACCGGCGCGCCGCGGCGGCACTCGGGGCGCGTTATTTCCTCGACAAGCTGCGCGACTTCGATCGCCTGCCGGCGCTGCTGCAGCAGATTGGCTCCGAGGTCGGCGAGCCGCCCGCCTCGGCGCCGCCGAGTACCGCCAGCGCCGCCGGGAGCAACCACCCGGCGGGTCACCGCTGATTCAAGAGCCCGCCGCGCCCTGTGTGCGCGCCCGCAGGTCGGACTCCGCGATCGATGCGGGCGTCGCCTGCTGTGCAGCCGGCGACCGCACGATGCGCGCCAGCGGCAGTCGTGCCTGTACGCGGGTTCCTCCATGGGGAGCGCTGTCGATGTCGAGAGTGCCGCCGCAGCTACGCACGCGGTGCCGCATGATCGCCAGGCCGTGAGAGCCGGCAGCCTCGCGCCGCTCGGCTTCGATGCCGGTACCGTTATCCTCGATCAGCACGGTTATATCCTGGCCCTGCAGCGCGATCTGCAGCCGTACGTGCGTCGCGTGGGCGTGCCGCACGATGTTGGTCAGCGTCTCCTGCACCAGGCGGAAGATCGCAATCGACGCCTCCTCCGTGAGCTGCGGCTCGTGCTCGGGGTAGATCTCCGTGTACTGCAGTCCGGCGCGACTGCAGCACTCATGCGCGACCCAGCGCACCGCCGGCAGCAGTCCCATATTGTCCAGCAGGGTCGGTCGCAGGTTCTCCACGACGCGCCGTTTGAAGTCCACGCCGTCGTCGAGCGCCTTGAGCACGCGCGCCCAGCGCGCTTCGATCTCGGGTGCCGGCGCCGCCCAGCGCTTGTGCAGCCAGGAGACGTCCATCTTCACGGCGATCAGCAGTCCGCCGAGCTCGTCGTGCAACTCGCGCGCCAGTGTCGCCTTCTCTCTCTCCGACAGCTGCTGCAGGTGGCTCGAGAGTGCCGACAGCTCGGCCGTGCGCCGCCGCACGCGTCGCTCGAGTTCCTCGTTCTCACGCGCCAGCAGCGCGGTCTGCTCGGCGCGTCGCCGCACCTGGCGGGCCAGCAGCGTTGCGGCGACGATCAGCAGTGCCATGTTCAGCGCGGCGACCACGTACATCAGCACGCGCGACAGCGTGCGCAGGCGCAGCGCACCGGCGAGCTGCGCTTCCACCAGCGCGTGCTCGGCGTTGCCCAGGGCGGCGGCCTGATCGTTGATGCTGCTCATCGTCGGTTTGCCGAGATCGGCGCGGATCAGCGCCATCGCCTGCTCGGGTCCGCCGCTGTCATACAGCGCGAGCGAAGCCTGCAGGGCCCCCAGCTCGGTGTTCGCGAGGGTCTGCAGCTGCGCGATCGCCGAGACTTGCGCGCGCGCGAGCAGCGCGGCGTCGCGCCGGCCGAGGGCTGCGAGCGCCGCGAGCGCGGGTGAGATGCGCGCGCGCGCCGCCTGATACAGCGTCAGCTGGCGCGTATCGCGCGTGAGCAGAAAGGCGCGTTGCGCAGCCTCCGCGGCGCTCAGGTCGTGCAGCACGCTTGCCACCAGGATCTGCCGCTCCTGCGAGCGATCGATGCGAGCGCTGATGCGGTTCTGTCCGTTCTGCGCGATCTCGGCGATTGCCACCAGCGCCAGCAGCAGCGCGAACGCGAGCGCGAGCGCGACGGCGCGCACGGCGGGAAAGCGCGGTGCTGGAAGGGTTCGAAGCATGGAAGCGTCGCTGTGAGCTGGATCCTACAGCGCTTGCCGCGCGGTGCCGACAATATAGCCCATGGCACAGTGCGATGCTCAAGCGACTTCCGGCCAAAGATCACCCACCGCTGCAGGGACGGAAGCTCTTGCGGGCGCGCTGCAACCCGCAATGGCGGGCGCGATCGACGAGGTGCCACGCATGGTTCATTACGCCGCCGACGCGCGCGCACCGCCCGCTTTCCCGTCAGCCAGGCAGTACGCCACCAAACGCCCGGCGCGCGCGCTGCGAGCCGTGCAGGGCGGGGCGCCGGCGACGACATGATCCGTCGAAGTCGCAATGCAATCAGGAGACAGCCCATCATGAACGCTACCGCCAGTGACGCCGCCGAACATGCCGCACGCGTCAGCCGCGAGGCCGCCTCGGAGTTTCGTAAGCGCAGCGCCGAGACAGGCGGCTTCCTGGCCGAGGAGCTGCGTGCCTTCATGGCCGATGTGGAGGAGCTGGTGAGGAAGGTGGCCGATATCTCGGATGCGGAAGTCGCGCGCGTGCGCGTCAAGGTGGCGAATGCGCTCACCGACATGCGGCGTGTCGCCGGCGACACCACCGAGAGTCTGCGCGAGCGTGCCCGCGTTGCCGTTGATGCGACCGATGAGTACGTGCGCGAACGCCCGTGGACCTCCATCGGGATCGCGGCCGCGCTCGGGCTGCTGATCGGTGTGGGCGTGTCGGCGGCCTCGCGCGGCCGCGGCTGAGTACGACGCGCAACGGAACTGCGCCTTGCTGTCCACCTTCGAGCTGCTGCCCAAGCTCGCTCAGGCGCTCCTGAGACACCTCATTGCCTATGGCGAGCTGGCGTACGAGGAGGCCCGCGAGGCACTCGCGCGCGCGCGGCGGCAGATCGTGGGGATCGCCGTGGCGCTGCTGGCCGGCATGATGGCGCTGGGGCTCGGTTGCCTGTGGGTCATCGCGGCGACGTGGAATGGACCGGACCGTCTGTGGGCCGTGGGGGGGTTGTGCATCGGCTTTCTGCTGATCGCAATCAGTGGCGGCGCCTACGCCGTCGGCGGACGCTCGCGCGGGACAGCGTTCGAGCAACTGCGCGCCGAGTGGCGCGCGGACCTGCGGGAGATCGCCAGGCTCGACCCGACGCTGGTCGGCGAGCCTGGTTCCGCCATGGTGGGAGGGCAGCGTGCCGCGCGCGAGTGAGCAGCGCGATCAGCGCCACGCGCGCCTGCGGGGGCGGATTGCGCTGTCGCGCGCGGAGCTGTTCGCGCTGGCACACACCGTGAACGGCGATCAGGCCGGGCCGGACACGGCCGCGGCCGAAGAGCAGCGCGCGAGTTTTCCGCACAGCCACACCATGCGAGTGCTGCTCGGCCGGCCGGGTCAGCTGCTGCTCGCAGGCGCGGCGGTGGCAATGGCGCTGCTGCGACCGCAGCTGCTGTGGCGCGCGATGCGCTTCACGCCGATGCTGCGGCCGCTGTTGTTGCGTTACCTGCTGCCGCTGCTCGGAGGGCACTGATCAGGAAAAGCGAACGCGGGCCGCGCCGGCCGGGACGCCGAACGGACGCATCAACAGACGCATCCATTCGTCAGCAACATCGCCGAGGCGATGAGATCGGGCGAGCAGCGCTGCAACCGGCGCGGCTGAAATCGGCTCACCGCGGGGCGCCATCGCCGGGTCACCCCGGGTGCGCTATCATCCGCAGCAGGGGGTGGGATCGGCTCCGGCCGACGCCCGCTGCATACCTCGAACCGCGAGCCACCGCGACTGCAGGGAGGTTGTGGCCGCCGCCGATGGGTGAGCACCCGTCGGGACTTGAACACACGTTGCCCATTTTCCGAAATCCACCTGAACGGATCGCTTGCGACTGCGGCCTCATCGTTAGGCCGACGGCACGCTGCCGGCAATAGCGCCCACCTCACCCCCCCGCGGTGCGCGCCGAATGTCGGCAGCGTTTTTTTTGGCCGCGCGGGCGCCGTCGCCGTGAATGCTAAGATGCGACCTTCCGATCGACTCTCCGATTGACGCAAGATGCGCAGATCGCCGTCCCTGCGCGTGCGCCCACGAGCGCCCGTGCCTGCGCGGGCACTCGCGCGCGCGCGTCCACTCGCGCGCTCGCGGTCGCATGAGCCTTACGTGCGGGTGGACCTGGTCGGGGTCGGCCTGACGCTCGGCGAGCGGCGCATCCTGCGCGACATTGATTGGAGCGTGCGGCCGGGCCAGCGTTGGGTGCTGATGGGCGCCAACGGCGCCGGCAAGACACTGCTGCTCAAGCTGCTGGCCGGGGATATCTGGCCGACACCCCGGCAGGGGCGACGCTGCTATCAATGGCGTGGAGAACGGTTCGATCAACCCTACGGCGTCCGGCAGGAGATCATCTACATAGGAGCCGAGCGGCAGGACCGCTACGAGCACTATCGCTGGAACTACCGCGTAGAGACGGTGGTCGGCACCGGACTGCATCGAACCGATATCGCGCTCGATGTCCTCACGACACGAGAGCGTCGGCGCGTCGCAGCCCTCTTGAAGCGGCTGCGACTGCAGGAGCTGGCGCGCCGTCGATTTCTCACGCTGTCATACGGGGAGCGACGGCTGGTACTGCTGGCCCGTGCGCTGGCCGCCGCGCCCGGGCTGCTGCTGCTCGATGAGCTGTTCAACGGGCTGGATGAGCGCAATCGCGAGCGCGCGTTGTACTGTCTGCGCAGCCTCAGCCGTGCGGCGCTGCCCTGGGTTCTGACCACTCATCGGGGCGAGGAGATCCCCGGGTTCGCGACTCATTGTGCGCAGTTGCGTGCGGGACGGCTGCGCCGCAGCCGCCTGCCGCAGGTGCGCGCGGCCGCGCGCGAGCCTGCTGCTGGAGCCGAACGGCCGCCGAGCGCAGCGGTGTTCGAGTCAGGGGTCGCTGCGCCGCCGCTCGTGCGCCTGCGCAACGTGACCGTGTGGCGCCAGGGCGTCGTGGCATTGCGCGGCGTGTCTCTCGAGCTGCACCGTGGCGACTGCTGGGTCGTCCACGGTCCCAATGGGAGCGGCAAGTCCAGCCTCATCCAGGCCGTGTACGGCGATCTGAGCGCGGCGCGCGGCGGAGCGATCGAGCGCGCCGGCGTGGGCCGCGGCGTGCCGCTCGCACAGTTCCGGCGTCGGGTCGGCCTCGTCGCTCCGGAGCTGCAGGCATTGCATGCCACCTACCTGCGCGTGGATGAGGTCGTGGCCTCGGGCCTGACCGCCAGCATCGCGACGGGCGGCACGCGGACGGCGCGCAGCCGCCGTGTATCACGTGTCCTGCGGCGTGTGGGCGCCGCGGGGCTCGCGGCTCGAGCGCTGCGCACTCTTTCCTACGGACAGCTGCGGCGTGTGCTGTTCGCACGCGCCCTGGTGGGCGAGCCTGATATCCTGCTGCTCGACGAGCCGTACGCGGGTCTCGATGGCTCGGTGCGCACCCAGCTGCGCGCCCTGGTCGAGAGCACCGCACGATCCGGGGTGAGCGTGGTGATGGCAACTCATCATAGGGACGAATGGCCCGCGGGGGCCACACACGAGCTGCAGCTCGAGCGCGGGCGCGTGCTGTACGGGGGCGAGGTTCGCCGGCGCGGCGCGGTGCGCACGCGCGCGGGGCGCCGCGCATGAGTACGCGTGCGGGGCCAGGCGCATGAGTGTGCGCGCGGGGCCGGGCGCATGAGCACGCGCGCGGGGATGATCCTCGGCGGCCTGATCGTGCTGGCCGCGCTGGCGACGGGCGGCTGGGCATGGCATCACCACCGGGCGCATCAGGCGGCGCTGCGCGTGCTCGTGCAGGGTGGGGACGGTGGCGGACTGCCCATCGCCGAGCCCCGTGATGAACATTTCGATGCCGCGGGGCTGGCGCGCGCCGCGGCTGATCCGGCGGCGGCGGGGCTGCAGGCATTCGTCGTGATGCGGCATGGACACGTGGTGTTCGCCCGCTACGCTGACGGCTTCTCTGCCGATCGCATGATCGACCCCGGTGGGTTCGCGCCCGTGCTCGTGGCGCTGGCGGCCGGGGTGGCCGTTCGTGACGGGACCCTGGCGACGCTCGCGCCCGCGCGCTTCGACCCGGCGCAGCTGCGTGCGGGGATCGAGCGAGGTACGCACCGCAGCTACGTGAGCTACCTGTCGCGAGTGTTGTGGCGACGGCTGAATGCCGCGCCTGCCTGGATCCTGCTGCCTTCGACGGACGCGGTGCCGCCGGTCGACTGCTGCTTCGAGGCGCGCCTGCAGGACTGGCTGCGCATCGGTGGCCTGCTGGTCAACGACGGCAGTTTCGAGGACACGCAGGTGATCCCCCGGGGCTGGGTCGCGCAGATGCGCAAGCCGGTCAGCGCCGATGAGCTCGAGGGCATGGGTGTGCAGCTGCCTTCGCACGCGCCGACGGCCCGATCGTTCGATGCCGCGGACCTGATCCTTCTGCGCGGTGACGGACACTGGCGGCTGTGGCTGGTCCCCAGCCTGAAGCTGGTGGTGCTGTTCGGTGCACGCGCCGATGCCGGCGACAGCGCTTCGGGCTGGGACGAGACGCGCTTGCCGAACCTCGTCATCGAGGCACTCACCGACCGCCCGCCGGCGCAGGCGGGGTCGCTCATGCAGCAGCTCGTGCACGGTCACTGACGTAGGAGGCGTAAGCTGAAAGCGCTGCGATCGCTGTGCATCGTCGTCGTCATCGACGTGCTCGGCTTCGGGATACTCATCCCACTGATTCCCTACATGGCCGCGCGCTTCGGAGCCTCTCCGTCGCTGAACACGGCGGTGCTCGGTACCTACTCGCTGTGCCAGCTGCTGGCCGCTCCGCTGTGGGGGCGCCTGTCCGATCGCTATGGACGTCGACCGATCCTCATATCGAGCATGTCCGGCGCCTTCGTCTCCTACGTCATCCTCGCTTTCGCGCACACGCTCACCGTGCTGTTCATCGCACGGGCCCTGGCCGGCTTCATGGCGGGCAATCTCTCGGCGGCCATGGCCTACGCCTCGGATATCAGCAGCGCGCGCGATCGAGCCAGGACCATGGGCATGGTCGGCGCTTCGATCGGCATCGGCTTCATGCTGGGTCCCGCGATCGGCGGGGCGCTGTCCGGCGAGCACATCCAGAGCGCCAACTTCATGCGTCCGGCCCTGCTGTCGGCCTCGCTGAGCGTCGTGGCGATGATGCTCGTGGCGTTCATGCTGCCCGAGAGTCACACGGCGGAGCAGCGCCGGGCGTCGGCCGCCGAGCCGCGTACGCACGGCTGGCGGCTGCTGCGCACGCTGCCCGGACTGCGATTGGTGGCACTGGCGACGCTGCTGGTCACGTTCTCGCAATCCACGCTCGAATCGATCTTCGCGATCTGGGCCATGAACCGCTATCACGTTGGGCCGCTGACCATCGGCATGACGCTGTTCGTGCTGGCGATCGTGGCCGTGGGCGTGCAGGGCGGGTTGGTGCGGCGGCTGGCGCCGCGCTACGCAGAGCAGCGACTGGCAATGGCCGGCATCGTGTGCTACGTGGTGGGACTGGGCACAGTCGCGTATGGCGGTGCGTTGGGTGTGGTCATCGTCGGCCTGGTCTTCTGTGGGCTGGGGTCGGGTCTGTTCAGTCCAAGCGGCGCGGCCCTGGCCTCGCACCAGGCGCAGGCGGGCAATCGGGGCGCGGTCATGGGTGTCTACCAGGCCGGTACTTCCACGGCGCGCGTGATCGCGCCGTTCGTATCCGGTCCGGTGTACATGCTGCTCGGGCCGGGCTTTCCCTACCTGCTGGCGTGCGTGGTCACGCTGCAGGCGCTGTGGTGCGTCCTCGGGATCGGGCCTCTGCCGGCCGTGCAGGCGGCCACCCCCGACATGCGGCGCGAGCGCAGGGACCTTCGCTAGGGTACCTGCTGCGTGCCAGTCGTGCGGCTGGATGGAACGTGCTGGGAGTACTCGAGATGAACAACCCGATGCACAGTGGCATCTACTCGCTGGGCGAGCGGCGGCTGGTCACGGCCGGCGACGACTACTACATCGCCCCCGGTGCGCAGGTCATCGGCTCGGTCACCCTCGGGGCAGGAGCAAGCCTGTGGTTCAACTGCGTGGTGCGCGCCGATGACGAAATCATCGAGATCGGTGCCGGCAGCAACGTGCAGGACGGCGCCGTGCTGCACGCCGATCCCGGCGCGCCCACGCGCATCGGGCGCGACGCGACCGTGGGACACATGGCGCTGGTGCACAGCTGCCACATAGGCGATGAGTCGTTGATCGGCAACGGCGCCATTGTTCTCGACCGTGTTCGCATCGGCCGGCATTGCATCGTGGCTGCCGGCGCGCTCGTACCGCCCGATCGCGAGATCCCCGACGGCTCGGTGCTGATGGGCACGCCGGCGCAGCTGGTCCGGACGGTGACTGCCGCGGATCTGCAGATGATCCGCGACGCCGCCGCACACTACCGCGCGCGCATCGCGCATTATCGCGCGCACCTGCGGGCGCGCTAGCGCCTGTCACCGGCTCGTCACTGATATCTCACCGGATCGTGACGTCAGCGCGCGTATGCTCGCTGCGAGCATCGCTTGCGCCCGGGAAGCAACCATCCGCGAGTCAGGAAGAGTGTTCAGACGGGTTTTATGGGAATCTCGCAGGCAATCCGCGCGTGGCTCACCCGACCGGGCGAGGCGGGTCTTCGGGGGCGGTCAGCCGCTGGTGCGCGCGCTCACGCTGGGCCCGATGATAGGGCTGTGCTGCCAGCTGTGGGTTCCCGGAGCGCTCTCGCAGGCGGCTACGCCGGCGAGCGGTGCGGCGGTGCCGCGGATTCTGCCGCGACCGACCAACCTGCAGGTGCTGCCGAAGGACATTTCGCCGGTGCAGCTGCGGCAGGTGATGACCGGGTTTCGCGATGGGCTGGGGGTTACCTGCGGCTACTGCCATGCCGAGGACCCGCGGACCCAGAGGCTCGATTTCGCATCGGACCAAAAGCCGGCCAAGCAGACCACCAGGCTCATGATCCGCATGCTCAACGACATCAACGACCGGTATCTGCGCGGGCTCGGAGATCCGCGCTACTCGACGCCGGTCACGTGCGGTACCTGCCACCAGGGCGAATCGACTCCGCCGCCGTTCGAGCCGAGGTAACGTCACGCGCTCCGGTGCGGCGTGCCCGCTGCAGCCTGCTGTTGCTCGCTGCCGCCGGGCCGGCGCTCGGTCAGGCTCTGCTGCTGGGTGCCGGCAACGCGCCGGCAGAAGTCGTGGCCTGGAAGACCGACCTGCAGCCGCTCCGCGGTGCCCCCGAGGTCGGGCGCTTCACGTTGAGCGTGACGGGCACGCTGCGCGACGGCTGGCACATCTACTCGCTGAAGCAGCTGCCGCTGGGGCCGATACCGCTACGCGTCGTGATCGATGCGAATCCGCTCGCCACGGCCGACGGAGCGGTCGTCGAATCGACGCCGACCACGATTTACGATGCGCGCTTCGGTCTCGACACGCATTTCTATTCACATTCGTTCGAGCTGCGGGTGCCCGTGCGCCTGGCATCACATGTGCCCGGCACGCAGCGGCTCATTCCGGTCAGCGTGCGCTTCCAGGCCTGCAGCGGCGAGATCTGCGAGCCGCCGAGGACGGTACATCTATCCGTCCCGGTCCAACCGGCAGCCAGGGGATGACGATGCCGCGGCGGTGGATGGCGCTGGCAGCGAGTCTCGGACTCGCCGGGGCTGCCGCGCTGCCGCTGCGTGCGCAGATAGCGGTGCAGAACCAGGGCTACCTGCCTTACAGCGACGCCCCGATCAATTACCGCTCGGAGAAGCTGAGTGATCCGGTGGCTCTGCTGCAGGAGCGTCTCGATCGGGGACAGGTGAGTCTCAGCTACGACGCGGACCATGGCTATCTGCGCTCGGTGCTGAAGCTGCTGAACATACCGGTGGACTCGCAGACCCTGGTGTTCTCCAAGACCAGCTTTCAATACCCCAGGATCTCGCCCGAGCATCCGCGCGCCCTCTACTACAACGACGACGTATACGTCGGCTCGGTGCACACCGGCAAGGCGATCGAGGTGGTGTCCTTCGATCCGATGCAAGGCGCCATCTTCTATCTGCTCGACGAGCACCGGGTGGAAAAGCCGGTCTTCCAGCGCGCCGAGCTGGATTGCACCCAGTGTCATATCGCCGGCGGGACCCGCGGCATCCCCGGCGTCCTGCTGCGTTCGGTCTACCCCTCGACCGACGGGAATCTGCTGCCCGGCGCCCCCTCGTTCATCACCGATCAGCAAAGCCCCTGGGCGCAGCGCTGGGGCGGATGGTACGTCTCCGGCTCGCTGGCAGCGGCTTCGATGGGCAATGCCGCGGTCGCCGATGCGCCCGGGGCAGGATCGCTGGCGCAGGCGGATAGCGCGCCGGCGAAGCTTCAGGCGCTGGGCCAGCGCTTCGACGGCGCCGCGTACCTTGCACCCGGCAGCGATCAGGTTGCATTGATGGTGCTCGCGCACCAGACACAGATGCACAACCTGATCACTCTGACCAATTACAGGACGCGGCTCGCGCTCTACGCGCTGGCGCAGCGTTCGGACACGGGCCGACCGACCGGCGCCGTGCCGCCCCTCGATGCGCTGCCGCCGGCGACGCAGCGCCAGATCGAGCGCCCCGCCGAGCAGCTGCTGCGTTACCTGCTGTTCAGCAATGAGACGCCACTCGGCGGTCTTGATGCGCGAGCGATCATTGCCGCCTCGCCGTTCGCGCGCGAATTTGCAGAGCGTGGTCCGCGTGACTCCCAGGGGCGCTCACTGCGCGACTTCGATCTGAGCAAGCGCCTGTTCCGCTACCCCTGCAGCTACCTCATCTATTCGTCGGACTTCGACGCCCTGCCGGAGCCCGCCAAGGGATACGTCTATCACCGCCTGCTGCAGGTGCTGAGCGGCCAGGACCCAAGCACGGATTTTTCGGGGCTGTCCACGGCGGATCGTCAGGCAATTCTGTCGATCCTGCTGCAGACCAAGGCCGGCCTCCCGCAGGAATGGCTCGACTATGCGCGCGCGCACCGCCTGAGCGTGACGGCATCGCCGCCATCGCTGGCGCGGCGCGGCCCCTGACCGTTACGTCATGAGCACCCGGTTACGAACCGTCACACGAGGACAATGGAAATGAAGACTCCTTGGAGGGCCGCGCTGGCCGCGGCCATCGTTTTGGGCAGCAGCGCGGCCCTGGCGGGAGGAACATCCCCCGGGGACGCCGCTGTGGACGGACGCTGGGACGCCGCGCTGACGCGCAACGGTGCCCGGATCCCCTTCCGGCTCGACATCGTGGGATCCGGCCCGACGCTGAAGGGCATCCTGTACGACGGCTTCGAGCCTTATGACGGCACGACCAGCGCGTCCTTTCAGGATGGCAAGCTGGTGCTCAACATCGAGCATTATCTCACTACGATTGCCGCTACTTTGCAGGACGGCAGGCTCACGGGCAGCGTGGTCACGCAGAACCGCGGCAGCAGCGGCGAGTACGGCTTCGAAGCCACGCGGCATGTCGACTCCCTCTCCGCCGCGGTGAGCGCCCCATCGATCGAGGGTTCCTGGGTCATTCCGCTCGACACCCCGTCCTCCAAGGGCGAGAAGGCGTTTCGCTTCATCGTCCGTCAGCACGGCGCGGAGGTCGCGGCGGCCATTCTGCGCGTCGACGGCGACACCGGGTCGTACAGCGGCAGCTACCGCGACGGCAAGTGGGTCCTCAGCCATTTCGATGGCTCGCGTCCCGGCGTCATCGTCGTGACTCCCAAGCCCGACGGGACTCTCGAGATCCAACAGCACGTGGACCGGCCGGGTACGCAGACCGCCCAGACTGGAGCGGGTGGGGCCGGCGCGCAGGCCGGCGGCGACCAGACCTACTCCGAGGACGTGACGCCCGACGGCCGCTATGCCCCGGTGCTGACCGCCTATCGAGCCGACGTGGCGCTGGCGAAGGGACTACCGCAGCCGGATAACTACCTGACGCATACCACGGCACGCGATCCGAACGAGATCTTCAAATTCAACTTCCCGGATGCGGATGGCAAGCTGGTCTCCAACGAAGATCCGCGCTTCAAGGGCAAGGTGGTGCTGGCCATCGTCACCGGTACGTGGTGCCCCAACTGCCACGACGAAGCCCAGTACCTGGTGCAGCTCGACCGCAAATACCGCAGCC
The DNA here is from genome assembly GCA_030038755.1 of Gammaproteobacteria bacterium. Lineage (GTDB taxonomy): Bacteria > Pseudomonadota > Gammaproteobacteria > Steroidobacterales > Steroidobacteraceae > FEN-1191. The sequence continues at coordinate 39,022 of JASHSK010000003.1, forward strand.
GCGGCCTCGCGATCGTCGCGCTGGACTTCGAAGAGCCCGAGCAGCAGGGGAGCCTCGAGCGCGAGCGGGCCTTCGTCAGGCAGTACGGAGTCAAATATACCTACCTGATCGCCGGAGCACCGTCCGAGATGTGGGAAAAGGTGCCGCAGTTGCAAAACCTCAACACTTGGCCGGCTACGATCTTCATCGGCCGTGACGGCAAGGTGAAGGCCGTGCACGCCGGCTTTGCGTCTCCCGCCAGCGGCGAGTTCTATACCCAGCTCAAACAGGAGTTCACCAGCCGCATCGAGCAGCTGCTGGCCGAAAAGGCGCCGGCGGAACACGTCGCTACCGCCGCGCCCGCGGCCCACCTCCAGCCCGGGGTCTGAACGGCTCCGATCGCGCCGGTGGCAGCGGACCGCCCCGCCTGCGGCGGTCCGCTGACGGGCGGCGCATCGGGACATCGATCGTCGCCGGCAGAGAGCTGCAGGCCCAGGTCCGCTCGCTGGACCGGCGGGAACTTCAGGTCAGTGCTGCAGCGGCTTCTTCAGAAAGTCGTCGCGGTTGCCCGAGCGCACGTTGACGTGCACTGACTGACGACCGCGCGTGAGCGTCAGGGGTACCTGGGCTCCGGCGACGCCGGCGCTCCAGACGGCGCGGAACAGCTGCGGCAGGGAGCGCACCGGTTGTCCGGCGACCTCCGCGATCACATCGCCCAGCCGCAGCCCCGCACGATGCGCGGGTCCGCCGCGCATCAGGTCGGCGACCATCACGCGATCGGCCTGCTCGGCGGTATACACACCCAGCCACGGGCGCGGCTGGCGTCGGGGTTGACCGAGCTGAATCATGTCCTCGAGCACCGGCTCGAGCAGGTCCACCGGTACGAACATATTGGCATCGAAGTTTTCGTCGGCGAGCGCCTCCTGCACGAACAGCGAACCGACGCCGAGCAGCAGCCCGTCGGTTCCCACCAGCGCCGTGCCTCCCCACTGCGGGTGCGGCGGAGCGGTGAACAGCGCATCGTCGAGCAGGTATTCCCAGTAGCCGGCGAACTCGCGCCGCGCAATCAGTCGTGCCTCCAGGGAATGGCGCGCCCCGCCGTGACCGATGACCAGCACCCGGTCGCCGATCCCGAGGGTGGTGGCCGAGCCGCGCTCCAGCGCCGGCATGTCGAGCGATCCGAGCGGCTGTACCAGACCGAAGCCGCTCACCTGGTCATAGGCCAGGGGATGGGCCGGCACGACCCGGCCGTCGTATGCGGTCAGCCAGATCGATTCCGCTTCCGTGATCAGATAACCGATCGTGAGCACCACCTTGCGCTCGGCGCTGCGGATCACCACGCCGGAGCCCAGCCGCTCGGTGCCGAGGAAGGCGGCGGTGTAGCCGTCGTCGCTGGCTTCCACGTGCAGCTGCACGAGCGAGCGATAGACGGCCTCGAGATCGAACTCGAGGCCTTCGCGGCGTGGCCGCAGGGCCGCGGGCAGTTGCCACTCTTGGGTCATATCAGGGCATCAGGAGCCGATCAGAGCATAGCGCGGGCGGTGCGGCCTCGCGAGCTGAACCCCGGCCGTCGTCGCGACGCCCATTATCCCGACGGGTTCCTCTAGGGCTCTGCGGTCGTCGCGAACGCGATCACGGCCTGTCCGATGATGCTGACCGACTGCAGCGAGCCGCCGCTCACGTCGAGCGCCACGGTCACGCGGCCGGGTCGGTCCATATGGTGGCCCTGCGCCCCGCTGAACTGCAGGCCATCGAGCAGCCGCTGCTGCAGCAGGTAGGCGCCCAGCAGGGCGTGTGCGTTGCCGCTCACCGGATCTTCCGGAATGCCCAGAGCCGGGCAGAACATGCGTGCCTCGGTGTGTACTGCGGGGATGGCGGGCCGCAGTGTGAACAGAAATATCCCCGGTGCCCCGAGCGAGCGCGACAGCTCGGAGAGTCGCGGGCCATCCGGCCGCACGCGCGCGAGCGTGGCGCCGTCGCCGACACCCAGCAGCAGCCGTGTGCCGCTGACCCCGGCCAGCATCGGCGGACAGCGCGCATCCAGATCCGCCGCCGTCAGCGCCAGCGCCTCGAGTACCGCCGCGAGGGCGTGCTCCTGCGGCGCTCCGAGCAGTCGCGGTGCTGCCTGGTACAGCGCGACGCGCGGCGCAGTACCTCCCGCGAGGACCTCCACGCGTATGCTGCCCCCGGAGTGTTTCTGGCGCGGCCGTCGCGGCTCGCCGAGCGCCTCCAGTACCGCATGTACCGCGAGGGTCGCGTGACCGATGAACGGCGCCTCGCCATGCGGCGTGAGGAAGCGCACGCGCACGTCGTGGTCGGCGCCGTCGGGTGGCAGCACGAACGCGCAGTCGGCCGCCCCGAGCTCGCGGGCGATCGCGCGCATCCGCGGGGGTGACAATGCGTCGGCGTCGAGCACCACCCCGGCGGGATTGCCGGCGAACCGCTGCGCCGTGAAGGCATCGACCTGAAACACTCGCACACTGTGCATGGGCGTCCCCTGACGCGATTGTACGATGGGAGCGGGGCGCGGGCGCGCGGTCCGCTTGCCAGCTTCGCCGCTTTGCTCGATAGTGCTGCGGCCATGGATGTCGGTGTCGATCTGAGCTTCTATCCCCTGCAGGCCGAGTTCCTCGCGCCGATCCGGGCGCTGATCGAGCGTCTCAACGCCGAGAAGCGCGTGCGTGTCGTCACCAACAGCATGAGCACGCAGCTGTACGGCGAATACGACGAAGTGATGCAGATCCTCGCGCGCGAGCTGCGCGGGGCCCTGGGCGCGAGCCACCGCTCGGTGGTGGTCCTGAAGCTCGTGGGGCCGCTGGAGGGCTAGCATCCGGGCGGCGGGGCCGGCAAACTAGCGCGCCTTTGGGGCAAGGAGTCGCCATGCCGACTTTGCGGGTGATCGATCGCGATGGTGTCGAACGCGAGCTGAACGCGCCGAGCGGCGTGTCGCTGATGGAGCCGCTGCGCGATATGGATGACGGCGTCGGCGCGATCTGCGGCGGCATGTGTTCGTGTGCGACCTGCCACGTCTATGTGGATCCGGAATGGGTGGACCGGCTGCCGGCACCGATGTCCGACGAGGGCGACATGCTGGGCGATCTGCGCTCGCGCCGTGACAACTCGCGCCTGTCCTGCCAGATCATGCTCGATGAGTCGCTCGGCGGACTGAAGGTGCAGATCGCTCCCGAGGAATGAGCCGGAGCTGTCCGGGGCGGTGACAATGGATTGGGTCTACGTGTTGCTCCTGGTGGCGGCGGCGGTGGCTGCGCTGCGTGTGGCGGTCATCTGGCGGCGCGCGCGCACCAGCAAGGAGGAAGACTGGGACGCGCGCATGGTGCGCGATCTGCGCGCCAGCGGTGCGAACGCCTTCACTCCCTATGAGGTGGATTTCTTTTTCACCTTGCCCAACGAGCAGGCCTGCAGCTCCATGCGCAAGACCCTGGAGCTCGAGGGTTTTGCGACCGACGCACGCGTGCAGACCGATCTGCCCGACGGTGACGGTTTCTCGCTGCACGCGAGCAAGCGTCTGCGCGTCACGGCCGACGGCATGCACGAGTATTCGCAGCGCTTCCACGAGCTGGCGGGGCAGCTGGGCGGTCACTACGACGGCTGGACCACCGATCCCAAGCGCGTTTGAGGCGGGCGGCGGGCGTCTTTGGCGCGCGTCCGCGCCACGGCCGGCGACGCTGCGGCGCGCAGACAGGCCGCCGTCGGCGTGCGCCGCCGGATGCGCCGCCGGGTGAGCCGCCGGGTGCTCAGCGCGCCTTGCCCGCCTGGGCCTTGACGGCCTCGGCGGCGGCGCGCACCGCCTCCGGGTCGCCGAGGTAGCGGCTGGCGCGCCGCCGCAGCGGTGCGTCGAACTCGTACAGCAGCGGCGCCCCGGTCGGAATGTTCAGTTCCACGATCGCCTGCTCGGACAGTCCGTCGAGCATCTTCACCAGGGCGCGCAGACTGTTGCCGTGGGCGACCACCAGCACGTTCTGACCCGCCGACAGCGGTGGGGCGAGGCGCTGTTCCCAGTACGGCAGCACTCGCGCGAGCGTGTCCTTCAGCGATTCGGTGGAGGGCAGCTCGCGCGGATCGACATCGGCGTAGCGGCGGTCAAAGCGCGGGTGGCGCGGGTCCTGCGGATCCAGCGGCGGCGGCGGAATGTCGTAGCTGCGCCGCCAGATCTGCACCTGCGCCGCGCCGTGCCGCTCGGCCGTCTGAGCCTTGTTCAGCCCCTGCAGCGCTCCGTAGTGCCGCTCGTTGAGCCGCCAGCTGCGCTCCACGGGCAGCCACAGCAGATCGAGCTCCTCGAGCATCAGCCACTGGGTGCGGATCGCGCGCTTGAGCACCGAGGTGAATACCAGGTCCGGCACGAAGCCGGCGCGCCCCAGCTCGCGCCCGGCGGCGCGCGCCTCCTCGCAGCCCTGCGGGGACAGATCGACGTCGATCCATCCGGTGAACAGGTTCTCCAGGTTCCAGATACTCTGACCGTGGCGCACGAGCATCAGCTGTCCGGGCATGCAGTGCCCTCCTGCGGCGGCGGCCGCGCATGGGATGGAGCGTTATAGCAGACCCGCGAGGTCGAGGGAGCGGCTGCCGGCCAGTTCCTCGAGCGCTTCGAGCGCGACGATCAGCGCCGGCACGTCGACCGCAGGCAGCGCGCGCAGCTCGCTGA
>JASHSK010000116.1 GCA_030038755.1 Gammaproteobacteria bacterium
GCTTTCGTTCCCTTCGCGAGCGTTCCCATGGTGGTGATACTGCTGGTGGCAATCTTCACGGTACATCTGCCATTCGGCTTCACATCGATCAAGTTGCTGGCGGTAACGGCAAATGGACCAAAATTCGGGCCACCGGGGTACGAAACCGATCTGCTGTATTTGGCGTGCCTCGCGACTCTCCTCCTGGCAGGTTCTGGACCGCTGGCCGTAGATAGCTGGATTTCAAGGCGGTTCAGGAGGAGACGACAGGCGAGAAGTGAGTGATCGCAGCTGTCGAAGACCCTACGTCGCACTGCGCCGCCACATCCGTCGAGAAGACGGTCCTGACCGGCTGGTGGAGTAGGTGTTCGTGGCGGGCAATAGGTTTCGTATCGAGAGTAGTCGCGGCGATCTCCTCAGGCGTACTGGCGGGTTGTCGACAACTCGCAAACGGCTCTGCCGAATACGAAGGGCGCAGGAAATCCAGGGGGTAGCAGGATGATTATCATCGTCTCGAGCGCCGCCGGTGCCAATGGCAACGGATATGGCAAGCTCCTCGCCTTTGACCACAACGGCAAGCCCCTCGGTGTCTTCGGCGATGACGACCGCATTGCCGACCCGCGCGGCCTTGCGGTCGATCGCCACGAGGGGCTGCTTTTCGTTAACAGCGGGGCGGACCGCGTTTTGGCGCTGGACATCGACGGCAAGGTCGCTCGGGATACCGGCGCCATCGAAGGCTTGAACCCTGGCGGCGGCAATTTCGGTCCCGATGGTCGTTATTACATCGGTTTGCGCAGCGCGCGGACCGTCATGGCATTCTCGCCCGCCCTGCATGCGGTCGGCGAATATGTCCTGCCCTTGGCGGTCGTGCCGTTTCCACGCGGATTTGCCTTCGGCCACGATGGCAGGCTGTTCCTCGCATCCGGGGTCGGTCCCAACGGCAAGGGTGACAACGAAGTCGTCGCTTTCGCCGCTGGCGGCTTCGCTCAACCGTTGCAGCTCGTCGCAGACCCGGAACTTAGTCCGCTCGATCTGATCATTGCGCCCAATGGCAACATTCTCGTCTCCAGCGAGCATCCTTTCGGTTCACCTGACGCGGTCACAAGCATTCGCGAATACGATATCGCCAACGGGCGCCTTGTCCGCGTCTTCTCTGCAAGCGGCGTGGCACAGTTTCAAAGGCCGCGCGGTCTGCGCCTTGGCCAGGACGGCAACCTCTATTGCGTCGCACAGGACGAGGTGGTCGCTTTCGACTTCACCGCCGGCAAGTGCCTGGGGCCCGTTGTGCGCTTCTCCCGGCTGCACGGGCAGGCGTTGATATTTCTCCTGTAATCAGCAAGGTGGTCGCGGGTCGCTGAAGATTCAACCAGGACTGCGCATCGCCGCCGAAATATCGCGCCAGCGCGAGCGCGTTCGCTTCATCGGCCAAGAGCAATTACAACCAGCCCTGCCGTGAGAGCCAGCAGCACGGCAATCAGGACGTAAGCGCTATAGGCATTGATATGTCCGCGATGCATCATTGCCAGGCCACGTGCCAGGTTCACGACGCAGTTCCTCAGTGGTTGCAGGAGCAGGCGATCCACGATGTGGACGGTCTGACGCTCGCGCCTGATTGCCAGTTGGAAGTGCTCGGCGACCGTCCGGCTCGTGTCCTCCACCGTCGTCGGACGAAAGATGGCGTCGAAGATGACCCTCACGGGATTGGAGAAGCCGGTTGCGGTATAGGTCATCTCGGGCAACAACCGCCGCAACCCGCCATCCCAGCGCTCGCGCCGCGCTTTCCGCCGCGCACGCGTCAACCATCGGCGAACGATCAGGTAGGTGAGCAGCAGCAGACCGGCGAGTACGGGAAGCATGTAGGAGGTCGACATGGCGAAAATCACCGGATTGGCCGCGCCGCCCCGGTGCATCACCACGAGTCCGCGTCCCGGCAGGGCGTGCTGCCCCATTTGCGCGCCGATATCATGAAAGTCCGCGACGAACGCGGGCGGCAGGGTAGCGTGGCCGGCAGAGGCGTTGAAAAACGGCGGTACGAGCGCATCGGAGCCGGTCCCGACCCACGGCTGCAGGGTGTGCCCCAGCGCCGGAATGACATAGGTGGGCAGAATGCCGAGCAGCAGGCACAGCACTGCCAGACACAGCATCGGCACAATCGAGGTCGCTCGAGCTTCGACGGCGTTCGCTGCGCCTGTGGAGCGTGATACCCCGAGAAATCCCATCGCGAACATTTTCACGAAGCAGGTCACCGCCAGTGCCGCGGTGAGTGCGAGTCCGGCGCCGCACAGAGCGAACAGGATCTTTACCGGGATCGAGGACAGCTCCGCGGAGCGCAGCAACGCCTGCAACGTGAGCCATTCGCTGACGAAGCCATTGAAGGGCGGCAGCGCGGCGATCGACAATGCTCCGATCAGCACCGCACCCGCTGTCCACGGCAGGACGCGGATCAATCCGCCGAGACGGTTGAGATCCCGCGTCCCGGCACGGTCATCCACCGTTCCCGCACCGAGAAACAACAGTGCCTTGTACGCGGAATGATTGGTCATGTGATAAAAGGCCGCAATGAAGGCGATACCGGACAGCACCGAGCGACCATAGGCTTCAAACAGCAGACCGGCGCCGAGCCCCGCAGTTACGATTCCAATGTTTTCTATGGAGCTGTGGGCGAGCATCGCCTTGAGGTCGTTCTCGGTCGTGGCATATAGAATGCCGACCAGCGCGGAGGTTGTACCTACGATCAGGACGATCACACCTGCGCCGACCGCGTTGAAGGGCGCGAGATCCAGATTGAAGCGGACGATGCCGTAGATCCCGAGATTCAGTATCACCGCCGATAGTATCGCCGAGACGTTCGCGGGTGCGGCGGGATGTGCCCGCGGCAGCCAGCTGTTCAGGGGCACCAATCCCGCCTTCACTCCGAAGCCAAAAAAGGTCAGCAGAAATATGAGCCAGCGGGCTGCGGGCGCGAGGTTTGCCGCGCCGGTCCTGAGCGCGGAGAAGTCCACCGATCCGGCGGCTGCCCCCAGTATCAGGAAGGCCACCAGCACCGCCATGAAGCCCGCTTCGCCCATGGCCAGCATGAGAAAGGCGGCCCGGCTACTGTCGTCGCGCTGGTTCTCGAAGGTGACCAGGAGGTAGCTCGTGATGGACATCGTCTCCCACGCCAGCAGGAACAGCACAGCGTCGTCGGCGATCAGAATCAGAACGATGGAGGCAAACAGCAGCAGATACCAGGCGGTGAAGGCCTTGAGGCTATGGTGGCCGAGATAGCGGCAAAGATAACTCTTCGAGAAGACGGAGCTCGCCAGAACGACAACCGCCGCCACGAGCAGGAACAGACCCGAGAGGTGATCGAAGGACACGCTCAGTGTGGCGAGTGTCCCGAGCCGCCAGAGTTCGGCCGTGAAAACGTGACCGGACCGCAGCTCATCTGCACTCAGCCAGAGTGCGGCCAGTGCCGCCAGTGATCCAAACCACGCCAACAGCGTCGGATGGTGCCGCTCGGGTACGAACACTCCCGCCAGTGCGCCGGCACCGCATAGCGCGAAGACCAATACGAGCAGCAACCCGTCCGCGCTCATGAGCCCTTCCGGCCGCCCGGGCGACCACCGACGAGCGGTCGGCGTCAATACATCGCCAGCGCAGCAAACACGATCAGCAGAGCCAGAAATGCATAGGTCACGTAGGCATTGATTCTTCCATGGTGCATCGCGGCCAGTACGCCCGCAAACCACAACGTCGCCGATCGCACCGGCTGGAAGACGAGCTTGTCCACCAGGTGCACGCGCTCTTTCTCACGTCGGATCGCAACCCGGAAGTGCTCGGCCACCGTTTCGCTGGTGTCTTCCACCGTGGTCGGCTGAAAGATCGCATCAAAGACCACCCGGACCGGATTGGAGAAGCCGGTCGCCGTGTAGGTCATCTCCGGTAGCAATCGCTGCACACCGCCATCCCAGCGTTCGCGCTGCGCCAGTCGCCGCGTACGCGTGAGCCACAGGCGAATGATCACGTAGGTCAGCAGCAGCAGACCAGCCAATACGGGCAGCATGTAGGAAGTCGACATGGCGAAAACCACGGGATTGGCCGTACCACCCCGGTGCATCACCACGAGTCCGCGTCCGGGCAGAACCTGTTGCCCCACCTGCGCCCCGATGTCGCGGAAGTCCGCCACGAAGGCGGCGGGCAAGCTGCCGTGCGCGGCTGCCGATACGAAGAACGGTGGTACCAGAGCGTCTGCGGCGCTGGCTCCCGAGAGCTGCATCGATGCCGGGTCGAGCAGCGGGATCAGGTATGTCGGCAGCACGCCGAAGGCGAGACAGAGCACCGCCAGAATGCCCATGGAGGCGAGGGCGCCCCTGGCCGCTTCCCTGACGGATCGCCGTTCCTCGAGCCGGCGCATTCCGAGGAAACTCATCGCGAACGCCTTCACGAAACAGGTCACCGCGAGCGCCGCTGCGAGCGCGAGAATGGCGCCGCACAGAGCAAAAACGATCTTTCCGCCGGTCGAGGACAGCTCTGCGGAGCGCAGCATCACCTGCAGTGTGAGCCACTCGCTCACGAAGCCGTTGAACGGTGGCAGCGCGGCGATCGACAACGCTCCGGCGAGGAATCCGAGGGACGTCAGCGGCATCCACCTCATCAGGCCGCCGAGGCGGTCCATGTCGCGCGTGCCGGTCTGCTGCTCCACCGCGCCGACCCCGACGAACAGCAGCGTCTTGAAGAGCGAGTGGTTGCTCATGTGATAAAGCGCTGCGACGAATGCCATGGCGGCCAGCGCCGGGTAATGCGCTGCCACGAATACCATCCCGGCCCCGAAGCCGGCGATGACCACACCCACGTTTTCTATGGAGCTGTGGGCGAGCATCGCCTTCAGATCGTTGTCGGTCGTGGCGTAGAGTATTCCAAGTAGCGCAGAAGAAGCGCCCACCACCAGCGCGAGCAACCCCATTCCGGCCTGGGTGGAGGGCAGCAGGTCGGCGTTGATGCGCATGATGCCGTAGAGGCCGAGGTTCAGCGTCGCTCCCGCGAGCACCGGTGCAAAGGGGCGCGGCGCACTGGCGTAGGCGCGCTGCAGCCACGAATTCACCGGGACCAGGCCCGCCTTGACGCCAAACCCGAAGAAACTGAGCAGAAAAACCACCCAGCGAGCATCGGCGCCCAATGTCGTCCCGTTGGACCTGAGCGCCTCGAAGCCCAGCGAGCCGGCACCCCGTGCGAGTACCAGGAAGCCAAGGGCCGCCGCGAGTGTCCCGGCTTCGCCCATCGCCAACAGCAGATAGCCCGAGAACACCTGGCCATTCTGCGAACCTGGAGCTCTGACCACGAGCAGGTAGCACAAAATGCTCATGACCTCCCAGGCGAGCAGGAACAGCAGCACATCACCGGCGATCAGAATCAGCATGACCGACGCGTATAGTCCCAGCAGCATGATCGTAAAGCCACGCTCGTGGCCCTGAACCGATCCGGCGCGCAGCTCACTGCCCGCATAGATCGACGCCGGCAGCAGCACGAGTCCGGCCACGAGCAGGAACACGGCCGAGAGGGCGTCCACTCGCAACGTCAGCGTCGTGATCCCGGGTAACGGCCACAGCGCCAGCGTGAGTCCGGCTCCGCTCAGCAGCGCCGCCGCGCCGGCGGCCGCCGCTGCGAGCGCCGCAATGCTACCGAGCCAGGCGAGCACGGTGCCCTGGTGAGCGGGGTGCACGGCGATCGAGAGCACAATGCCGGTGCCGCATGCTGCAAAAAACACGATCAGAAATATCAGCACGTTCACCTATCGCCCGGCGAGTGCCGCCTCCTGCGCGGGCTCTGGCAACGGTACCGACGGCTTGCGCCCGACCGCTACCAACAAG
>JASHSK010000117.1 GCA_030038755.1 Gammaproteobacteria bacterium
TCAGACGCTGGCTGCGCGAGACCGTGTAGACCTGTGCGGTGCCGGTCTTGCCGGCGGCCTGATAGGTAACCCCCTTGAAAGCAGCGGCGCCGGTGCCGCAGGTGGTGCCGAAAGGCGGCACGTTTTCACAGGTGGTGACGTGGTGCATGGCCCGCAGCACCAGGTCCCAGGAGGCAGCACTGATACCCTGCACGGCAGGCTCAGCCACCGGCGCGACGGGCGTGACGTGGTCGTAGGCGTCGCGCGTGCCGATCAGCAGCCGCGGCCGGAAACTCCTGCCGCGCTCGGCCAGCACCCCGGCGATGTGCGCCAGCTGCAACGGGGTCACCAGCAGGTAGCCTTGTCCTATCCCGAGGTTGACGGTGTCGCCGGGAAACCAGGCCTGGTCCTGCGGCCGCCTGAAGTGCTCGCGCTTCCACTCCGGCGAGGGCAGCACCCCGGGCTTTTCTCCGGCGATGTCGATGCCGGTCAGCGCTCCGTAGCCGAAGGGTGACAGGAAGGAATGGATGCGGTCCACGCCGAGGATGGAGGCGAGGTTATAGAAGTAGATATCGCTCGAGCGCGCGATCGCCTCCTCCATATTCAGCGGCCCGCGCGGGCCATCATGATCTTCGCGCCAGATGAAGGAATTGCCCGGCAGGTGAAAGATGCCGGTGGAGTAGAAGATCCTGTTGGGGTCGATCGCCTGGTAGGTCAGTGCGGCGAGCGCGAGCGTCGGCTTGATCGTGGAGCCGGAAGGGTAGGTGCCTCGCAGGGCGCGGTCGAGCAGCGGCCTGTCCGGGTCATCCGCGAGCTCGGCGTATTCCCGCTCGGACAGACCACGTGCGAATGCCGCCGGATCGAAGTCGGGATGGCTCACGAGCGCCAGCACGTCCCCATCGGTAGGATCCAGGGCCACGACCGCGCCGGTGCGATCGCCCAGGGCGTCCTCGGCGGCCTCCTGCGTCAGCAGGTCGATCGAGGTGACCAGATCCTGTCCGGCCACCGGTGGCTCGAAGGTCAGGTCGGGGACGTAGTTACCGACCCGCTGCACCGAGCGACCCAGCGCATTGACCAGTATCTCGCGGTAGCCGTTCTGGCCGTGCAGCAGACGCTCATAGGCAGCCTCGACACCGAGCTTGCCGATCAGCGTGCTGCCCTCGTAGTTGGCGCGATCGATGTGCTCGAGGTCCTGCTCGCTGATCGCGCCGACGTAGCCGATGGCATGCACGGCGAGCTCCCCGTAGGGATAGTGGCGCGTCTCGCGCGTCGCCAGGTCCACCCCCGGGAACTGGTAGCGATGCACCGCGAAGCGGGCGACCTCCTCGTCCGTCAGGCGCAGCCTCACGGGGACCGTGTCGAAGCTGCGGTGCGCGAGGATCAGGCGACGCGTGTCCTGCAGGTCATCCGGGTCGATGAGCCCGAGGGCGACCAGGCGCTTGAGCGTGTCATCGAGGTTGGGAACCTGCTCGCGGATCAGCTCGAGCTGGTAGGCGGGCTCATTGTCCGCGAGCACCCGGCCATTGCGATCGAGAATCAGGCCGCGGCTGGCGGGAACCGGATCCAGACGCACGCGGTTGCCCTGCGAGAGCTCCACATAGTAGCTGTACCGGTACACCTGCAGGTACACCAGGCGGCCAATCAGCGCCATCGTCAGCAATGCAATCACGATCGCCGCGCCGAGGGTGCGCTGCGCGAGGATGCGCTGCTCGTTCCAGCGATCTTTGATGCGGACCGGGGAGACCACGTGTCGTCAGCTGTCCAGAAACGCTATCGCACAACGGGCACATCGGGCACAACGGGTACATCGGGCACAACGGGGGACCACACCGCCACCGCTCAACGCGCCAGGTGAAAACGCCCGAGAATGCCGACCACCAGTGGCCAGATCAGCCCCCCGGTCGCGGTGTGTACCCAGCGCATCGGCGTGGACAGCGGGTAGCCGCTCCAGCCATCGATGACCCACAACAGGAATTCATAAGCCATCAGCGCCGCAAATACAAATAACGATTGCTCGAAAAGCGGCTTGGCTCGCACCAGCAGGTGCAGGCGGATCGCCAGATACGTCACGAAGCTCAGCGCCAGGGCGTGCTCGCCCAGCACCGAGCCCTGGAAGGCGTCGAGCGCCAGGCCGCTGCCAAAGCCGAGCGTCACACCTCCGGCGCGCGGCAGCATCGTGGACCAATAGAGCACCACCAGCACCAGGAAGGCCGGGCGCAGGATCGCCGCCCAGTGCGGCAGCGGCAGCAGCGACAGCACCAGCCCGACCAGGCTGCTGACGACGATCAGCACGCGTGGATGCCGCTCACTCATCCTCGGGCACCTGGTTCCGGGGTTTGGGCTTGGACTTGGGGGTCGGCGCCGGCGCGATCGGTGGATTGGGCGCGGGCGCCGCCGGGTTGTCGGCCGAGAATTGCAGCAGCAGCACCTCGCGATCGCGCTCCAGGTCCGCCACCGGTGCCGCCCGCACCTGCGCGGGCAGCTCGCTGCTCTCGCGCCGCACCCCGATCACGCGCCCGACGGGGAAGCCGGCCGGATATACGCCGCCGAGCCCCGAAGTCACCAGCAGATCCCCGCTCCTGATGTCGGCGTTGCTGGACAGATAGGGCAGCACCAGCTCCCCGTCGCTGCCCCCGCCCACCGCGATGGTGCGCAGGCCGTTGCGCGTGAGCTGCACCGGGATCGCCCCCTCCGGGTCGGTGACGAGCAGCACCTCGGCGCTCCAGGGGCCGACGCGCTCGGTCTCTCCGAGGACTCCGTGGGCGTCGACCACCGCCTGATTCACGTGCACGCCATCGCGCGCGCCCTTGTCGATGACGATGCGCTGGCGCAGGGGATCGGTCTGCACATCGATGATCTGCGCCAGCTGCCAGTGCTTGATGAGCGGCGGGAGCGACGCGCGCAGCTCGCGCAGCTGCGCGTTCTCCTGCTCGAGCGCGTCCTGGCGCATGCTCTTGAGCTCGAGCTCGAGCAGCTGCTGCTGCAGCTGCGCATTCTGGGTGCGCAGCGCGTCGCGGGTCTGCCAGCTGGCGGTGAGCCATTGCCAGGCGACGCTCGGGGAGCCGACGGCGACCTGGATCGGGTACGTCACCGCCTGCAGAGCGTAGCGGATGCGGTGCACGAGCTGCCCGTGCCGGTCGTAGTACATCAGCACGACGGACAGGATGGCGTAGAGCGTGAAGCGCAGTCCGGGCGAGGGGCCTCGCCCGTACAAAGGCCGGTCCAGATCACCGTCGAACGCCGCCACTGCCTGCTAGCTCCACCGGGCGCGGCGCCCTGTCACTGTCACTCCAATCCGAAATGTCCCGGCCCCATCTGATCCATCAGTTCCAGAATGCGTCCCCCGCCGCGCGCCACACAGGTCAGCGGGTCGTCCGCAATCACCACCGGCAGCCCGGTCTCCTCCATCAGCAGCTTGTCCACGTCGCGCAGCAATGCGCCGCCACCGGTCAGCACGATGCCGCGCTCGGCCACGTCCGCGCCCAGCTCCGGTGGCGTCTGCTCGAGCGCCTGCTTGACCGCGCTGACGATGCCCTGCAGCGGCTCCTGCAGCGCTTCGAGGATCTCATTGGAGTTCAGCGTGAAGCTGCGGGGCACGCCCTCGGATAGATTGCGTCCCTTGACCGACAGCTCCCGCACCTGCGCTCCCGGGTAGGCCGAGCCGATCTCGATCTTGATGCGCTCGGCGGTGGCCTCTCCGATCAGGATACCGTAGTTGCGGCGCACGTAGTTCATGATCGCCTCATCGAAACGATCGCCGCCGATGCGCGCGGAGTTGGCATAGACGATGCCGTTGAGCGACAGCACCGCGACCTCGCTGGTGCCTCCACCGATGTCCAGCACCATCGAGCCGCGTGCTTCCTGAACCGGCAGGCCCGCACCCACCGCCGCAGCCATCGGCTCGCTGACGATCGCCACGTTGCGCGCGCCCGCTCCCTCGGCCGACTCGCGGATCGCACGCCGCTCGACCTGCGTGGAGCCGAACGGCACGCACACCAGCACGCGTGGGGAGGGTTGCAGGAAGCGGTTGCCATGCACCTTCTTGATGAAGAACTGCAGCATCTTCTCGGTGTAGGTGAAGTCGGCGATCACGCCGTCCTTCATCGGCCGCACTGCAGTGATGTGTCCGGGGGTGCGCCCCAGCATGCCCTTGGCCTCGGCCCCGACAGCGACGATCACCTTGCCGCCGTGCGCCGGCTCATCCTGAACGGCGACGACCGAGGGCTCGTTGAGGACGATGCCCTTGTCACGTACGTAAATCAAAGTGTTCGCCGTGCCCAGGTCGATCGACAGATCGCTGGAGAAGTAGCCGCGCAGGCGCTTGAACATGAGGCCGGAGGACCTTTTTGTTTAGTCAGCTAAAAAATCGGGCGCTAATCTAGCAACCGAGAGGACATTCCACAAGGCGAGGTGTATGATTTTTCGAAATTTTTCCGCGAAATTTCGAGCGACTTCGCATGAGCATCACGCGTTCGCAGATTGCCGACATCGCCCACCTCGCACGCCTGGCACTGAGCGAGCAGGAAATCCCGGTATACGCCGAGAGTCTGTCGCGCGTGCTCGGGCTCGTCGAGCAGCTGCAGCGCGCCGACACCGCTGGTGTGACGCCGATCGCACATCCGCTGCCGGGGCAGCGACAGCGCCTGCGGCCCGATGAGGTCACGGAGACGGACCAGCACGAGCTGTATCAACGCAACGCGCCACAGGTGCAGGCCGGGCTCTATCTGGTGCCGCGCGTGATCGAGTGACGCACCGGCGATGACCGAACTGCACCTGATGACCGTGGCCGAGCTGTCGGCCGCTCTGCATGCCGGGCGTGTCTCGAGCGTGGAGCTCACGCGCGCGCTGCTCGCGCGCATCGAGCGTCACGATCGCGCGCTCAACGCCTTCATCAGCGTCGATGCGGAAAGCGCACTGGCCGAGGCGGCCGCGGCGGACGCGCGCCGGCACGCCGGGGATGCCGGGCCACTCACCGGCGTGCCGATCGCGCACAAGGACATCTTCTGCACGCGCGGGCAGAAGACCACCTGCGGCTCGCGCATGCTGGCGAACTTCGTCTCGCCGTACGACGCCACGGTCGTGGAGCGGCTGCGAGCCGCCGGCGTGGTGACGCTCGGCAAGACGAACATGGACGAGTTCGCGATGGGCTCCTCCAACGAGACCAGCTTCTTCGGCCCGGTGCGCAATCCCTGGGACGGCGCGCGCGTGCCGGGCGGCTCCTCGGGAGGCTCGGCGGCCGCGGTCGCCGCGCGGCTCGTGCCGGCCGCCACGGGTACCGATACCGGCGGCTCGATCCGCCAGCCGGCCGCACTGTGCGGCGTGACGGGTATCAAGCCGACCTACGGGCGCGTATCGCGTTTCGGCATGATCGCGTTCGCGTCCAGTCTGGATCAGGGCGGGGTGCTCGCGATCAGTGCCGAGGATGCGGCACTGCTGCTCGGCGCGATGGCCGGTTTCGACGAGCGCGATTCCACCAGCGTGGAGCTGCCGGTGCCCGACTACACGGCGACGCTCGAGCAGCCGCTGAAGGGTTTGAAGATCGGGATGCTGCGCGAGTTCTTCGCCGGTCTCGATCCGGCCATCGAGCAGCTGATTCGCGCGGCACTCGCGCTGCTGCACGCCCAGGGCGCCGTGGTGCGCGAGGTCAGTCTGCCGAATCTGCCGTTGTCGGTGCCCACGTATTACGTGGTCGCCCCCGCCGAGTGCTCCTCGAACCTCGCGCGTTACGACGGCGTGCGCTATGGGCACCGCTGCGAGCAGCCGCGCGATCTGACCGATCTGTACGAGCGCTCGCGTGGAGAAGGATTTGGTGCCGAGGTCAAGCGCCGCATCATGATCGGTACCTATGTCCTCTCGGCCGGCTATTACGACGCCTACTATCTCAAGGCGCAGCAGGTGCGCGCGCTGATCGCCGCGGACTTCGAGCGGGCCTTTCACGAGGTGGATGTCGTGATCGGCCCCACCACCCCGACCACCGCCTTTTCCCTGGGCGCCAAGAGCGCCGACCCGGTGACGATGTACCTGAGCGACATCTACACCATCGGGGCGAATCTGGCCGGGTTGCCCGCGATGTCCGTTCCCTGCGGGCTGCTCGAGGAGCTGCCCGTCGGGCTGCAGATCATCGGCCCGCACTTCTCGGAGCAGAAGCTGCTGAACATCGCGCATCGCTACCAGTGCGAGAGCGATTGGCACCTGCGCGTACCGCGGGGGTTCGGCTGATGGAGTGGGAGACGGTCATCGGGCTGGAGATCCACGCGCAGCTGGCCACGCGCTCGAAGATCTTCTCGGGTTCGGCCACCGCCTACGGGGCACCGCCCAACGCGCAGGCCAATCTGGTGGATCTCGCCTACCCGGGCGTGCTGCCGGTGCTGAACGCCGAGGCGGTGCGCATGGCGGTGAAGTTCGGCCTGGCGATCAACGCGCGCGTGGCGCGTCGTTCGGTATTCGCGCGCAAGAATTATTTTTATCCGGATCTGCCCAAGGGGTACCAGATCAGCCAGTACGAGCTGCCGATCGTCAGCGGCGGGGCGGTGGACATCCTGCTGGAGGACGGTACCTCGCGGCGCGTCGGCATCACCCGCGCGCATCTCGAGGAGGATGCTGGCAAGTCGCTGCATGAGGGACTGGCGGGGCTGACGGCGGTGGACCTGAATCGCGCCGGCACTCCATTGATCGAGATCGTCTCCGAGCCGCACCTGCGCTCGGCGCGCGAGGCGGTGGCCTACATGAAGAAGATCCACACGCTGGTGCGTTACCTCGGCATCTGCGACGGCAACATGCAGGAAGGCTCGTTTCGCTGCGACGCGAACGTGTCGGTGCGCGTGCGCGGCGCCGAGAAATTCGGCACCCGCACCGAGACCAAGAATCTGAACTCGTTTCGCTTCGTGGAACGGGCCATCAACTACGAGATCGCGCGACAGATCGAGGTGCTGGAGAGTGGCGGCAAAGTGCTGCAGGAGACGAGGCTTTACGATCCCGACCGCGGCGAGACGCGTCCGATGCGCAGCAAGGAGGAGGCGAACGACTACCGCTACTTTCCGGATCCCGACCTGCTGCCGCTGGAGATCGATCAGCCCTACATCGATACGGTGGCCGCGGGCCTGCCGGAGTTACCGGACCAGAAGGCGCTGCGCCTGATGAACGAGTATGGCCTGTCGGCCTACGATGCCGGGGTCCTGACCGCGAGCGCCGAGCTCGCCGACTATTTCGAGGTGGCGGCGCGCGACCTGGGCGGCCGTAGCGCACCACATCACGCCAAGCTCGCCGCCAACATGGTCATGGGCGAGCTGTCCGGTCTGCTCAACCGTGACGGCGTGCAGATCAGCGACAGCCGCGTGGATCCGGCCAGTCTCGCGGGCCTGCTCAGGCGCGTGGTGGACAACACCATCTCCGGCACGATCGCCAAGGACGTGCTCGAGGGGATGTGGGAGGAGGGTCGCGGCGCCGATGCGGTCATCGAGGCGCGCGGCCTGACGCAGATCACCGATGAGAGCGCGATCGAGACGGCGATCGAGGCGGTGCTGGCGGCGAATCCCGCGCGGCTGGCGGACTACCGGGCGGGCAAGGAGAAGCTGTTTGGATTCTTCATCGGCGAGGTAATGAAGGCGACCGCCCGCAAGGCGAATCCGGCGCGCCTCAATGAGTTGCTGAAGAAGAAACTGGGCGGCGGCTGAGACGGCCGGTGGCGGAGCGCGACGCGGATGAGTGAGGTGCGCGTGGGTGGCGAGGTGACCGCCACGGCAACGGTCGATGCCGGCGGAGCGCTGCGCCGCTGTGTGCTCGAGCACCACGCGGTGCGCCTGTTCTGGGTGCGCCTGGACGGTGCCTGGCGCGAGCTGCGACGCCTGCAATCGCACCCACCGGCGGTCGAGGCGCTGCTGGGCGAGGCCGTGACCGCCGCGGTGCTGCTGGCCGCGACGCTGAAGTTCCAGGGTACGCTCAGCCTGCAGCTGCAGGGCGACGGGCTGGTGCGGCTGCTGGTCGCGCAGTGCACGCACGATTTCAAGGTGCGCGGCGTCGCGCGGCTGCGCGAGGCAACGCTCCGCGCCGATCGTGAGGACCCTGCCGGCGAGGGCCCTGCTCGCGAGGGCCCTGCTCGCGGGGACCCTGCTCGCGGGGACCCTGTTCACGGGGACTTCGCGGCCCTGATCGGCGACGGGCGGCTCACGGTCAGCATCGAGGCCGAGGAGCGCGCGGCGCGCTACCAGGGCATCGTCGCTCTTGAAGGCGATAGTCTCGGGGCGTGCCTCAGCAACTACTTCGCGACCTCCGAGCAGCTGCCCACGCGCCTGGCGCTGTCGGCCGATGCGGCCTACGGCGCAGGCGTGCTGGTGCAGAAGATGCCCGGAACGCGCGGCCAGGGCGAGGCGCACGGCGCGCACCTGCAGCAGGCCTGGGAGGACCTGGGCCACAATCTCGCCGCCCTGTCCGCCCCGTGGCTGCGCTCGGCCGGGGCCGAGCAGGTGCTGCGGCGGATCTGTGGCGAGCACGACGGGCGGTTGTTCTCTCCCACCGTCGTGCGCTTCGCGTGCCGCTGCAGTCAGCCGCGGGTTGCGGCTCTGCTGCGCGCGCTCGGGGAGCGGGAGGTGCGCGACATCCTGGCCGAACAGGGCGCCGTGACGGTGACCTGTGAGTTCTGTGGGCACCCCTACCGCTTCGATGCCATCGACGTCGTCCGGCTGTTCGGTGAAGGCGTCGCCCCGGTACCGCCGCTGTCACTGAATTGATCGGCCATCACGCATCTTCCGACACGATCTTCGCGCAGGCCCCCGGGCTATGTTTCTGCTGACCGATCTGCTGCACTGGGTGCTGCCGTGGGATTTTTCCCCCACGGTTCTGATTTGTTGTGGCGGCTGCGCATGGTTGTTTGCGCGTGGCGCCGCGCTACGCCGCCGCGCGGGTACCCCGATCGCCGCCTGGCGCCATTGGGCGTTCTACTCGGGAGTTGCGCTGCTGTATGTACCGCTGCAGACGCGCTACGACTATCTGGCGCAGCACATGTTCTGGATGCATCGCCTGCAGCACCTGCTGCTGCACGACATGGGCTCGCTGCTGTTCGCATTGGCAGTGCCGTGGTCATTGCTGGCCGAGGGACTGCCGGTGCGCCTACGCGCCGTGCTGTTCCATCCTGCGCTGCGAGTTCCGGTCAGCGCTGTCTATCGCGTTCTGCGCCGGCCGTCGATCGCCTTCGTGCTGTTCGTTGGGCTGACCTACTTCTGGCTGTGGCCGAGCATCCACTTCAAGGCGATGTTGAGCCTCGATGAATACAAGTGCATGAACTGGAGCGTCGCCCTCGACGGACTGCTGTTCTGGTCGCTGATCCTCGATCCGCGCTCGCGCAGGGAGGGGGCACCGATAGGTCTCGGCGGGCGCATCGTGCTGACGCTGGTTGCAATGGTGCCCGAGACGATCATCGGGGCGTTTCTGTCGCTGCACCTGCATACGATCTATACGGTGTACGACGTGTGCGGGCGACTGTGGCCGGTGGATCCGGTGACGGATCAGCAGATCGGCGGGCTGATCACCTGGATCCCGGCGAGCATGATGGATACCGCCGCCGCGCTGCTGGTGCTGGCGCGCTGGATCCACGCGGACGAGCGCGCGCGCGGCGGGGCACGTATGAGAGGTCGCGGCGCTGCCGTGGCGGTGGAGCTGCCGCATTGACGCGCGTGTCGCGTGTGGCGCTCGCGCTGCTGTTGACCATCAGTGCGCTCACGGCCGGCGGCTGCGGCCGTACCGGCGGTGCCGCGGTCGCGGCCGGGTTTCATTCACCCGATCTGAGTTTCATGCCGCCGCTCGAGTTCCAGCTCACCGATGCCTCGGGAGCGAGCGTGACGGCCGCCAATCTGCGCGGCAAGGTCACATTACTGTACTTCGGCTACACGCATTGTCCCGACCTGTGCCCGACGACGCTCGCCTACCTCTCGCAGG
>JASHSK010000118.1 GCA_030038755.1 Gammaproteobacteria bacterium
GAAGGGGTCCCAGAGGTCTATCGGCCACGGCAGCGGTTTCTGAAGCAGCCTGCCCCGCGGGTGAGGCTCTCCGGACGGGCGCAGACGCGCGCGCCTGGCAGCACGCCTGTGACGCACCTCACAGACGGCCGGCGGGCAGGCGGCAGGCGGCCGGATGACGGGCGGGCGGCCGGATGGCGGGCGGGCGGCCGGATGACGCTGCGATCCGGCCGCTGTCGCTTCAGTCGAGTCGCCCGGCGACCCCCTTGAGATAGGCGCGGAAGTCGTCGCCGAGCACGGGGTGCGCGAGCGACATCTCGACGGTGGCCTGCAGGTAGCCGAGCTTGCTGCCGCAGTCGAAGCGCCGACCGGTGAAGCGATGCGCAAAGACGCTCTCATGGCGCATCAGCGCGGCGATGCCGTCGGTCAGCTGAATCTCCGCGCCACTGCCCTTCTCCACGCGCTCCAGCTCGGTAAAGATGCGCGGCGTGAGCACGTAGCGTCCCACCACGGCCAGCGTGGATCGGGCCACGTCGGGCTTGGGCTTCTCCACGATGCCGTGGATACGGCTGACGGTGCTGCGCGCATCCTCGACCTCGACGATGCCGTACTTGTCGGTGTCGCGGCGCGCGACCTCCTCCACGCCCAGCACGCTGCCGCCGTGCTGCTCGAAGCTGCCCGCCATCTGTTTGAGACAGGGCACGTCGGCGGCAATCAGGTCATCGGCGAGGTGCACGAAGAACGGCTCGTGATTGATCGCGGCGCGCGCGCACAGCACGGCGTGCCCGAGACCCAGCGGCGCGGGCTGGCGGATGTAGATGCAGGTCGCATAGCTCGGCAGCATGCGCTTGAGCTGTTCGGCCAGCTCGGTCTTGCCCTGCGACTCGAGCAGTCGCTGCAGCTCGTCATCGCGATCGAAGTGATCCTCGATGGCACGCTTGGAGGCGCCGGTGATGAACACCAGCCGCTCGGCGCCCGCCGCCAGCGCTTCATCGACCGCGTACTGGATCAGCGGCCGATCGACGATGGGCAGCATTTCCTTGGGGCTGGCCTTGGTCGCCGGCAGGAAGCGCGTGCCGCGGCCGGCCACCGGAAAGACCGCGGTGCGAATGTGTCTGTTATCGGCCATGGGGGCACGTCCGTGGCGGGTGGAATGAATCGAGCCGCTTTCCATGGTAGACGAGCCTCCGGCCCGTGGCGATCGGCCAATTCGCACCCGCGAGGACTCCGGCCGTGACGCATCCCGGCGTCAGCGCCGGCCATGAGGCCATGTCAGTGCATTCCGCACCGCAATGTGAACGCGGTCTCAGGCGTGCGCGCCGGTGGCCGCGCCGCCCGGCCGCCGCATCTCAGAGCCGGCCGCCGAGTCGCCCAGTCGCGGAGTCGCGGATCGCCGAGTCGCGGATCGCCGAGCCGCGGATCGCTCAGTCGCGGATCGGACGGTCCGCGCCGTTGTTGACGCGCTCGCGCAGGTCCTTGCCGGGCTTGAAGTGCGGAACGTACTTTCCGGCGAGCGCCACCGCCTCTCCGGTCTTGGGATTGCGGCCCTGGCGCGGCGGGCGGAAGTGCAGCGAGAAGCTGCCGAAACCGCGGATCTCGATGCGATCGCCCTGCGCGAGCGAATCGCTCATGATCTCGAGCATCTGCTTGAGCGCCAGCTCCACGTCCTTGGCCGGCAGATGCTTCTGCTTGGCCGTGATGATCTCGATCAGTTCGGACTTTGTCATGGCGCTTCCCGTACGGATCGTCAGTGGCGCGCTCGCGGTGATGCAAGCCCTCAGCCGCGCTCGCGCTCGGGCGCCTTGATCTGCTCCTTCAGCAGCTCCCCGAGACTGGTACCCGACGAGGGTTGCTCGGAGCGGTAGCTCTGCACCGCCTCGGCCTCCTCGTGCACCTCACGCGCCTTGATCGACAGCGAGATGACGCGCGTCTTGCGATCCATCCCGATGAACTTCGCCTCCACGGTGTCCCCGGCGCGCAGCACCGTGCGCGCATCCTCCACGCGGTCGCGCCCCAGCTCGCTCGCGCGCAGCTGCCCTTCGATGCCGTTGCCGAGATCGATCACCGCACCGCGCGCATCCACGTCCTTGACGGTGCCGCGCACGATGCTGCCCTTGGGGAATTCCGCCACGAAGGCGGAGAACGGGTCCTTGGCAAGCTGCTTGATGCCCAGCGAGATGCGCTCGCGCTCCGGATCGATCGACAGCACCATGGCCTCGATCTGCTGGCCCTTCTGATAGTTGCGTACCACCTCCTCGCCGGGCTGGTCCCAGGAGATGTCCGACAGGTGCACCAGGCCGTCGATATTGCCCGGCAGCCCGATGAAGATGCCGAAGTCGGTGATGGATTTGATCTGGCCGGCGACGCGATCGCGCAGGCTGTGGTTCTCGGCGAATTCCTTCCAGGGGTTGGCCTTGCACTGCTTGAGGCCCAGCGAGATGCGGCGTCGATCCTCGTCGACGTCCAGCACCATGACCTCCACTTCCTGGCCGGTGTGCACGACCTTCGCCGGATTGACGTTCTTGTTGGTCCAGTCCATCTCCGAGACGTGCACCAGACCTTCCACGCCGTCCTCGATCTCCACGAACGCACCGTAGTCGGCGATATTGGTGACCTTGCCGAACACGCGTTGATTGGGTGGATAGCGGCGCGCGATGTTCTCCCACGGGTCGGCGCCCAGCTGCTTGAGCCCGAGCGACACGCGCGAGCGCTCGCGGTCGAACTTGAGGATGCGCACGTCGATCTCATCACCGACCTTCACGACCTCGGACGGATGCTTGACGCGCCGCCAGGCCATGTCGGTGATGTGCAGCAGCCCGTCGATGCCGCCGAGGTCGACGAATGCGCCGTAGTCGGTGAGGTTCTTGACCGTGCCACGCACCACGGCGCCTTCCTGCAGGTTCTCCATGAGCGCGCTGCGCTCGGCGGAGAATTCCTGCTCGACCACGGCGCGGCGCGACACCACGACGTTGTTGCGCTTCTGGTCGAGCTTGATGACCTTGAACTCCAGCGGCTTGCCCTCGAGATAGCCGGTGTCGCGCACCGGGCGCACGTCCACCAGCGAGCCGGGCAGGAAGGCGCGCACGTGATCGATCTCCACGGTGAAGCCGCCCTTGACGCGCCCCGAGATCACGCCGGTGACGATCTCGCCGTTGTTGAACGCCGTCTCCAGGCGCGTCCAGGTGCGCGCCCGCTTGGCCTTCTCGCGCGACAGGCGTGTCTCGCCCGTGCCGTCCTCGACGGAATCGAGCGCCACTTCCACCTGCTCGCCGGCGTGAACCTCGATTTCACCGCGCTCGTTCTTGAACTGCTCGAGGGGAATGACGGCCTCGGACTTCAGGCCGACGTTGACGATCACCACGTCCGGGCCGACGTCCACCACCAATCCGGTGAGGATCATGCCCGGGCGAATGCGTTGGTTCGCCAGGCTCTGCTCGAACAGCGCGCTGAAACTCTCGCTCACAGTCTCGTTCATACACTCTCTTGCACGTCGCCGTGCTTGTCTCTACCACCGCCGCGCCTCCGGCGCCGCGGGTCAACCACGTAAGGCGCCGCCTCCCTGCAGCACCATGACCTCCGCCGGGGCGCGGAACTTCAGGCCACCACGCCCCAGAGCCCGCGCGCGCGTCCATGAGCGAGCACCCGCTCCGTCACCGCGGCAGCATCGAGGGCTGTCGAATCCAGGACGATCGCATCGCTCGCCGGCACGAGCGGAGCCACCGGCCGTGTCGCATCACGACGGTCGCGTTCCGCGATCTCGCGCGAAAGGGCGGCAAGGCTAACACTGGAATCCTTTTCTTTCAACTGCTTATATCGCCTTTGGGCGCGTTCCTCGGGGCTTGCGGTCAGGAAAATCTTCAGCTGGGCCTGGGGGAAAACAACGGTCCCCATGTCACGCCCGTCGGCGATCAGTCCCGGGGGCCGCGCCGCGGCGTGCTGGCGCGCGAGCAGCGCCGATCGCACTGCCGGCCACACCGCCACGCGCGAGGCCCCGGCGCCGGCCGCCTCCTCCCGCAGGGCGGCGGTCACGTCGCGGTCCGCAAGCCAGATGCGCTCCTCGCCGGTCGCGTCCGGGTCAAAGAGCACGTGCATCTGCAGGGCCAGGCGAGCATGGCCCGGCTCGTCGTCCGGCGCGAGCCCCGCCAGAGTCCCGGCATGGGCGACCAGGCGATACAGCGCGCCGCTGTCGAGCAGGTGCCAGCCCAGATGCCGCACCAACAGGCGGCTGACCGTGCCCTTGCCCGAGCCGCTGGGACCATCGATGGTCACGACCGGGACCCGGGGATCGGGCCCCGACCCGGCGGCGCTCCCACCCGCCGCGGCCGGCCCGCTCATCCGGGATGTTCCTGCAGCGCCAGGCCCACCGAGCGCCCCAGGGCGACGAAGTCGGGGAAGGAGGTGGCGACGTTGGCCACATCATCGATCTGCAGGGGGCTGCGGGCGCGCAGGCTGGCGACCGCGAACGCCATGGCGATGCGGTGATCGCCGTGGCTGTCGATGCGCCCACCACCGAAGAGGCCGCCGCCGGCGGCTCCGCCCACGCCCTGCACGCACAGTCCGTCGGGCAGCAGCTCACAGTGCACGCCCAGCGTCGTCAGTCCCTGCGCCATGGCTGCGAGCCGATCACTCTCCTTGACGCGCAGCTCCCCGGCACCGGTCACGACCGTCTGCCCGTCGGCGGCGGCCGCGGCGATGAAGAACACCGGAAACTCATCGATCGCCAGCGCCACGAGCGGCTCGGGAACGCGCACGCCGCGCAGGCTGCTCGCGCGCACATGGATGTCCGCCATCGGCTCTGCGGCGTGCCCGGTGTGCGGCTGCACGCGGATGTCGGCGCCCATCAGCTCGAGCATCTGCAGCAACCCCGTGCGCGTCGGATTGCACCCCACGTTACGGATCGTGAGACCCTGCGGAGCCGCGAGACACCCGGCCACGATGAAGAAGGCCGCGGATGAAAAGTCCCCCGGCACCTGCACGGCGCCGCCGGTGAGGCGCTGCCCACCGGCCAGGGTGACACGTGCGCCGCGACGCTCGAGCCGCACGCCGAACTGCTGCAGCATGCGCTCGGTATGGTCGCGCGTGGGCGCCGGCTCGAGCACGCTCGTGGCGCCCTGTGCATACAGACCCGCCAGCAGCAGCGCCGACTTCACCTGCGCGCTCGCCACGGGCAGCGTGTAATCGATCGCACGCAGCGCCGCGCCCCCGTGGATCATCACCGGCGGGCGACCTGCCTGTGTATCGATGCGTGCGCCCATCGAGCGCAGCGGCTGCGCCACGCGCTCCATGGGCCGGCGCATCAGCGAGCTGTCGCCCACCAGCGTGCTGTCGAAGGGCTGGCCGGCGAGCAGGCCCATCATCAGGCGCATCGCCGTGCCGGCGTTACCAAGGTCCAGCGCCGCGGCCGCCGGGCGCAGACCGTTCAGACCCACGCCGTGCACGACCACGGTACCGTCGGCGGGCCCGTCGATCCCGACACCCAGGGCACGCAGCGCCGCGAGCGTCGCGAGACAGTCCTCGCTGGCGAGGAAACCATCGATGCGCGTCACCCCCTCGGCGATCGCGCCGAGCATGAGCGAGCGATGCGAGATCGACTTGTCGCCGGGCACCTGCAGCGCGCCCTGCACGCGGCTCGCCGGTGCCACGACGTAGTGGCGCGGTGTGGCGGCGTTCGCCGCCGGCCTGTTCGCCGCCGGCCCCCCTGACCCGCTCATCGTGCCGTCGCCGATCGGGCCGCCGTGGCCGCCGCGGTCGTTGCGGGCGTCGCGGACGCCGCGGACGTTGCGGATGGCGCCGCCCGCGCCGTCGTGGCGGGAGCGCATAGCTCGCGCAGCTCGCGAAGCGCGGCGAGCAGGCGGTCATTGTGCTCGGGCAGTCCCACCGAGATGCGCAGGTAATCGGGCAAGGCGTAGTTCGCGAGGGGCCGCACGATGATGCCGCGGGTGAGCAGCTCCTGAAACAGCTGTGGGGCACGCGCGCCGACCTCGACCAGCACGAAGTTGCCGGCCGATGGGGCGAACCACAGTCCGAGGCGCGCGAGCCCCTCACACAGCCGCGCCTGCTCGCGCATCGTCACCGCAACCGAGCGCTGCATGTGCTGCGCATCGGCGAGCGCCGCGACGGCGCCGGCCTGCGCCAGAGCGTTGACATTGAAAGCCGGCCGCAGACGATCGAGCACCTCGGCAATCTCCGGATGCGAGACGGCGTAACCGACACGCGCGCCGGCCAGACCGTAGGCCTTGGAGAAGGTGCGCAGCAGGACGAGATTCGGATGCTCGATGACCCACGGCAGCGTATCGGGCAGACCGCGCTCGCGAGCGTATTCGAAGTAAGCCTCATCCAGCACCATCAGTGTGCTCGCCGGCAGCGCTTCGAGCAGCCGCGTAAGCTCGTGCGCCGCCGCCCAGGTGCCGGTCGGGTTGTTGGGATTGGCGACGAACAGCATGCGCGTATCGGGCCGCACCGCGGCCGCCATGGCTGCCAGGTCGTGCCCGAAGGGCATGCCGGCCGAGCGCGGCTGCGCCGGCACTTCGATCGCCTGGGCACCGGTCGCGCGGATGACCAGCGGATAGATCGCGAAGCCGTACTGCGAGTACACGGCGCTGCACTCGCCGGACAGGAAGCCCTCCGCGAGCAGCATCAGCAGATCGTTCGAGCCGTTGCCGATGCTCAGGCACTCAGGCGTGACTCCCAGGTGGCGCGCGAGCGCGCCTTTGAGCTCGTGGCAGCTGCCGTCCGGATAGAGCCACACCGCTTCGAGGGCGCCGCGCATGGCCGTAAGCGTCGCCGGGCTCGGCCCGTGGGGATTCTCGTTCGAGGCCAGCTTGACGATCTCGGAGATGCCCAGCTCGCGCTCGAGCTCGCTGATCGGCTTGCCGGGCACGTACGGGGACAGGCCGCGTACCGCCGGCACGGCGAGCGCGCCGGGGTGGAATGCATCCGGGGCGCCGGCGCCGCCTGCTCGATCACGGCTCATTCGGCGACCGCGCGCGGATAGGAGCCGAGCACGCGGAACAGCGAGGCGCGCGAGCGCAACCCCTCGAGCGCCGAACGCACGTGCGCATCCTCGGCGTGCCCTTCGATGTCGATGAAGAACACGTAGTCCCAGCGGCGGCGCCGCGACGGTCGCGACTCGATGCGGCTCATGCTGATGCCGTGCTGCGCAAGCGGCTCGAGCAGCCGATAGAGCGCTCCCGGGGCCTGTGTGTCCAGGGCCGACACCAGCAGTGTGGTGCGATCCGCCCCGCTCGCGGGCAGCAGTCTGCGGCCCAGAACCAGGAAGCGCGTGGCGTTGTCCTCGTGGTCCTCGATCTGCCGCGCGATCAGGTTCAGTCCATAGACCTCGGCCGCGGTCTCCCCGGCGATCGCCGCGGTCCCCTGCTCATCGCGCGCGCGGCGCGCGCCCTCGGCGTTGCTCGCCACCGAGACGCGTTCGGCCTCGGGCAGGTGCTCGGCGAGCCACCCACGGCACTGCCCGAGAGCCTGGCTGTGCGAGCAGACGCGCACGATGCCCTGCAATGAGCTCATCCGGCCCATGAGGCAGTGATGCACGCGCAGCTCCACCTCCCCGCAGATGTGCAGCGGGCTGACCAGGAAGCGATCGAGCGTGTTGGTGATCGTTCCTTCGCTGGAGTTCTCGATGGCCACCACGCCGAAGTCGGCGTTGCCTGCCTCCACCTCCTGGAACACCTCGTCGACCGTGGCGAGCGCCAGTGCGCGCACCGAGTGGCCGAAGTGCTTGAGCACCGCGCTCTGCGTGAACGTGCCCTCCGGGCCGAGGAATGCGACCTTCAGTGGCTCCTCCTGTGCAAGACAAGCGGACATGATCTCGCGGAACAGCCGCAGGATCTCCTCGTTGCGCAATGGTCCGTCATTTCGCTCCAGCGCGCGACGCAGCACCTGCGCCTCGCGCTCGGGCCGGTACAGATCCGCGGCGCGCGCGCCCGTGTGCGCTCCCTGGGCCGCGGACTGCTTGGACAGTCCCACGCTGCGCGCCAGGCGGGCACGCTCGTTGAGCAGCGCGTGCAGCTGCTCATCGAGCGCATCGATGCGGGCACGCAGCTCGGCGAGCTCGCCCGGGGCCGGCGGCGCGGCCTGCGTGCCGCCGGGCTGCGTGCCACCCGTCTGCGTGCCACCGGCCTGCGCACCGCCGGTCTGCGTGCCGCCCTGCCCGCCCGAGGCCGCCGCAGTGGCCTCCCGTTCGTCCATATTCAATCCGCAGAACGTACCACACGCACCGAGAGCACCCCCTCGATGGCGCGCAGGCGCTGCAACAGGGCCTCATCGGCGCTGCCCTCGGCATCGATCAGCGTGTAGGCGTACTCGCCGCGCGAGCGGTTCAGCAGCTCGGCAATGTTCAGTCCGGCGGCGGCGAGCGCCGTGGAGATCTGGCCCATCATGTTGGGTACGTTGTCGTTGGCGATGGCGATGCGGATCGAGCCCGACTGGCGCGGCAGCGCGGCGTCGGGAAAGTTGACGCTGTTGCGGATATGGCCGTGCTCGAGAAAGTCGCGCAGTGTCTCGGCCGCCGAGACTGCGCAGTTCTCCTCGGCCTCGAACGTGCTCGCCCCCAGATGCGGCAGCGTGATCGCGCGCGGATGGTTCTTCAGCGCCTTGCTCGGAAAGTCGCATACGTAGGCATGCAGCCCGCCGCTGTCGAGCGCATCGAGCACCGCCGCGTCGTCCACGATCGGCGCGCGCGCGAAGTTCAGCAGCACGCTGCCCGGGCGCATGCGCGCAAGGCAGGCGCGATCGAACAGCTTGCGCGTCTCCTGCGTCAGCGGCACGTGCACGGTCACCGCATCGGAGCGCGCGCACAGATCCTCGAGCGACAATGCCTGCTGCACGCCGGAGGAAAGCTGCCAGGCGCGCTGCACGGTGATCTGCGGATCGTAGCCGAGCACCCTCATGCCGAGCGCCTCGGCGCTGTTGGCGACGCGCACGCCCACCGCTCCCAGGCCGATCACCCCGAGCGTGCGGCTCGGCAGCTCGAAGCCCACGAAATTCTTCTTGCCACGCTCGACCGCTTCGTCGATCGCGCGATCGTCGCCGGAGAGGCCACGGGCGAACTCCCAGGCCTGGCAGATGTTGCGCGCCGCGAGCAGCATGCCGGCGATCACCAGTTCCTTGACCGCATTGGCGTTGGCCCCGGGGGCGTTGAACACCGGGATGCCACGGCGGCTCAGCGCTTCGACCGGGATGTTGTTGGTGCCCGCACCGGCGCGCGCCACCGCCGCCAGCGATGCCGGCAGCGTCATGTGGTGCATGTCGGCCGAGCGCACCAGGATCGCGTCGGGCTGCTCGAGCCTGGCACCGACCTCGTACTGCGCGCTCGGCAGGCAGGCGAGGCCGCGCTCGCTGATGCTGTTGAGGGTGAGGATGCGGTAGCTCACGGCATCGTCCGTGACAGACGGGCTCCTGGCTCCTAGCCGTGTCGGCGCGCGAACTCGCGCATGAACTGCGTGAGCGCCTGCACGCCTTCCAGAGGCATCGCGTTGTAGAGGCTGGCGCGCATGCCGCCGACGGAGCGATGGCCGGCGAGATTGGTGAGGCCGGCGGCCTGTGCCTCGGACAGAAACGTCTTGTCGAGCTCCGGATTGGCCAGGATGAAGGGCACGTTCATCCACGAGCGGCACGCCTTGTCGACGGGATTGCGATAGAACCCCGACTCATCGATGCTCCGGTAGAGCAGCTGCGCCTTGGCGCGGTTGCGCTCGGCCATGGCCGCGAGGCCTCCCTCGCGCTTGAGCCACTTGAACACCAGCCCGGCGACGTACCAGGCAAAGGTCGGCGGCGTGTTGGCCATCGAGCCCTCGGCCGCCATGCCGGCGTAATTCCAGACCAGCGGAGTCTCGGCGCGCGCGCGCCCGAGCAGATCCTCGCGCACGATCAGCACGACCAGCCCCGCCGGGCCGATGTTCTTCTGCGCGCCGGCATAGATCACGCCGAAACGCCCCACCTCGAGCGGACGGGACAGAATGGTCGAGGACATATCGGCCACGAGCGGCGCATCGACCTGCGGAATGAAGGGGAATTCCACCCCGCCGATGGTCTCGTTCGGCGTGTAATGCAGATACGCGGCGCCCGGGGTGAGCCGCCACTCGCCCTGCGGCGGCACCGTGGTGTAGTTGCTCGCCCCTGCGTCGGCGGCGACGTTGACGCGGCAGTAGTGCCTGGCCTCGCCGATGGCCTTCTTCGACCAGCTGCCGGTGTTGACGTAATCCACGCCGGCGTCGGCGTGCGCCAGATTCAGCGGCACCGCGGCGAATTGCCCGGCTGCCCCGCCCTGCAGGAACAGCACCTTGTAATGCGCGGGCACGGCCAGCAGCTCGCGCAGATCCGCTTCAGCCTCGCTGGCGACCCCGAGGAACGCCTTGCTGCGATGGCTGATCTCCATGACCGACATGCCGCTGCCGCGCCAATCGATCAACTCCTCGCGAACCTGCTCGAGCACCGGCAGCGGCAACGCCGCTGGTCCCGGCGCGAAGTTGAATACGCGCACTTCTGGACCCCGTCGACCTGGTAAGTCGGATGATGGGACTGACGAGAGGCGGGGATTGTAGCAGAGCGCTCAGGCCGGCCCGGCGTCGCCGCCGTCGGCCGGCGCACCGTCCGGCGGCGCGTTGTTCGCATCGCCGGTCCCGGCGCTTGCGGCATCGCCGCCGCCGACATCGGCGGCCGCGTTGGCTGCCGCATCGGCGGCGGCCACGACCTCGGCGGCACTCTCGAGCGCCGCGACACGCTCGACGCCGGTGAGCCGCTCACCCTCGCCCAGGCGGATCAGACGCACGCCCTGGGTGTTGCGCCCCACCACCGAGATGTCGGAGACCGGAGTGCGCACCAGCGTGCCGGTGGAGCTGACCAGCATCACTTCGTCCTGCGGCTGCACCTGCAGCGCCGCGACCGTCTCGCCGTTGCGATCCGTGGTCTGCAGCGCGATCACGCCCTGCCCGCCGCGGCCATGGCCGGGAAACTCTTCCAGCGGGGTGAGCTTGCCGTAGCCGCACTCCGAGGCGGTGAGGATGTGGCCCTCTCCGAGCACCAGCAGGGCGATGACCCGCTGGGCCTCCCCGAGCCGCACACCGCGCACGCCGGCGGCCTCGCGCCCCATGGGGCGTACCTCATCCTCGTGGAAGCGGATCGCCTTGCCACCGCTCGTGCACAGCATGATCTGGCGGCTGCCGTCGGTGAGCGCCACGCCCACCAGATGATCGTCGCCGCGCAGGTCGGCGGCGATGATGCCGCTCGCGCGCGGACGCGAGAACGCCGCGAGCGGCGTCTTCTTGACGGTGCCGCTGCTGGTGGCCATGAACACGAAGTGCTGCTCGTCGAACTGCTTGACCGGCAGCATCGCGCTGATCTTCTCGCCCTCCTCGAGCGGCAGCAGGTTGACGATCGGCTTGCCGCGCGAGCCGCGCCCCGCCTGCGGCAGCTCGAACACGCGCAGCCAGTAGACCTTGCCGCGATTGGAGAAGCACAGCACCGTATCGTGCGTGTGCGCGACGAAGAAGCGTTCGACGAAGTCCTCGTCCTTGACGGCTGTGGCCGAGCGGCCGCGCCCTCCGCGGCGCTGCGCCTGATAATCCGACACCGGCTGCGCCTTGGCGTAGCCGGCGTGCGAGAGCGTCACGACCACGTCCTGCGGCTCGATCAGATCCTCGGTGGACAGGTTCAGCTGATCGCGGTTGATCTCGGTGCGGCGCGCATCCCCGTAGGTGTCGCGGATCTCGATGATCTCGGCGCGCACCACCTCGGTGAGGCGCGCGGGACGCGCGAGGATGTCCGACAGATCCACGATCTGCACGAGCAGCTCGCGGTACTCCTCGTTGATCTTGTCCTGCTCGAGGCTGGTGAGGCGGTGCAGCCGCATATCCAGGATCGCCTGGGCCTGCGCCTCGGAGAGCCGATAGACGTCCTCGGCCTGCAGCCCGAGGTCGGCCGCGAGTCCCTCGGGTCGCGTGGACACATCCCCGGTGCGCTCCAGCAGTCGCGCCACGGTGCCGGCACTCCAGGTGCGCGCAAGCAGCGCGGTGCGCGCTTCCGCGGGACTCGCCGAGGCCTTGATGAGCGCGATGATCTCATCGATGTTGGCGAGCGCGACCGTCAGGCCTTCGAGCAGGTGTGCGCGCTCGCGCGCGCGCCGCAGCTGAAAGACCGTGCGGCGCGTGACCACTTCACGACGGTGGCGCAGGAACGCCTCGAGCATGTCACGCAGCGACATCAGCCGGGGCTGCCCATCGGCGAGCGCCACCATGTTGATGCCGAAGACCGTCTCCATGGGCGTCTGCGCGTACAGGTTGTTCAGCACGATGTCGGCGACTTCGCCGCGGCGCAGCTCGATGACCACGCGCATGCCGTCCTTGTCCGACTCGTCGCGCAGCTCGGAGATACCCTCCATGTCCTTGTT
>JASHSK010000119.1 GCA_030038755.1 Gammaproteobacteria bacterium
CCGCGCCGACAGCACCGCGGGGGCGCGCACCGTGTCGACCGACGCGCGCGGCTTCGTGCTGCGACTGTTGCCCTATGACATCGCTCCGCGCTTTCGTGCCTTCGTGCAGCAGGGTCGCACGGCGTGGGTCTTCACCTCCGCGACGCTGGCGGTCGGCACGGACTTTGCGCACTTCGCCGGCCGCCTCGGCGTGCAGGACGCCGCCTCGCTGTGCCTGCCGAGCCCGTTCGACTACGAGCGGCAGGCACTGATGTACCTGCCGGAAGGAATGCCCGAGCCATCCCAGGATGCCTTTATCCCCACGCTTCTGGAAAAGGCGCTGCCGCTGATCGAGGCCGCGGGTGGTGGAGCGTTCCTGCTGTTCACGAGCCTGCGCGCCATGCGACTCGCCGCCGGGATGCTCGCCGGGCAACTGCCCTCGGGGCTGCCGTTGCTCGTTCAGGGCACGGCGCCGCGCGAGCAGCTGCTACGGCGTTTCCGCGCCAGCGGCGAGGCGGTTCTGCTCGGCAGCGCCAGCTTCTGGGAGGGCGTGGATGTGCAGGGACCCGCGCTGCGCCTGGTGATCATCGACAAACTGCCGTTCGCGTCGCCCGAGGACCCGGTGGTGCGCGCGCGCATCGAGTATCTGCAGTCGCAGGGGGCAAGTCCGTTCCGCGACTATCAGCTGCCCGAGGCGGTGCTGGCCCTCAAGCAGGGCGTGGGCCGCCTGATCCGCAGCGAGTACGACGGCGGGGTGGTGATGATCGGCGACCCGCGGTTGACGGCGCGGGTCTATGGCAGATTGTTCCGCACGAGCCTGCCGGCGATGCCGGTGACGCGCGAGCCGGCCGTGGCCTCTACGCGGCTCAGGGAGATGGCACGCGAGCTGCGCCTGCACAGCGAGCTGGCGCGATGAGGCTGCTGGCGCTGGATACCGCCACTGAGCTGTGCTCTGCGGCGCTGTGGCTCGATGGTCAGCTGCGCACTCGCGAGACCGTCGCGCCGCGTGCGCACGGCAAACTGTTGCTGCCGATGATCGAGGAACTGCTGGCCGAGTCGGGGCTGACGCTCGCGGGACTGGATGCCATCGCGTTTGGCCGCGGGCCGGGCGCCTTCACGGGCCTGCGCCTGGCAGCCGCGGTGGCTCAGGGTCTCGGCTTCGCCTGTCACCGTCCGCTGATCGGGGTCTCGGATCTGCGCGCCGTCGCGGCGCAGGCGCTCGGGGCGACGGCCGCTGCCGCGCGCGCGCTGGTCTGTCAGGACGCGCGGATGGACGAGGTGTATTCGGGCTGCTTCGAGGCGACCGGCGAGCCGGGCGTGCCTCGACTGGTCGGCCTGGAGCAGGTGTCGCCTCCGCTCGCCGTCCAGGTGCCGCCGCAGTGGCTGGCGGGAGAGCGTATGTGCGCTGCCGGCTCGGGCTTCGAGGTGTATCCGGCGTTGCGCGAGCGGTGGGCAGGAGCGGTGAGGCAATGGTTGCCCGGGCTGCGCCCAAGGGCGCAGGAGATCGCGCGGCTCGCAGCGGCCGACGGCCTGGCCTGCGCCGTGGCGCCCGAGCAGGCGCTGCCGGTGTATCTGCGCGATCAGGTCACGGCGTTGCCATGAGCGGCCCGAGCGCGTCACGAAACTGACAAAATCGCGCCGCTCGTCACACAGCTGCAATGTATCGTCCCTATGGTGCGCGCCAAAGACATGACAACCAAGCAGATTCTGGTGGTGGAGGACGAGCGGCCGATCCGTGAGATGATCGCCTTCGGACTGAAACGCGCCGGATTCGAGGTGCGCGAAGCGGCGGATTGCCGCAGTGCGCGTACCGCACTGGCCGACCAGCGGCCGGACCTGATGCTGATCGATTGGATGCTGCCCGACCACAGCGGGCTGGAGCTGACACGGGCTCTCAAGCGCGAGCGCGATACGCGCGATCTACCCGTCATCATCCTGACCGCACGCGCCGAGGAGGCCGACAAGATTGCCGGCCTGGATGGCGGGGCGGATGATTACATGACCAAGCCGTTCTCGCCGCGCGAGCTGATCGCGCGCGTCAACGCGGTGCTGCGCCGGGGTGGCGCCGTGGATGAGACCGAGACGGTGCGCTTCGAGCAGTTGATGCTCGAGCGGGCGGCCCATCGGGTGCTGGTGGGCGAGCAGGTGGTCGCCCTCGGACCGACCGAATATCGACTGCTGGAATTCTTCATGACCCATCCGGAGCGCGTGTACAGCCGCGAGCAGCTGCTCGACCGCGTCTGGGGTGGCAACGTGTACGTCGAGGAGCGCACCATTGACGTGCACATCCGCCGTCTGCGCCGGGCGCTCGAGGTCTACGGTTTCGATCGATGGGTGCAGACGGTGCGCGGTGCGGGTTATCGATTCTCCGCGCGGCCCTCGGGCTGATGGCCGGGGCCGATGGCCGGGGCCGATGGTGTGGCCTGAGAGCCTGGGCTGATGGCGCGAGCTGAGGGTGATCCTCGGGATGACGGCGATGAGAGGAAGTCAGGAGCACAGATGAACGCCGGCTCGGCCTGGTGGCCGTTCGGCTGGAGGCTCTTGCTGGCCCTGCTGATGGGTGCGGGCCTGGGATGGCTGTTCCATGCACCGTTCGCCGGGGTGGCCGCCGTGCTGGCGGTGGCCCTGGGGCTGCAGATCTCGCACCTGCTGCGCGTCCTGCGCTGGCTGTCCGGCGACAAGGTGGAGCTGGCTCCGGATCTGACCGGCCCCTGGGGCGAGCTGGTCGGCCCCATCGTGCGTCTCTTCCGTCGCAAGCAGTTTCACAAGCAGCGCCTGCTGCGGCTGCTGCGCGAGCTGCGGCGCTCGACCGCCGCGATGCCCGACGGCGTGGTGGTGCTCAATCCGCAGACCGAGATCCTGTGGTTCAACCGCACCGCCGCGCGTCTGCTGGGGCTGCGCGGCAAGGGCGACGTGGGACTGCCGATCGACAGTCTGGTGCGGCAGCCGGAGTTCGTGCAGTACCTGCGCGGCGGGCAGTATTCGCTGCCGGTCGTGGTGCGTACCTCGGTCGACAGCGACCGGCACCTGTCGATGCAGATCGTCCCCTATGGGGTAGGTCAGCGGCTGATGCTGGTGCGCGACGTGACGCGCGAGGCGCACCTGACCGCGATGCGCCGCGACTTCGTCGCCAACGCTTCCCACGAGCTGCGCTCTCCGTTGACGGTGATCGCCGGCTACCTGGAGACCCTCGCCAACGAGCCGGGCCTGGACCCCCCGCTCGTCGGGCCGTTGCAGGAGATGCAGCGCCAGGCGCACCGCATGAGCCGCATCGTGCACGATCTGCTCGAGCTCTCGCGGCTCGAGTCCTCCGAGAGCGAGGCGGCATCCCGACCGATCGATGTCGCCGCCCTGATGGCGCAGCTGCGCCAGGACGTGCTCGCCCGCCCGGTGCATCCCGAGCGGGTGCAGGTGCGCGCCGATTCGCGCGCGCTGCTGCTCGGCGACGAGCTGCAGATCCATTCAGCCTTCGCCAACCTGGTGGACAACGCGGCCAACTACACGCCCCAGCACGGCTCGGTGCAGATCCGCTGGTGGACTGACGCCGACGGCGGATACTTCTCGGTGACCGACACCGGGATCGGCATCGCGCCCGAGCATCTGCCGCGCCTGACCGAGCGCTTCTATCGCGTCGATCAGGGCCGCAGCCGCAGCACCGGCGGCTCCGGGCTGGGACTCGCGATCGTGAAGCACGTGCTGCAGAGGCACGGGGCTCGTCTGAGCATCGAGAGCGAGGAGGGGCGTGGCAGCCGATTTACCTGCAGCTTCCCGCGAGCGCGCGTGCAGGCGCCGGCGGGCGTCGTCACGGCCCTGCCTGGACTGGCCGCTGTCGCCGACGCGCGCGTGGAATCGGCCGGTGCGCGGCGCGCCGAGTCCGATCAGAGCAGCGATCAGCCGGACCTCGGAGCGGCGATCGATGTGTTCCAGGACCTGGGCTCGATGTGAGATGAGTGTGAGCCGCGCACGCTACACGTCACGACCTTGCGCTATAGTTGGTTTGCTGCAGCTCGAGCTGCAGGGGAGCAGATAGCAGATCATGGAAGCGGCTGACCTGTCCCATCACACCTCGACCCGGTTCAATGCCGAGCTCGAGCGGGTGCGCAGCAAGGTGCTCGCGATGGGGGGCTTCGTCGAAGAGCAGCTGCGCCGCAGCCTCACGGCCCTGGCCGAGGGCGACAGCCAGCTCGGTCAGGCCGTGGCCCAGGATGATTCCAAGGTCAACGGCATGGAGGTCTCGATCGACGAGGAGTGCTCGCGCATCCTCGCCACCCGTGCCCCCGCGGCCGGCGACCTGCGCATGGTCGTGGCCACGATCAAGACCATTACCGATCTGGAGCGCATCGGCGACGAGTGCGAGAAGATCGGGCAGATCGCCGCGCGATTGGCGGCCGTCGAGCGCCCGGTGGACCGCTACCGCGAGGTACGGCATCTCGGCCGCGTCGTGCAGGAGATGGTGCGCAACACCCTCAACGCGTTCGCGCGCCTGGACGCGGAGGCGGCCCTGGAGATCTGCCGGCAGGACCGCGCGGTCGACGAGGAATACGAGGCCATCCAGCGCCAGTGCATCACCTTCATGATGGAGGACCCGCGCACCATCCGCCGTGCACTGGATGTCATGTGGGTGGTGCGCTCGCTCGAGCGCATCGGCGATCATGCCAAGAACATCTGCGAGTACGTCATCTACATGGTTCACGGCAAGGATGTGCGCCACACCTCCTTCGACCGCATCGAACGAGAGCTCGCCGAGCGCGCCAGCCAGCGCGGCTAGCGTCGGCCAGCGCAGCTGGCGGCCTGTCCGGCAATAACTGCGTTTACAATGTCGTCGCGGCGCCCGTTCGCCGCGACCGCCCCCGGAAGGTCAGCGCCCCATGCCGCGTAGCCTGAATATGCTCGGATTTCTCGTCTGCCTGGGGCTGCTGGCCTATGCC
>JASHSK010000120.1 GCA_030038755.1 Gammaproteobacteria bacterium
CTCGCCCGTTCGCAGCCGCGGCCTGCGCGCTGTGCCCGTCGGGCGTGATGCGCCAGGCGCGTACGGCCGCCGCGGGGGCGAGCGCCGGCCGGCCCTCGCGCAGCGCCTTGGGCAGCGCGCCGGCGATCACCTCCCCGAGGGGGTGGTGGTAGTACTCCGCCGTCCAGCGCAGCAGCTGCAGCAGTTCGCCCTGCAGCACCGGAGCGTCGTCGATCAGCGCCTCGATGCGCCGCAGCGTGCTTGCCGGCACGGCCGGCTGGGGCATGCGACCTACGATCATCCCGACCTGACGGCGCGATCCAACCGGCACACGCACGCGCACTCCGATCGGGATATCGCTCGCTGCCAGCCCTTCCGGGGGAAGGTAATCAAACGGTCGCGGCAGTGGCGCATCGAGGGCCACCTGCAGCACCTGCGGGACCGGCTCCGCGGCCGGTTCCGGGGCCGGTTCCGGGACCGGCTCCGCGGCCACGGCGGTGGCATACTGCACTGCAGTTGTGGATAAGTCTGTGGACAAGGCTGTGTAAGCGCGTGTCAGAGCATCACTGCCGCGGCTATTATGTCAGTGACGTGAAAGTCAATGGATGTAAAATAGTTAGTATTTTCAAGATGTTACCCGGGAATTGTTCGGCTCGCCATGTGCCCCTGCAGCCTGCGCCCGTCACGGTTGGAACACCATTCGATTAAGTGGATGATTTCGCGAAGTTCTGCCAGAGGAAGCCGCTCGTCAACCGAAACAGGCGGCGCTTCGTTGAATGCGACTGGGCTCACTCCTAAGTGCCGGGTGCCGCTGCATGGGTGGCTTTGCTACGCTTGTTCCGCCAACTGCTGATCTAGCCACGCTCCGGACGGCTCATTTGCGTGAGAGTGAGGATGGTGCACAGGCGCTGGATGCCTTTCTGGCCGGTGTCGAGCGCAAGGCGTTCAGAATCGCACAGATCGCCCTGCGTCATGAAGCCGATGCACTGGATGTCGTGCAGGATGCAATGTTGCAGCTGAGCACGCGATACAGCTCGCGGCCGGCGGAAGAGTGGAAGCCGCTGTTCTACCGGATTCTGGAGAACCGCATCCGGGATGTGCAGCGGCGCCGCAATGTGCGCAACCGCGTGATGGCGATGATGCCCTGGCGCGGCGGGGAGGGCGAGGACGAGATCGATCCGATCGCACAGGCCGTGGACGCCGGGCCGACACCGGCCACGGAGATCGAGTCGGACGAGATCCTCGTGGCGCTGGAGCGCGCTCTGCAGGCGCTGCCCAATCGGCAGCGCCAGGCGTTTCTGCTGCGCAACTTCGAGGGCCTGGACGTGGCGCAGACGGCGGCGGCGATGAAGTGCTCGGAAGGTAGTGTCAAGACGCATTACTTTCGCGCGGTGCAGGCACTGCGCGGGAAACTTGGGGATTTTCGGATATGAACGCGGGCATGAGTGAGGAGCTGGCGGGTAACAGCGAGATCGAGCAGCGCACGCGCGTGCTGCTCATCGAGAGCACCGCAGCCCTGTCGGGGGCGGTGCGTTCGCGTCTGACGCAGGCGCGTCATGCGGCGCTCGATGCGCGCGCACACGGCACACGCTACCGACTGCAGCGCTGGCTGCCGGCGGGTGCGCTGGCCGCTGGGGCACTGGCGCTGCTGGTGGTGTACCTGCCGCCGCACTCACACCCGGTGCCGACGACGGCCGCGATCAATGGTTCGATCGACGACATCGATCTGCTCACCAGTGACGTGCCACTCAGCACCGATCAGGATGTCGATTACTCATTCTACGAGTGGGCAGTGGATGCCGCCGACAACTCCGGGGGCGCGCATGCGTCTCCGGCGGCGGTAGGCTCGAACGGAACCTAGGCTCGCGTGCAATGGCCGTCACCGCTCGCGTGGCGGCCTCGGTGATGACTGCGAGGCAGATGATGAAGGGCTGGCAGGCATGGACGTCGCTGGCGCGCGCTCGCGCGCTGGTCGCGGCCGCCTTGCTGCTGGGCTTGAGTGCATCCCCGGCCCTGTGGGCGCAGCCCGGGGATGCCGCGCCCCCGGGTGTGGATGCCGCTCCGCCGGTCGACGCTTCTGCGCCGGGCTATGCTCCTGCATCGGACGCTGTGGTGGCTGCGCCCCCGCTCATCGAGGCGATACCGGTAGCCGACGACGCCGTGCGGCCGGGCGTGCCGTGGTCCTCGCTAACTCCGCAGCAACGCCAACTGCTCGGGCAGATGCAGGGCCGCTGGGACGATCTGCCGCCGGCACGGCAGCGCGCGCTCGCGCGTGGCGCTCAGCGCTGGCTGTCGATGACCCCGGAGCAGCGTGCTGACGAGCGCGCCCGGCTGCAGGCCTGGCAGCGGCTCAATCAACCGCAGCGCGCCGCCATCCGCCGGCAATACCAGCAATTTCAGCTTCTGCCACCCGACCAGCAGCGCGCGATACTGCGAAACTTTCGCGCGTACTCGCGCCTGCCTCCCGATCAGCAGGAGCAGCTGCGCCAGCGCTGGCTGAATGCGACCCCCCAGCAGCGAGCGCAGATGCTGCAGCGGCAGCGGCAGTTGCGCGCACCACCGCGCTTCGCCGCCCCTCGCCTCGGCGGCGGCTTCGGCCGACGCCCGCGTCGCTGAGCGCGCGGTGCCACTGAGCGCGCGGTGCCACTGAGCGTGCGGCGCCGCTGAGCGTGCAGCGCCTGCAGCGCCAGTCCGACCGGCTGCTGACTAGAGCGCCTTGACGGCGCTGATCAGCGCGCTGGCGGCGGCCTGGCCGTCGCCGTAGAGCATGCGCGTGTTATCCAGATAAAAGAGCGCGTTCTCGATTCCGGAGAAGCCCGCGCCCTGGCCGCGCTTGATGACCACCACATTCCTGGCCTTGTCGGCGTTCAGTATCGGCATGCCGTAGATCGGACTTCCGCGATCGGTTCGTGCCACCGGATTGACGACGTCGTTCGCCCCGATGATGAGCGCCACATCGGCGTTCTCGAATTCGCCATTGATCTCCTCCAGATCGGCGATCAGGTCGTAGGGCACACCGGCCTCCGCCAGCAGTACGTTCATATGTCCGGGCATGCGGCCGGCCACGGGGTGGATCGCAAAGCGCACGCGCACGCCGCGGTCGATCAGCAGCTGGCACAACTCCCACACCTTGTGCTGGGCCTGCGCCACCGCCATGCCGTATCCGGGGACGACGATCACGGATTGTGCGTAAGCCATCATCACGCCGACGTCGGAGGCCTCGATGGGTTTGAGGCTGCCCTTGGTGCCCTCGGCGCTGGCTGCACTCGCCGTCTCGCCGAAGCCCGAGAACAACACGTTGCCGAGCGAGCGGTTCATGGCCTTGGCCATGAGCTGCGTCAGCAGCGTGCCGGCGGAGCCGACGATCATGCCGGCGACGATCATCACGGCGTTGCCGATGGCGAAGCCTTCGAAGGCGACCGCGAGTCCCGTGAAGGCGTTGTATAGAGAGATCACCACCGGCATGTCGGCCCCGCCGATCGGCAGCGTCATGGTGACGCCCAGCAGCAGCGCCACCAGGAAAAAGGCCGTGACCAGCGCGGGACCGGCGAACTGACCGG
>JASHSK010000121.1 GCA_030038755.1 Gammaproteobacteria bacterium
TCAAGGAAGCAAGAGCGCAGGGATGGGAAGTGCTGAGCAACGGCGAGTTGCTCACTGCGGCAGAACAGGCCGGGTT
Source organism: Gammaproteobacteria bacterium (assembly GCA_030038755.1). GTDB lineage: Bacteria > Pseudomonadota > Gammaproteobacteria > Steroidobacterales > Steroidobacteraceae > FEN-1191. Next base: position 77 of record JASHSK010000121.1, read on the forward strand.
TGATGTACTGCCGACCACCGACAAGAATCTCCAATATCAGCAGAATCTCAAGGGCCGCAAGATCGCGGTGGCCGTAATATCCTTACCCGCGGATTATCCTAAGCCCGAAACATCGGTAGACTTCCGGTAGACTTCAGCGCCGAAAACACCCGCCGTTTCCCCGCAGAAATCCGCAGGGTCTTCAATTCTTCAGCTCGTAACCCCTGTCTTCCCGAAGGAAACAGGGTCACCCCGCGGCCGGCACCTTCTGATCGCCCTGTAACTCCGCGGAATCAAAGCGCACGCCGCACGCATGATCCGGACAATACCCGCCCGGATTCTTCGCCAGGTACTGCTGGTGATAGTCGGCGTTGAGGTAGGAATATCCACTGACTTCATGTAGTTACAGGCGCCCGATCGCGTGCCAGGTCGACTTACGGTAGACGCTTCATGAGGACCACTGGTAGACCTTCGGCCGAAGGATCGATCGGTTTGTCCGCCTTGGTAAGGATATCGTATAGTAAGGTATCCTTTACTTAACCGAAGCGATTACACCCATGCTGGCCAAGATGACTGCGAAGAATCAGCTGACGCTTCCGAAAGCCATCACCAATGTGATTGGCCCGACGGAATATTTTGAAGTAGAGACCAGAGATGGTCAGATCGTACTCACGCCGGTGCGCATTCAGCGAGCCGACGCCGTCCGGGCAAAGCTTGCGGAATTGAACCTCACCGAAGCAGATGTCCAAGATGCCGTGTCCTGGTCACGCAAGAGTACTGGAAAAACCAGGAGATGAATGCTCCAGCCCGTGTGGTGTTGGACACCAACACGGTAGTCTCCGCATTGCTCTTCTCATCTGGCCGGCTCGCTCCCATTCTGGCCGCCTGGCAAATCGGGACCTTCATGCCGATCGTTTCGGCCGAAACAACGACGGAGCTGATTCGGGTATTGAGCTACCCGAAGTTCAAACTCACATCCGTGGATCGGGACGAACTTTTGGGCGACTACCTGCCCTTTTGCTTGACCGTGAGGATTCCAGCCAAGTCGCGGAGAATTCCCATCTGCCGCGACCCTTTCGATCGGCCGTTTCTTAAGTTGGCGTCTTCGGGCAAGGCCGCGTACCTTGTTACTGGCGACCGCGACCTGCTGGAGATCGGCGAGAAACAGCCATACACAATTGTGAACGCCGAGGAATTCATTTCGCGGCTCAATTTACGCTAAGCCCCCGACTGGTTTGCGAGTCCAATGCTCACCGGCCTGCATATCAGAGGGTAGCCTTGCTTTGCAGCCTCCGCGGATATCTGCGCCGCAATTCGTCGAGCGTCGTCCGATGAGGCCGTGGGTGTGAGCGTACCGCCTCGCTTGTGAATAGCGAGCATCGTGCGGTTGGCCTCCTCTGGACTCAGCCCCGCGTGAGTCATTAGAACGTCTGCCACGAATTTCATAGGCGTCTTGTTGTCGTTGAGGATCTCAATCCCCTGAGTGAAGCCAGGCGGTACAAATTCTGGGATAGAGATCAACGAAGTATCGGGCGGCAGTACCGGAGACGCGGGCAGGCGACTACGCCACCCGGCCTGAGCCGCGTTCATATCGTCCATGTCGAGGATTCGAACCATCAAGTTGCCGTTGACGTGCCCGTTGTTTCGCACGGGAATGAGTTCCATGTACTGATGGTGACCGGTATCGTTGAACTCGATGGCGTCTCGACCGTCCCGCTTTACGGCGGTCAGCTCAATGGTCCGCGTAGTACCGTCGGACAGTGTCACGCTCTTGGTATATTGCCCGCTAAACTGCTCTGCCCAGACAAACTGTTGCTTAATTTCAGAGATAAAGACCAAGAAACGCTTTTTCGGCGGGTCCATCGTGTCGGCGCTCATAAGCATGCTCCTCGCGTCCTCTTGGATACGGCCGATCTGATTCTTCACGGCCGGCGCTTCCAGCACTGCGCAACGCAAGCGGATGGAATACACCAGCTGGAAGGCTTGTGGTTGCCTGCCGCAGGCACTACGCGTTAGGGCTCGCGGAATTGGCACACCTGCCTCACCACGGATTATCCTCCGACGAACCCTCGGTAGAATTCCGGTAGACTTCAGCGTCGAAGACAGTCTGTATTATCCTGCAGAAGCACGCGGGGCCTTGATCAGAGTCGCCTGTAGCCTTGTGACCTCCTGCCGGAACTCTCCGTGTAGCTTCGACTACACCTTCTCCGCCACTCCTAACCCCGCAGATTTAAACGACACCCCACACGAATGATCCGGGCAATACCCGCCCGGATTCTTCGCCAGATACTGCTGGTGATACTCCTCCGCGTAGAAGAACGGCGGCGCCTCGCGAATCTCGGTGGTGATCTTTCCAAAGCCCGCGGCGGTCAGGGCGCGCTGGAACTCGCTGCGCGAAGCTTCGGCTGCCGCGCGCTGCGCCGGGCCATCAGTGAAGATCACCGAGCGATACTGGGTGCCGATGTCGTTTCCCTGGCGCATGCCCTGGGTCGGATCGTGGGACTCCCAGAACACGCGCAGCAGTTGCTCGTAGCTCACGCGCGCGGGATCGAACACCACCAGCACGACTTCCGCATGCCCGGTCGTGTTGGTGCACACCTGATGATAGGTCGGATGGGTCGTATGTCCACCCGCATAACCCACCGCGGTCGAATACACTCCGGGTAGCTCCCAGAAGGTCTTCTCGGCTCCCCAGAAGCATCCCAACCCGAACACGGCGCGCTCCAGCCCCTCGGGAAAGGGTGGTCGGATGCGGTGACCGTTGACGAAATGCGTTTCAGGAGTGTCCATGCGCACCTCCTCGCAGCAAGAATGCAGGCAAACGCGCCCGCGTGCCTCGTCACCCTCCTGCGCAAGCCAGGAGGCAGATTATCAGATCGATCGCCCAGGCGATGTGCTCAGCGCACCCGAACGGCTACAATGCCGGAGCATGAACGCCATCTGCCAGCCGCAGAACCTGAATCGCCCGATCACTCGTGGCCCCAAGCCCTACGGCGTCCGCGTGAGCCTGCGGCCCGGCGATCCGTTCCGCAAGATCATGGGCGCCGACTGGCAGCGCAGCCACTGGTTTGCCAGCGCCGCGGAGCGCGACGCGGCACTCGCCGACATGAGCCGCCGGCACGAGTACTCGCGCGTGGGGGACCGGCCGGCACTGCAGTTCGAAAAGATCGAGAACCTCGCCGCCAGTCACGGCGTCTGAGCTTTCAGAAGCTGTGGCCGACGTACAGGTAGAACGTCGTCGAGCCATGCTGGTCGTAGCCACTGCCCAGGTACACCGGCCCGACGTAGGTATCCGCGGCGACGAAAACCGAGAAATCGGTGCGCAGATTCGTGAAGCTTATCTGACTGCGCTGCTGCCAGACATTGCCGGATTCGAGCGAAGCGCCCACGTAAGCCGGCACATCCAGCAGGCCCTCGCCGCCCCTGCCCACCTGGTGCAGATAGATCAGCCGTCCGATCGCGTATTGCGGTCCCGCGAGCGTATCGGCGCGCACTCCCGAGAGGTTCAAAAAACCCCCGAGCGGGAAAAAGGTGCGCACGTTGGTCTGGCTGCCGCCGATGGTGCCACCCCCCGACAGCCATAACACCGCCGTGTTGCGCGCCCAGGAGTGCACCGCGCGCCAGTCGAGCGTGAACTGGTCGGAGCCCTCCTGGCCGTCGCGATTGTCCTCGACGCTGACCTGTGTGGTCAGCGCCTGGCCCGAATGCGGGAAGCTCGGGCTGTCCAGTTGATCGAAGCCGAAGCGCAGAAAATATTCGTCTACGTGGAAGCTTACTTCGGGAACGCTGAAATCTCCGAGCGCGACTCGCTCATCGCCAATGCTGTCCTGCGCCCCTATGCGAATCTCGCCCCAGTTGGCGAACGCGCGGCCGAAATCCAATCCAGAATCGACGCTGCGCACCAGGTAGTCGCCCACCTGCTGCCCATTCTCGACCTGCGGCACTTCGTGCTGCTCGACATCCACGTGCGGGTCGGCGAAATACTGCGCGGCGTTGGAAAGCGGCTGGTAGAACTCGCTGGAGACCTCGGGGGCGGTACCGACCTGCAGAACCGAGTCCCATTCGGCTCCGAGAGAGTTGAGCTCGGTGACATCCAGCCGACCGGCGGCGTTGAAGCTGGTGTTGCCCTCGAAATCATCCTCCATCTGCGTCCCGAGACGCAGGTAATTGGGGCCCCAGGAATTGCGCAACGCCGTGAAGTCGAGCCCGTACTGGCCCTGCGGATCCTGCTGCAGGCGATAGTCGAGTGTCTCGAGATAGCCGCGTCCGTACAGCAGCTGCATCTGCCGCTCGAGGGCCTGCGGATCGAGCGGCTGGCCGCCGAAGCGGTCGAACATGTCGTGGATCTGCCGCTGATAGGCGGTGGAATCCGGATCCACGCTGACGAACTTCACCGGCGGGAGCGGCTGGCGCCCGGCGCCACGCGACGCCAGGTACTGCGCGTACTGCGCGTCGGGCAGAGCCAGCGCCTCGAGCTGCTTCTGCACCGCGAGCGCCGCCCTCTGTCCGGCGCCGACGGTGTTGAGCATGTCGGCGAAGTTGTACGAGGAATAGTTGCCGAGCTGCGGGCGGATCAGGATGTCGTGCGGCCCGAGCTGCTTGAGCTCTTCGCTGACGTTGCGGTGTAACAGGATCGCCAGCACCTGGTTGGTGATGCCAGGCAGCGACAGCAGACTCTTGCGCGGCTGCAGTGGATAGCCGGTGTCCACCACGATCAGTACATCCACGCCCATCGATCGCGCCACATCGATCGGCAGATTGTCGACCAGGCCGCCATCGGCGAGCACCTGGCCGCGATACTCCACCGGCTCGAAGACGCCCGGCACCGACATGCTCGCGCGCATGGCGGTCGCCAGGTCGCCGCTGCTGAGCACGGACGCGTCGCCGGTCTCCAGGTTGGTGGCCACCGCCCTGAAGCGGGTCGGAAGCTGATCGAAATCCGTGATGCGCGCCACCGGCAGCGTCAACTCGCGCAGCGTCTCGGTCAGTTTCTGGCTCTGGATGAGACCGCGCGGCACGACGAGTTTGCGTCCCTGCAGTCCCAGCGGCAGGTTCACCAGGTACTGCTCCTCCTCCTGCTTGCGCCGGTAGTCCAGCTCGCCGAGCGGCGGGTGATCCCGGAACGCCACCTGCCAGTCGACCGAAGTCATCGCCGCGGCGATCTGCCGCCCCGACATGCCGCTGGCGTAGAGCCCCCCGACCACGGCGCCCATGCTGGTGCCCGCGATCGCATCGATCGGCACGTGCAATCGCTCGAGCATCTCGAGCACGCCGATGTGGGCCGCGCCACGCGCCCCGCCGCCGGAGAGCACCACGCCTACCCGCAGTCTGTGCGCAGCGCCGGGCATCGCCCGCGCCGCGCCGGCCGCGCCGGTCACCCCCGCCGCGCCGGTCACCGCCGGCGCACCGGTCACCGCCGGCGCACCGGTCGGAGCGGCGGGTGTCGGTTCCTGGGCGACAGCCACGGCGCACGCGAAATAGAGCAGCCAGGCCGTCAGCGTGAGAGTTCTTGATAGATGCATGCGCGAGCGCTACGGCCGGGCCGCGCCGCGATCTTAGCACGCAGCCGTACTCGCACCCGGCAACCTCAGTCAGTAAGCTTGCTGCATGGGCTACGGGCTGTCGGCACTTCTCACCATTCTCATCGACGTGGCGCTGGTCGTTCATTGCCTGCGCACCGGCCGCAACAGCCTGTGGATTTTCGTGATCGTGTTCCTCGGGCCCCTCGGCTGGCTCATCTACGGGATCGTGGAGCTGCTGCCGGGGCTGCTCGGCGGCAGCGGCGCACGTCGAGCCGTGCGCGGGATGCGCCGCACGCTCGATCCGGGGCAGGAGCTGCGCCGCTATGCGGCCGAAGCGCAGCGCACGGGTGACGTCGCCAGCCGCCAGCATTACGCCGAGGAGCTGATCCGTCACGGCCGCGCTCCGGAAGCGGCTGAGGTGTACCGCCAGGCACTGACCGGACTGTATGAATCGGACCCGGATCTGATGCTGGGCCTGGCGCGCGCGCAGTTCGCGATGGCGGCCTACGCCGAGGCACGCGCGACATTCGAGGAGCTCATGAAACGCAACCCCGGCTTTCAGTCGCCCGACGGACACCTGCTGTACGCGCGTACGCTGGAGGCCGAGGGGGACACGCCGCGCGCGCTACAGGAATTCGCCAGCGTCTCGCGTTACTACGCCGGGGCCGAGGCACCGCTGCGCTATGCGCAGCTGCTGCGCGCCAGTGGGGACGTCGCGCGGGCGCGGGGGGTACTGAAGGATCTGCTCGACAATGCGCGCAGCGCGCCGCGCTACTACCGCCGCATGCAGCGGCAGTGGCTGGTCATGGCCGAGCACGAGCTCTCGACGTTGTCCTAAGGCCTGACGTCGTCCCAAGGGGCCTAAGGGACCCGCCGGGGCGGCGCGCGTGGCTGCGGCTGAGTAATGCAGTGCAGATTGCCCCCGCCGAGCAATATCTCACGCGCCGGCACGGTCAGGATGCGTCGCCCCGGGAATACCTGCCGCAGGGCGCGCCGCGCGGCCGCATCCGTGCGCGCATCCAGCAGCGGCAGCAGCAGCGCGCCGTTGGGGGCATAGAAATTGATGTAGCTCGCCGCGAGCCGCTGCCCGGGGCGCAGCGCCCGGATGCCGGGCCGCGGCAGGATGCCGCGTGCCTCGCGTCGTGTCATATAGAGGGGCCCGGGCGAGGGTATCCGATGCACGCGCAGCCGCCGCCCACGCGCGTCGCGCGCCGCCAGCAGTCGCTCGAGCGCCGCCCTACACACGCGCTGCTGCGGGTCACGCGGATCATCGGTCCACGTGAGGCACACCTCTCCGGGACGCGCAAAGCAGGCGAGGTTGTCGATGTGCCCGGCCGTCTCGTCTTCCACCACGCCCTCGGCCAGCCAGATCACGCGGCTGACGCCCAGGTAGCGCTCGAGCAGCCGCTCGGTGCGCACGCGGCTGAGCGAGGGGTTGCGCCGCCGATCGAGCAGCGATTGCTCGGTAACCAGCGCCGTGCCCTGCCCGTCCACGTGGAGCGCGCCGCCCTCGGTGACCAGCGGTGCGCGGTAGCGCTCGCAGCCGGTGAGCTCGAGCACTTTCTGGGCCACCTGCGCATCGCGCGCATAGTCGCGGTACAGGCCGCCCCAGGCGTTGAAGCGCCACTGCACACCGCGCACGCCGCCGCGCCCGTTGATCAGAAAGGTCGGCCCGACGTCGCGCATCCAGGCATCATCGCTGGACAGCTCCACCACGCGCACCGCCGCGGGCAGGCTCTGCCGCGCGCGCGCGTACTGCAGCGCCGAAGCGCCCACCGTCACGGGCTCGAAGCGCGCAATCGCCGCGGCCACGGTCGCGAACGCCTGCTGCGCGGGCACCGCCCCGCGCCGCCAGTTGTCCGGTCGCTCCGGCCAGAGCATCCAGCAGCCGGCGTGCGGGTCGAGCTCCGAGGGCATCCAGAAGCCATCGGAGGCGGGTGTGCTCGTCAACGTGCGCGACATGCCGATATGCTAGCCGCAGTATGCGACGGTTGCTGATCGTCCTCGGAGTGCTGCTGGTGCTGATCGGGCTGGGCTGGCCCTGGCTCTCACGCCTGCCGCTCGGGCGGCTGCCCGGGGATATCGTGGTCGAGCGCCCCGGCTTTCGCTTCTACTTCCCGATCGCCACGATGATCCTGGTGAGCCTGGTGGTGACGGTGCTGGTGCGGATCTTTCGCCGCTGAGGCGGCACCTCAGTAAGCCCGCTGCGCCGGCGGCGGCGGGCTGTACTGGTAGATCCAGGTCTCGGTGAGCGGCTGGCCCTGCAGTGCAAGAAACAGCCGCAGATTGATCGGCTCGGTGGAGAGGTCTGTCGGCCGCAGGTCGAACATCGCTCGCCAGCCACGCACCTGCTGCAGCGGTCGCGCGGATACGAGCTCGATCAGCCCGCGCGTGGCGGTGATCACGGCCTGTACGGGCGCGTCGGCCGCGAGCATGTCGAAGTCTCCACCCGCGAAATCGACCACGAAGCGCCATGAAAAATAGCCGCGCTTCTGTCCGACGACCCCGCCGATGCCATCGCGCGTGGCGTATACCTGCGCGAGCGGACAGGGCACGGGGTTGTAGCGGCACCAGTAGAGCCGGTAGGCGTACAGCAGTTCCTGACCGGGTTGGGGCTTGGTCGCCGGATTCCAGAATGCCACGATGTTATCGGAGGTCTCGTCGGTGGCGGGGATCTCCACCAGCATCACCGACCCGCGCCCCCAGTTCCCCTTCGGTTCGACCCATACGCTCGGCCGCAGGTTGTAGAACACCCCATCGTCCTGATAGTCGGCGAAGCTGCGGTCCCGCTGCATCAACCCGAAGCCTCGCGGACCGTCGTCGAAGTAGGAATTCACGCGCACGACGCTGGGATTCACCAGTGGCCGCCACAGCCACTCGCCTGGCCCGGTGTACAGCTGCAGTCCGTCTGAATCGTGAATGGCCGGGCGCCAGTCCTGCGAGAGGGCGTGCTGGCTCTGGTCGTAATAGAACATGCTCGTGCCCGGAGCGATGCCGAGCCGCTCGATGGTCCGTCGCGGATAGATGGCCGCATCGATGTCCATCACCAGCGTGTCGGCTACGCCGAGGATGAAGCGGTAAGCCCCCGTGGTGCTCGGGGAGTCGAGCAGGCCGTAGATGGTCACGCTGCTGGAATCGGGCGCGGGCCGCTCGAGGTAATAGGCAACGAAATCCGGGAACTCCTCGGGCTGCGGCATGCCGGTATCGATGGCCAGTCCCCGCTGCGACATGCCGTACTGCATATCCCCGTCGACGGCGCGAAAGTAGGAGGCACCCTGGAAGGCGGCGATATCGCGCTGCCAGTCCGTATGGAACAGTAGCCGGAAGCCTGCGAAGCCAAGCTGCGGAGGCAGTCTGCGCGCGTCGATCCCGCTGCGGCTGTAGTCGAACAGGGCCGGATCGAAGGCCAGCTGCTACGCCATGCCGTCGTCCACGGCATACATGCGCACGGGTTTCGTGATGGTAAATCCGAGATGAAAAAAGCGTGCCTGAAAGCGCAGAGACTGATCCGCCCACAGCGAATGATCGGCGCGAAAGGAGATGGACTCCCACTGATCCCAGTTCAGGTGAGCGATCGCGGGCGGCAGCTGCGTGTTCGGCTCGCGATAGGGAGCATTCGCCATGGCACGCGCCAACCCCTTCAGGCTCGCATAGCTGAACGGCTCGGGCGAGCCGAGGCGCTTGAGCGGTGCG
>JASHSK010000122.1 GCA_030038755.1 Gammaproteobacteria bacterium
GCTCACCGCCGCCGAGCTCGAGGCGCTCGCGAGCGAGCTCAAGCGCCGCTGCGGCAGCGGCGGCACGGTGCGCGACGGCGTCATCGAAATTCAGGGCGAGCACCGCGATACGCTCGTGGCCGAGCTCGCACGCCGCGGTATCGCCGCCAAGCGGGCGGGCGGATAAGCGGCCGACGGTAGGGTCGGGTAACTTAACCAAGGCGATTACCGTGGCCCAGGTGAAGCGATTGGCCACCCTGCCGACCCAGGACATTACCCGCGCAATCCTCGTGCTGCGCGGTCAGCGAGTGCTGCTCGATGTCGAGCTCGCCACCCTCTACGGCGTCGCCACCAAGGCACTGAACCAAGCCGTCAAGCGCAACGCCGAGCGCTTTCCCGAAGATCTGATGTTTCGGCTCACGCGGGCCGAGACCGAGGAGCTGAACCGGTCACAGTTTGTGACCGGTCCCCAGAAGCATCGCGACCCGCGCTTCCCGCCTTACGCCTTCACCGAACACGGCGCCATCCTCTCCGCGATCCGCCAGCTCATGCATCCGCCGGCGCCCAAGCGCAGGCCCATCGGGTTCACCGCCGATCTCAGCGAGAAGAGCTGACCTGCCGGCGCAGTACCCCTGGTATCAGTCGGCCTTGACGGGCTCGTGCGCGGCGGGAAGCGTGCGTAACGACTTCACGGTGTCCGGCAGCGCCGAGTGGCGCAGGGAGACCTGCGGCCAGCGCTCGGCGGCGTGCGCCGCCAGGCGCTCGGCGATGTACACCGAGCGGTGCTGGCCGCCGGTGCAGCCGACGGCGACGGTGAGGTAGCCGCGGTTGGCTGCCTGATGCTCGGGAATGCGTGCGTCGATGAACTGTGCCACCTGCTCGATGAACTGCGCGACGCCCGGCTGCGCTTCCAGAAACCTCACGACCGCCTCGTCGCGCCCGGTCAGCGGCCGCAGGAGCGGATCCCAGTAGGGGTTGGGGAGCGAGCGCGCATCGAACACGAAGTCGGCGTCGCCCGGGATGCCGTTCTTGAACCCGAAGGACTCGAACATGATGGACATGCGCTCGCGCGGCCGGCGGCCGATGCGACGCGCGATCAGCTCGCGCAGCTCGTGGACGCTCAGCCGTGAGGTATCCACCACGAGATCCGCCGCATTGATGACCGGTTCGAGCAGCCGGCGCTCGAGGGCGATCGCCCCGCGCAGATCCTCGCGCTCGCGGCTGAGCGGATGCTTGCGGCGCGTCTCGGCGAAGCGGCGCAACAGCTCCTCGTCGTCGGCCGCCAGAAACACCAGCTCGCAATCCAGGCCGCTGCGTTTGAGCTCGGCGATCAGCTCCGGAACCGTGGAGATGTCGGTATCGGCGGTGCGCGCGTCGATGCCGATGGCGGTGCGCTGGTAGACATCGGAGCCACTGCGCACCGTGTGGGAGATGAAGCTCTGCAGCAGCGCCGCGGGAATATTGTCGATGCAGTAGAAATCCAGATCCTCGAGCACGTGCAGCGCCACGCTCTTGCCCGAGCCTGACAGGCCGCTCAGGAAGATCAGACGCACGAGCTGCTCCGCCCGCAAGCGCGCGTGCGCGCGATCGGCCCGCGCCGGGCGGGCGGGCGGCCGCCGGCGCTGCAGAGGAAACTAGAGTCGGGCGCTCTTTTGCGCTTGCTCGGCATGATGGTCGGTGAGCTTTTCCTTGTGCTTGCGCACGCGGCGCTCGAGCTTGTCGGCGAGCGCATCGATCGCCGCGTACATGTCACCGTCGATGGCCACGGCGTGGAGCGCTTCTCCACGGACACGCACGGTGGCCTCGGCCTGATGCTGCAGCTTATCCACCGTGAGGACGATATGCGTGTCGATCACGAGATCGAAGTGGCGCACGATGCGGGCCAGCCTGCGTTCGACGTAGCTGGCCAGGGCCGCGGTGACTTCGATGTGGTGACCGGTGATGTTCATTTGCATGATCGGCTCCCCTTGTCGAAAGTGGCTTCACTTGCCGTTGGTGCGCCGGCGTTCGTTGGAAGGTGCCAGGCCCATGGTCTCGCGGTACTTGGCGACCGTGCGGCGCGCGACCAGGATTCCCTCGGCCGAGAGGATCTCGGCGATGCGGCTGTCGCTGAGCGGGGCGGTGGGAGTCTCCTCGCGGATCAGCTTGCGAATCTTCGCGCGGATCGCGGTGGAGGAGGTTCCCGAGCCGTCGCTGCCCTCGACCTGGCTGGAAAAGAAGTATCTGAGCTCGAACACCCCGCGCGGGGTGTGCATGTACTTGCCCGAGGTGACGCGCGACACCGTGGACTCGTGCATGCTGATGGCGTCGGCGATGTCGCGCAGGATCATCGGCCGCATGTACTCTTCGCCGCGGTCGAGAAATTCACTCTGCCGCTCGACGATCGAGCGCGCCACCTTGGTGAGGGTGTCGTTACGGATCTCCAGGCTCTTGAGCAGCCAGCGCGCCTCCTGCAGCTGCGCGCGCATGCTCGCGTGGCTGGCGCTGCGTCCCACGAGGTTGGCGTACGACTGATTGAGGCGCACGCGCGGGAGTGTGGCGGCGTTGATCTCCACGGACCAGCCGCGCGGCGTGCGACGCACGAACACGTCGGGCACCACGTACTCGGGCGAGCCGCCGCTGATCTGTGAGCCCGGCCGCGGATTACAGCTGCGCACCAGCGCCACGGCGGTCTCCAGCTCGCTGTCGGAGGTCTTGAGCTCGCGGCGCAGCGCCGTCAGCTCCCGGTCGGCCAGCAGCGGCAGGTGCGCTCGTGCGATCGTCTGCGCGGCCGCAAGCCCGGGGGTCGCGGCATCGAGCTGCTCGAGCTGCAGCAGCAGGCACTCGCCGAGCGAGCGCGCGCCGATCCCTGCCGGATCGAAGGTCTGCACGATCCTCAGCACCTGCTCGACCTGCTCGACGGAAGGGTCGAGCTCGGGCTTGAGGCTCGCCCCGATGACGTCGAGCGGCTCGCACAGATAGCCGTCGTCGTTGATCGCGTCGATGACGGCGCGGCCGATCATGAGCTGCTGCGACTGCAGGCGCGCGAGCTCGAGCTGCCAGAGCAGATGATCGCGCAACGACTGACCGCTCGAGTCCGCGAACTCCTGCTGCCGGTCGTCGTCGCCGCTGCTCCAGGGATTCTCGGCGGCACCCACGGGCTGCTCGGCCCAGCTCTCATCGACGACCTCCACCTCCGACTGCTCGGCCGGGGCGGCGGTCTCGGGCGCCGTCTCGGCGCTCGGCAGGTCCTCGTAGACGGCGTTCTCGGTGTCCTCGTCCTGCTCGAGCATGACATTGGACTCGAGCAGCTCGCGGATGTGTGCCTGCAGCTCGATGGTCGGCAGCTGCAGCAGGCGGATCGCCTGCTGCAACTGAGGGGTCATCGTCAGCTGCTGCCCGAGCTTCAGCTGTAGCGAGGGCTTTAGCATGAAACGTGCCCGCCGCCGTCCACCGGAAGCCCGGATCTGCGCCTAACACACTGAAAATTAAGAACTATCTGCCTGGTCCTCGGTGGTTTACATGCGAAACGACTGACCCAAGTACACCTCACGGACTTGGGGGTTGGCAAGGACCTGTTCTGCGGAACCGGAGGCGATCACCATGCCGCGATCCACTATGTAAGCCCGGCCGCAGACCCCGAGCGTCTCGCGCACGTTATGGTCGGTGATCAGCACGCCGATGCCGCGCGCCGCCAGCTCGCGGATGATGCGCTGGATATCCAGCACCGAGAGCGGATCGACGCCCGCGAACGGCTCGTCGAGCAGCATGAAACGTGGCTCGGCCGCCAGAGCCCGGGCGATCTCCACGCGCCGCCGCTCTCCACCGGACAGGGAAATGCCGCGGGTGTTGCGCACATGCCCGATGCGCATCTCCTCCAGCAGCTCCTCGAGCCGCTCTTCGCGCGCCGCGCGGTCCATGTTGGGGCGCAGCTCGAGGATGGCCAGAATGTTGTCTGCAACGCTGAGCTTGCGGAACACCGAGGCCTCCTGGGGCAGATAGCCGATGCCCAGGCGCGCGCGCTGATCGATCGACAGCGAGGTGAGGTCGCGCTCGTCCAGGAGGATCGAGCCGCCATCGGCCGCGATCAGCCCGACGATCATGTAGAAGGCGGTGGTCTTGCCCGCGCCGTTCGGCCCGAGCAACCCGACGACCTCCCCGGTGCTGATCTCGAGCGACAGGTCACGCACCACCTGTCGCTGGCGGTAGCTTTTGCAGAGGGAGCGGGCGGCCAGCCGGGTCACGGCTTGCCCGTGCCCGTTCCGGCGCCGCTGACCGCGTTGCCGGTCGCGCCCGTGCTGCAGCCGCTGCCCGTACCCGTACCCGTACCCGTGCCGGTGCCCGGATGGGTGTTGCGGACCGTGCCGTGCACGCGGGCGTGGCTGCCCGGCGCTGCTCCGGCCTGCACCGTCTGGGTCATCATGTCGTAGGTCACCCGCTCGCTCGTCAGGTCGTTGCAGCCGTCGGTGAACCAGCTGTCGCCCTCGAACAGCACCTGATCGTGGGCGACATCGTAGGTGATGGACTGCGCATGGCCATGCACCGTCAGGTTGGTGAGGGCGGACTTCGACGCTGGAGTCGCGGTCGCCGCCGTCCCCGCCGTCGCCGCCGAGCGTGCGGGCGCTGCCGATGGCGCCGGCGCTGCCGATCCCGCCGGTGCGGTCGATGCCGCCGGTGCCGCTGATCCGGCCGGTGCGGTCGATGCCCCCGGTGCCGCCTCCGGGGCCGTGGCCAGAGGATTATTCGGGAGTCGCTGAAAGAGTGCCGGGCTGCCCTGTGCCGTGATCGAGGCGACGTGCTGATCGACGATCTGTACCGTGGCCGTGGCGGCGCGCAACTGGCCGTCGGCGGAGTCGAAGCGCACATTCCCGGTGAATACCCACTGGCTGTCGCCGATGTCCTTCCCGGTCTCGTCGGCCCGATCGGCGGTGATGTGCGTGACGCCGCGTGTGGTGTCGACGATCTCCGGATCGAGTATCACCATGTGAGTGCTGGTGCGCGTGCTGGTGTAGGTGAGCTGTACGGGGGCATTGGCCGTCGACCAATAGCACAGCGGATAGGCGCAGGCGGGGGCCGGGCCGACACTGAACAGCGGTGTTGGCTCCGAGGCCGCAGCTGTTGCGGTCGGCGCTGCAGGGGCACTGGCAGGAGCGGCGGCGGGTGTGCTGGCGGGAGCGGCGGCGGGCGCACTGG
>JASHSK010000123.1 GCA_030038755.1 Gammaproteobacteria bacterium
CACGACTGCGGCTGCAAGCAGCACCAGTCCGACCGCAAGTCCTGTGCCGGCGCCGGCCCGGACGGAGAAGGGCCACTTCGACCAGTGCCAGGGCGGGTGCACGATTTCCCGGTCTATCCCCCCTGCCGGCATTGACGGAAGGGGGATGACCCGAAGGTTTTCGCGCATGGCGCTACTCATACCGTAAGGCGGCGACAGGTTTCGTGCGCGCCACGAGGAGCGCCTTACCTGAGACCGTGGCGAGTGCGATCCCGAGAGCAACTGCGCTCGCACCTAGGAAAATCCACGGGTCCAGGGCGATGTGACGCAGAAAGCCGCTCAGCCACCAGTTCATCGCTAGATAGGCGAGGGGCCACGCGACGACATTGGCCCACAGTACGGGCTTGGCGAACTCCCAGGTGAGCAGGCGAAGCACATCAGCGGTGCTCGCTCCCATCACTTTGCGGATACCGATCTCCTTGGTTCGCCGCTCGGTGGTCGAGACCGCGAGCCCCACCAATCCCAGACAGGCGAGCAGCAACGCAACGCCCGAAAATACCGCGAACCCCTGCGCTTCCCGAAGCACGAAGAGGTAGCGGCCCTGGACGTAGTTATTGAGGAACATGGGACCGATCGGCTCCGTTGTGCCGCTCGCAGCCCATACGCGAGCGATCGCCGCCAGGGTTTCGGGGATGTCGCGACCGGTAAGCCTGAGATGAGCGTGCACGCTGTTGGGATCGGCAACCTCATTCACATAAATCGTTGGATCGATCGGATGCTGTACCGAGTCCAGTGAGACATTCGGCACCACCCCGACAATCTGCACCGGCCTCCCTTTGCAAATCGGCGGATTTTGAGCATCAAGCATTTGATCGATGGCGGCGGCGGGTGACGCATAACCCAGTCGATGGGCGGCAGCGTCGTTGATGACGGCGGCGCACGGATCCTGTGAATTAAAGAGCCGGCCCGCCAGCGGTTCAAGGCCGTAGAATTTGAGCAACCCCGCCGTTATGTTGGCGATACGTAAGTTCAGCGACGTTCCATCCTTCAGCTTGACGGGTTGAGATGCCATTCCTCCGCTCGCAAACGAAAACGGGGTGTCGCCACAGGCCGCTGCCCGCACTCCAGGCAGCGCCCGCCACGCCGTCATCAATGCCCCGTCACAGGTTTGATTCGGGGGCATGTCCCCGATGTACAGCACCTGATCGGTGTCCATGCGCAGCGCCTCTCGAGTCGCGAACTCGCGCTGCTGATAGACGACGATGGCAGCAATCGCGAGACCGATCAGAGCTGCGAATTGCGCGGTGACGAGCACCTGCCTGAGCCAGTTCGAGTGGCGCGAACCTGTTAACTGAGACTTCAGGGTGGCTACCGGCTTGAAAGCGGACAGCACAAAAGCGGGATAGAGACCGGCGAGAACGCCGAGTAATACAACGGCGCTGCCAAGTCCGGCGAGGAGCAGGGGATCGCGCCGATAATCGAACACTGCGCCGACATCCAGCGCCGCATTCACATAGGGCAGCGCCATGAGCGTGAGCATGATCGCCACGGCAGTCGCGATCAGCACGTAGATCAGTGATTCCCCAAGGAATTGCTCGATCAGGGCGCGCCGCTGCGCTCCAGACACTTTGCGGACCCCGACTTCGCGCGCTCGCCGCGCGGACCTTGCGGTCGAAAGGTTGACAAAATTAATGCAGGCGATGAGCAGGATGAGGCCGCCAATGAGCGCCGTCATCGTGAGCAGGCTCTCGACGCCCGGGTTCAGCCTTGGGTCCACGTGGACCTTGTCCAGGCGAATAAATTCGTAGGGCGCCACCGTGGCATTACCCAGATTCCTCAGCACTTTTGGATTGAAATAGGTGCGCATGAAGGCAGGCATAGCGGCCTGCAGGCGATCGATGGAGGCGCCCGGCGCAAGCCTTACATAGGTTGTGAGGAGAGTAGGTTCAGAGGGAGAGCGGTACAGGTTGAAGGCAGAGAACGGTGCTCGGATCGACCCAAAAACTCCAGTTTCGAGCTGTGTACCGTTGTCCGGCAGGTCGTCGATGACCGCCGTGACTGTCATCGGGTATTTGGCGGAGGGAACCATGATCGGTGGTTTGGTGGGGTCCGGGTTAGGCCGGGCGCCATTGCGCGTGATGATCTGGAGCGTCTCGCCGACAGGATCGGCACGGCCAAATAACTTTTGCGCGATGCTGCGGGTGATGACTATGCCATCCGGACGCGCCAATGCCGTCTTCAGGTCGCCTGCGACGACAGGCAGTGGGAGTACGTCGAATACGTTCGGGTCAGCCCAATAGAACCATTGACTTGTATCGCTCTGACCATGGCGCAGCGTAGCGGTCTGGCCTGTAATACGGGTTGCCGCCTCGATTTGGGGAAACGTGAGCTTCGCCTGGGGGGCGAAATCAGAGTCGACAACTACCGGGCACTGCGGGCAAAAGCGGTAGGTCGGCGGGCGGCCCGGCAGAGAAACCTTCATCACGGCGAGGTAGGTTCGCTGATAGCCGGGAACGAAGCTGTCGTAGGTCAATTGATTGCGAAAAATGAGACTCGTCAGCAACGCCGCGCAGATCCCAATGGCGAGGCCGAAGATGCTGATGCCGGCGTGCAGCTTGTTGCGCACCAGGTTACGCAGCGCTGTGATCAGGTAGTTCCGCAGCATGATGTCTTGCTCCGTTCGAGATCTCGGCCTCAGGAGCGACGCTTCAGGCTTGCAGCGCGCGAGCTGCGGGATGCTCCTCGGTGGCTTCGTCCAGCAGGCGTCCATCGAGCATTCGGATGACGCGGCCGGCTCGGGCCGCGTAAGCCTCAGAGTGCGTGACCATGACGAGCGTCGTGCCGCTGGCGTTGATGCTCCGGAGCATTTCCATCACGGCGTCGCCGTTGGCCGTGTCGAGATTCCCGGTAGGTTCATCGGCAAGGATGACCTGGGGATCCGATACGAGGGCACGGGCCACCGCGACGCGTTGCTGCTGACCGCCTGAGAGCTGCTGCGGCATGTGCTTGGCCCGATGTGCCAGGCCGACCTTATCGAGAGCGAGCGCCACGCGCTTTCGACGTTCATGACCCCGCACTCGCCTGTAGATGAGCGCGATCTCGACGTTCTCTTCGACACTCAGATCATCGATCAGATTGAAGCTCTGAAACACGAAGCCGACGCCAGCACGGCGGTGGATGGTCAGCTCCTCCTCCGAGCAGCGCGCGACGTCATCGCCCAGGAACCAATAGGCGCCGGAGGACGGGCTATCGACCAGGCCCAGAACATTGAGCAGCGTCGACTTGCCGCAACCCGAAGGCCCCATGACCGCGAGAAATTCGCCCTGATTTACCGCCAGACACACATCATCGAGTGCCAGAGTCTCGACGTCCGT
>JASHSK010000124.1 GCA_030038755.1 Gammaproteobacteria bacterium
CGCGTGCTGGTCGAGCTGGGAATCCCGGAAGCCCGATCCTATCGCGACGCCGGGGATGCACACGCCGGTGCGTTCGCGACGTTGTTCGCGGTGGCGGCGGTACGCTGGCGGATCGACGAGGAGAGTGCGATGGCAGGCTACCTGTGGGCGTGGAGCGAAAACCAGGTGCTTGCTGCGGTCAAGCTGATGCCACTGGGGCAGTCCGCCGGGCAGCGATTGCTGCACCGACTGATCGATGGGATACCGGCGATCATCGAGCGGGCGCTGACCGTGACCGATGAGGCGATCGGTATCGGAGCAACCTCACAGGCCCTCGCCAGCGCACTGCATGAAACGCAGTATAGCCGGCTGTTCCGGTCGTGACCGACGGGAGCTTTCAGATCGTGAGCACGATCGAGCGGAAGCCGCGATCGTAAGCGCGCACGATGATATTATATCAATGTAATTGGTCTCAATATGAACTTGGAAGAATACGAACTTTTCGAGCACCTGCCCGATGGCTCATTGGAGTGGCGTGGTTCGGTACGCGCGCTCAGACGTGCGTGGGCCAGGGTGTGGCAGCTGGCGGACAAAACTCTAAATGAGTGCTTCGCGATGGGTACCGCGACGAGCAGGATCGTGCTTGCCAGGACGCCATCACCGGGTGCGAAGCGCATATTCCAGGTGGCCTATGGCAAGGCTCTCTCCATTCGAGCGCATTTGCTGCATCGTGACGGCTATGACGTGACTTCCGTCTCCGGCAATCGAGCCGCGCAAGTCGTGCTGCGTACGCGCCCGCGATATGACCTGTTCGTGATCGGTCATGCCGCATCCGAGCTGGTGCGGCTGGAGATGGTGCATTGGTTGCGTGTGTCGTATCCCGGCACGAGCATCGTCGCGCTCAATCCGGATGACCGGGGGCTTGATGACCTGAAGTACAGTGCCCCCAACGACCCACCGACCGCGTGGCTGCCATTGGTATCGGCGGCCGTGGCCCAGTCTGCGTGAGCCTGCGTTTCGCGCAGCAGCCCCGCGATGCAGTCGGCGGACCATGATGGGGGGCGACGGGACCAGCGGCTGGGGCTCGTGCCGATGTCTCTGCTTGCGCTGCTGGTTGGCGTCGTCACCGGCCTGGGTGCGGTCGGCTTCCGCGATCTCATCGGCCTCATCCACAACCTGTTCTTCGTCGGGCAACTGAGCGTCCGGTACGACGCCAATCTGTTTACGCCGCCGAGCCCCTGGGGACCACTCGTCGTCCTCGTGCCGGTAATCGGGGCCGTCGCGGTGACCTTTCTGGTCAACAAGTTCGCGCCCGAGGCTCGCGGCCATGGCGTGCCGGAAGTAATGGACGCGATCTATTACGGCAGCGGCATCATCCGTCCGGTCGTCGCGCTCGTGAAATCGGTCGCCTCCGCGATCGCGATCGGTACCGGGGCCTCCGTCGGTCGGGAGGGCCCGATCATCCAGATCGGCTCGGCGCTGGGCTCGACGCTGGGGCAGATCGTGCGCATGCTGCCGGGAGAGCGCATCATCCTGGTGGCCTCCGGGGCCGGTGCCGGCATTGCTGCGACCTTCAATACTCCGATCGGTGGGGTAATGTTCGCGATCGAGCTGATGATGCCCGAGGTTTCAGCGCGTACGTTTCTGCCCGTGGCGCTTGCCACCGGTACGGCCACCTTCATCGGGCGACTGTTCTTTGGACAGCGACCGTCATTTTCGGTGCCGCCGCTGCCGCCGCTGAGCGTGAGCATCGAGTCGGCGCTGAGCCTGTGCCTGTACACGCTGCTCGGCGCGATCACCGGAGTGGCCGCAGCGGCGTTCGTGCGTGGGCTGCATCTGCTCGAGGATCTGTTCGAACGGATCAGAGGCACCTACCGCCGGCACGTACTCGGCATGCTGCTGGTCGGATTGCTGATGTACGGATTATTTCGCACGTATGGTCATTATTTCGTCGAGGGCGTCGGCTATGCCACCATTCAAGCGATATTACTCGGGCAGCTCACCGCCGCGACGCTCATGGGGTTGCTGTTCTTCGGCAAGCTGCTCGCCACGACTCTGAGCCTCGGGTCAGGTTCCTCCGGCGGCATCTTTTCGCCCTCGCTATTCATGGGAGCCACGATCGGCGGCGCCTTCGGGGCGATCATCAAGGCGATGCACCTGCCGCTGGCGGTCAACGTGCGCTCGTTCGCGATGGTTGGCATGGGCGCCATGGTCGGGGGCTGTACCGGCGCCTCGATGACCGCCGTGACCATGATCTTCGAGATGACACGCAACTATGACATCGTGCTACCGATGATTCTGGCGGTGGCGCTCAGTGTCGGGGTCCGTCGTCTGCTGTCGCGCGAGAACATCTACACGATGAAGCTGTTCCGGCGCGGACACGCGGTGCCCAAGGCGCTGCAGGCGAACATGTTTCTGGTGCGTCGGGCCCAGGAAGTCATGGGTCGCGACGTGGTGTTCGCGCAGGCTGACGAGAGCGTCGAGGCATTCCTGTCACTCCCGGACCGTGCCGGAGGTATCCACCACGTCGTGGTCAGCGAGGGCGAGCGCATCATCGGCGTTGTCCGCGTGAATACCGCTTTGCGCCACGCGTCGGCCGCCGCGCAGGTAAACATTCACATGCGCGACATCGCCAGCCGCAACTACACGCTGGTATACACGGACGACATCGTCTTCAACATCATCGAAGACATGTGGAGGAGCGGGGCGATCATGGCAGTGGTGGTTCGCAAGCGCGGTTCGTCGCTCATCGGTGACGTGGTGGGGGTGATCAGCAAGGAGCACGTCGCCGACTCTGTCGCCAGCAGCATTGCGGTCTACCCGTATCCGACCTGAGCCTGCCACAGGCTCACTGCGCGCCGGTGAGCGAGCGCGCCCGGGCCTGGTCGAACGCCCTGGAGTCCACCTTCAGATACGCCAGATGCTGGTCCGAGACCACGATGGCTTCAGCGACGCCGGGCACCTGCCGCAGCGCCGCCGCCAGAAGCTGCTCATCCACCGCGGGGTCGATCCGTAACACGCGCGTGACCAGGTAGCTCGGTTGCCGCATCGTGGCCGCGACCGGCAGCCAGAGCAGTGCCACGGCACCGGCCCAGAAGAAAACGGCGCCATTGCCGAAGCTCTGCTGCACCCAACCTCCGGCGATTCCCCCGACGAATATGCCGATGAACTGAGAGCTCGAATAGACTCCCGTGGCGGTTCCTTTGGCGCCGAGCGGTGAGATCTTGGTGATCAGCGACGGCAGGCTGGCCTCCATGACGTTGAAGGCGGCGAAGAACAGCGTCAGCGCGGCGAGCACCATGAACCGCTGGCGCTCACCAAAGGCGAGCATCCATTCACTCGCGGCGATCACGCAGACGGTCCCCACGAAGACGGCCTTCATGCAGCGATACTTTTCCGCGACGATGATCGCCGGGACCATCAGTGCCGCTGAAACGATCAGAACCGGCAGATAGACCATCCACTGGCTTGCGCTGCTCACCCCCAACCGCGCCTGTAGCAGCGCCGGCACTACCAGAAAGCCCGCCGTCAGCGTGGCGTGCAGCGCGAAGATGCCGAAATCGAGCCGCAGCAGCTCGCCGTTTCGCAGAATCGAGCGCAGCAGCGTCGGTACCGTTTCCGCATCGCTATGCAAGCGCAGAATGCGGGGTCTGGGCACGATGAACAGGACGATGCCGATGCCGAGCACCGCGAGCACGGCCATCAGCCAGAATATCCCCGCCACGCCGATCATTCCGGCCGCCAGCGGGCCTGCGACCAGCGCCACCATGAAGGAGCCGCCGATGGTGATGCCCACGAGAGCCATCGCTTTGGTGCGATTTTCCTCCCGCGTCAGGTCCGCCACCCACGCCAGAATAACGGAGCCCACTGCGCCAGCGCCCTGCAGGGCGCGCCCCATGATCACGCCGCCGATCGAGCTCGATAAGGCGGCAATCACGCTGCCGACGGCGAACATGACCAGACCGCCGACGACCATGACCCTGCGTCCGACCCTGTCCGAGAGCAGACCGAAGGGGATCTGCAGGAGTCCCTGTGTGAGCCCGTATATGCCCAGCGCCAGGCCGATCCGGTAGGGCGTGGAGCCTGATAAGGGGCGCGCATAATCCTCGAATACCGGATAGATCATGAACAGTCCCAGTAGCCGCACGGAAAACACTGCGGCGAGGGATCCGGTGGCGCGTAATTCGTCCTTCTCCACGATTCGAGCTGACCCTTACGTTACGACCTGGTTCGCGCGGGCTTTTGCATGGAATGGCGGAACGCTAAAACGCGTTGAACGCGGCGGATAGGTTCTATCTGAAGGAGCGCCGCGTCGAGGCCTGCCTCGACACAAACGAGCACTCCAGACTGCGAAAATGCAGGAGAGAGCCGGCGGACTTGGGGGCTGGTCGCTGACCCGCCGGGTTCGGGCCTCGTTCTCTATCAAACCTCAAATCGGTCAC
>JASHSK010000125.1 GCA_030038755.1 Gammaproteobacteria bacterium
GCTCGGCGTGCGCGGCACGGCGCGTGGGCGCGTCATCCAGCGCCGCCAGCAGCTCCGCGGTGGCCGCATCGTCGCGGCGGCACTCGAGCGCCAGCGCCCCCTGCGCGGGCGCCGGCGGGCATTCCGACAGCGGCAGCAGCATGCGCGGCAGGCCCTGCAGCAATGGGTCGAGGAGCTCGCGGGCGGATGCGTCCGCGGCGAGCCTTCCGAGGCCGGCGAAGGCCAGCACCACCGCATCCAGATGACGGGGCGCGCCGCGCGGCTCGTGCAGGCGACGCAGGCGCGAGTCGACGTTGCCGCGAAGCTCTGCCAGGCGCACGCGCGCCGCCGTGGGCTGCGCACCCGCGTGCGCACCCGCACCCTGCGGCGCCAGCTGCGGTAGAACCTGCGGCAGGAAATCCGGCACGAAGCTCATGCGGCGCGGCGAGGAGCTGCCGATCACGAGCTCGTGACCCCCCGCCAGTCGCTCGGGCACGTCGCGGGCGAACACCACGACGTCGTGCGCGGCGGCGCGGTGCGGGACCGCCGCCAGCCACAACCGCGCGCTGCGCTCGAGGCTCAGGTCCTTGAAGGAGTGGACCGTGAAATCGATCTCGCCGCGCAGCAGCGCCGCATCGATCTCGGCCGTGAAAAACTCCTTGCCTTCCACCGCCGACAGCGGCTGATCGAGCAGCCTGTCCCCGCGCGTGTCGATGCCGACCAGCTGCACGTGCAGGTCCGGATGACGCTGCTCGAGCGCTCGCGCCACGGCGGCACTCTGCGCGCGCGCGAGGGCGGAGCGGCGCGTGCCGAGCTTCAATGCCCGCT
Source organism: Gammaproteobacteria bacterium (assembly GCA_030038755.1). Classification (GTDB taxonomy): domain Bacteria; phylum Pseudomonadota; class Gammaproteobacteria; order Steroidobacterales; family Steroidobacteraceae; genus FEN-1191. Next base: position 808 of record JASHSK010000125.1, read on the forward strand.
GCGCCATGGAGCTACAGGGTCTGGAAGGCGGCCAGATCTTCCCAGCTGTGCGGATGCGAGGCCGTGGCGCCGAGGGAGCGCAGCACCGCCTTCTCCAGGCAGGCGTGCCGAGCCCGCTGCAATTGGCGCGCTCGCAGCTGCGAATGCGAGCGCAGCATCTCGAACAGGCTGCCGAGACTGACCACGCCCGGCAGATCGTTCCAGGGTGCCGTGGGCGCCGCCCCCAGTCCGAGGTGAATCACGCGTCCACCGGCGTGCACACCGGCGCGGCGCGCCGCCACGCGTGCAGGGTCCCTCTGCGCATCGCTGGGGATGCACACGACGACGTGCCGTGCCCGCCGCCAGGCATCCAGTTCCGCCTCGAAACCGCCCTCGATGACGCGCACCGGGCGGTCCGCCGCGCGCTTGGACAGCTCGCGCGACAGCTCCCAGGCCCGCTCGGCCGTGCGGTTGCACAGCCACAGCTCCGCGCCGCCCAGCCAGGGGGCCACCGACTGCGCCAGATGCCCGGCGCCGATCAGCAGGGTGGCACCGTTCGAACCGGCCGCGGCCGCGGCCGCGGTGCCGGCCGCGCCGTCCGCGGCACCCGCCTCTGCAACCGCCCCGTTGCCGACCGACTCATCGCCGAGCAGCCGGCGCACCTGGGATCCGTAGGAAGCGCTGCCCAGGTGGCCGAGGTACTGGGCGCGGATCGCCTTGACATCCTGGAACAGCAGCTGCACCCAGGGTGACAGCCGGCGCGCCAGCGGCGAGCCACGCTCGGAAAAGCTGCGCCAGGCCTGCTTGATCTGCCCGAAAATCTCGGTCTCGGCGATGAGCTTGCTCTCCAGGCCGCAGGCGAAGCGCAGCAGGAACGCATAGGCCTCCGCGCCCTCGAAGCTCTCGATCGATCCACCCGCCGGGAATTCGCGGCGCGCCGCCGGGCGCGCACCCGCCTCGGTCAGCACCGCGACACGGCGCTGACAGGTATCGATGAGCCATAGATCCTGCCCGGAGGCCGGCTCGGGCCCGGGGTTGGCCGCCACATGAGCGCCACGCCAATGCAGGACGTTGAGATCGCGTAGATCCACGGCTCGCAGGCTAGCGCGCACGGCGCTGGATGTGTCACGGCCGTGTCATGGGAGCGCCCGAGGACACCCCGGGGCGGTGACGTGCGGGCGCGCTCAGTACCAATCGCGCAGCCGCACCTCGCTTGCGTCACCGACGAGCTGCTTGAACTGCTGCACGTCGGCCTGCGAACCGTCGCCGTTACGATAGTGATAGGGGTAGACGATACGCGGGCGGAAATCCTTCACCCATGAGGCCGCGGCCTGCACCGTTTGCGTGTACGGCAGGTTCATCGGGATGAAGGCCACGTCGATGTTGCGCAGATGCACGAGCTCCGGCGCTTCCTCCGTGTCCCCCGCGATGTAGATGCGCTCTGCTCCGATCGTGAGAATGTAACCGTTGCCCGCTCCCCTGGGGTGGAAGTGGCTGCGCGCCGCGGTGGTGTTGTACATCGGTACCGCGCGGATCGGAATGGCATCGAGCGTCGTGCTCTGTCCATTGGAGAGCACGTGAGTCCTGGCCTGCAGATCCGCCGGCATGGCCTCGAATACGTTGCGCGGCGCCAGGATCCTGGTATCGGCGCCGGCGACGGATTGCAGTACGCCGACGTCGAAATGGTCGGGATGGATGTGGGTGATCAGAATGATGTCCGGCGTCGGCAGCGCCTTGAATTCCGCGCCGCCGCCGGGATCGAGGGGCGCGGGATCCACGAGCACGTGATGCCCGTTCCACGTCAACATCAGCGCCGCGTGATGGATCGGTTGGATGGTCAGATCCCCACCTCGAGCCGTGGGGACCTCATCGGGCGCGCTCGCCGCGTGCACCGGACCCGCGGCGATGAAAAACGCGAGCACAGCGAGCGCCGCGCCTGCGGCGAGCGTGCGAATCGTATGCATGGAGCTCCTCCTCGGCTGCGGCAGCCATGATACCGTGCCCCCGGCACCGTCGCCGCGACCGCACCAGGAGAGCCATGGCCGACGACACCCCAGGCGTCACGGATGCTGTCCCGGACGCCGCCCCTGCCGGTCCGTCCGCGGCGAGCGCGGACGCGCGGCTGCCCGCACCGCACCGCCTGGTCATCCATCTGCTGCTGGTTGCGACCTTCGTCGTGATCCTCAACGAAACCATCATGGCGGTCGCGATCCCACGCTTCATGAGCGCCTTCGACGCGCCGGCGAGCGCCGCGCAATGGCTGACGACGGCATTCCTGCTCACCATGGCGGTGGTGATCCCGATCACCGGCTTCATCCTGCAGCGCATGCACACGCGCCCTATCTTCATCTGGGCGATGTCGCTGTTCAGCCTCGGAACCCTGACCGCCGCGCTGGCGCCGAATCTGCCCGTACTGATCGCCGCCCGTACGATCCAGGCATCGGGTTCGGCGATCATGATCCCGTTGTTGATGACCACGGTGATGACCCTCGTGCCCATGGAATCGCGCGGCAAGACCATGGGCGACATCTCCATCGTCATCTCGGTGGCGCCGGCCATCGGTCCCACGCTGTCGGGCATCATCCTCAACTATCTCGACTGGCGCTGGCTGTTCGTGCTGGTGCTGCCGGTGGCCTGCGGGGCGCTCGCGCTCGGGGCCCGCCGCATCCACAATGTGACGACTCCGCGCTACGTTCCGCTCGACCCCGCGTCGGTCGTGCTCTCGGCTCTGGCCTTCGGCGGCCTGGTCTACGGCCTCAGCAGCGCCGGTGGAGCCCCGGCGTCCGGCGTGCTTTTCGGCTGGGCGGCGCTCGCGCTCGGCGCGCTGACCATGGCGCTGTTCATTCACAGGCAGCTGCGGCTGCAACGCCGCAATGCTCCGCTGCTCGACCTGCGTACCTTTGGCTCGCGCAACTTCACCATCTCGGTGCTGCTGATGGCGGCCATGATGATGGCGTTGTTCGGCACCATCATCCTGCTGCCGATCTACCTGCAGAATGTGCTCGGGCTGAGCATCCTGCAGACGGGATTGCTGCTGCTGCCGGGCGGACTGCTGATGGGATTGCTGAGCCCCTACGTCGGGCGGCTGTACGATCGGGTCGGCCCGACGCGGCTGCTCGTGCCCGGCGTGCTCCTGGTCAGCGCGGTGCTGTGGGCGACGCCGTTGCTCGGGCCCAGGACCCCGGTCGCCAACATCCTCGCCGGCCACGTGATCATGAGCGTCGGTTTCGCGTTTCTGTTCACCCCGCTGTTCACTCTCAGCCTGTCGTCGGTCAGAGCGGACCTGTACTCACACGGCAGCGCCATTCTCAGCTCCGTACAGCAGGTTGCCGGCGCGGCCGGTGTGGCGCTGTTCGTGGCTTTGATGTCCGCGCGCACCGGAGTGCTGCGCGCGCACGGAGTGGCGGCACTCGACGCGCTCTCGGGCGGCATCCGCAACGGCTTTCTGTGCGGGGCCTTTCTGTCACTGTTTGCCATTGCGTGCGTCTTCTGCGTGCGCCGGCCGTCGGTCGTGGCCTAGAACACCACCCGGCCGGCCGCTATTATTGAACGACATCGTCTGTTATATTCGGCCGGCAATCCCCGCCCCCCAGCGAAGGCAAGCCCGCGTGGCCACCGAGCAACCCACCGAGCGCGCCGCGCGCCGGCCGCCCTCACAGGAGGCGACGCCGGAGGCGCGCACGCCGGCCGCCGAGAAGGACACCCCACAGGACACGCGGCGCAAGCGGCGCTTCTTCCTGGTACTGCTGTGCGTCATCGCGCTGGTGCTCGTGGTCGCCTACCTCTGGTGGCTGCACGCACGCAACTACGAGAGCACCGACGACGCCTTCATCGACGCGCACCTGGTGCATGTATCGCCACAGATCTCCGGCAGGCTGCTGCACGTTTATGTCAGCGACAACGTGCCGGTGCAGGCCGGCGAGCTGCTGGTGGAGATCGACCCCGCCGATGCCCGCGCCCGCTACGACCAGGCCCAGGCGCAGGCGCAGCAGGTCGAGGCGCAACTCGCGCAGGCGCGCACCCAGGTGCAGGTGAGTGAGGTGGCCCTGCAGCGCGCACGCGCCGATCGCACCGGTGCGGCGGCGCAGGCCGGCAACGCGGCCGCGCAACTGCGCCGCTACCGGGGTCTGCAGCAGGCCTACCCCGCCGCGGTCTCCCGACAGCAGCTCGATCAGGCCGAGGCGACGGCGATCAACCTGGCCGCCCAGCAGCAATCGAGCGCCGCGCAGGTGAACAGCGCGCGCGAACAGGTCGACACGGCGCGCGCCCAGGTCGCGACCGTCCAGGCGCAGCTCGCCACCGCGCAGGCGCAGCTCGAGCAGGCGCGCCTCAATCTGGGCTATACGCAGCTGCGTGCCCCGGTCAGCGGCACGGTCGCGGACGACTCCATCGCACTCGGCGACTATGTGCAGCCCGGGCAGCAGCTGCTCGACGTCGTACCGCGCAATGTCTGGGTGACCGCCAATTTCAAGGAGACTCAGCTCACGTTGATGCGCGCGGGGCAGAAAGCCGACCTGAAGATCGACGCCTATCCGAACGTGCGCTTCAGCGGCCACGTGGACTCGATCCAGCGCGGCGCCGGGCAGGCCTTTGCACTGCTCCCCGCGCAGAATGCCACCGGCAATTTCGTCAAGGTCGTGCAGCGCGTGCCGGTGAAAATCCTCATCGATTCGCCCAATGATGCGCGCTACGTGCTCGGCCCGGGCATGAGCGTCGACGTCACCGTGCAGGTGCGCTGACGAGGCGCGCCGCGATGACCGCCGCAACGAGAGGCCGCTGAAGTGTCTGCCCGACCCCAGGATGTCGGCTGGACACCCGCGCGCTCGGTCGCGGGCCATCGCAATCCATGGAGCATCGTCGGCGTCATCTCCATCGCGACGTTCATGGTGGTGCTCGACACCTCCATCGCCAACGTGTCCCTCGGCAACATCGCCGGGAACCTTGCGGTCAGCTACGACGAGGCCACCTGGATACTCACCAGCTACCTGGTCGCCAACGCGGTCATTCTGCCGGCGAGCGGCTGGCTGGCGGACGTGCTCGGCCGCAAGCGCTATTACATGCTGTCGGTGGCGCTGTTCACCCTCTCCTCGCTGGTGTGCGGGCTCGCGCCGAACATCACCGTGCTGATCATCGCGCGCGTGTTCCAGGGCCTCGGTGGCGGAGGCCTGCAGACGGTGGAGCAGTCGATGCTGGCCGACACCTTTCCGCCCAGCAAGCGCGGCATGGCCTTCGCCGCCTACGGCATCGTCGTGGTCGTCGCGCCGATCCTCGGGCCGACCCTCGGCGGCTGGATCACCGACAACTTCTCCTGGCATTGGGTGTTTCTCATCAATGTGCCGGTCGGGATCGCCTCGCTCAGTCTGGTCAGCACGCTGGTCGTCGAGCCCAGGGCACTGCGCGAGCACACCGCGGCGCTGCGGGCCGGCGGCATCCGCATCGACTACGTCGGCTTTGCGTTCGTCGCGCTGGCGCTGGGCTTCATGGAGGTCACACTCGACCGCGGACAGCAGGACGACTGGTTCTCCTCGCCCATGATCACCTGGCTGGCGATCACCGGGGCGATCTCGTTGCTGGCATTGATCCCCTGGGAGCTCCTGCAACGCAACCCCATCATCAACGTCCACCTCTTCAAGAAGCGCAACTTCGCCATGGCGGAGGCGCTGTTCCTCGCCCTGGGAGTCGTGCTGTTCGGCACGACGCAGTTCATTCCGCAGCTGCTGCAGGAGGTGCTCGGTTACACCGCGGAGAATGCCGGATTCGCGCTCACCGCCGGTGGCGTCGCCACCATCCTGGTGATGCCGCTGGTGGGCATCCTCAGCGGCCGCGTCGATGCGCGCTACCTGGTGGCCTTCGGGTTCGTCGCGCAGGCGGTGTCCTTCTGGGTGATGGGCCATCTGTCCACGCAGATGTCATTCTTCGACGCCGCCTTCGTGCGCATGCTGCAGTCGGTCGGTCTGCCGTTCCTGTTCATACCACTCACCACGGTGGCGTACGTGGGACTGCGACCCTCGGAGAACAATCAGGCCTCAGGGCTGATGAACGTGGTACGCAACCTCGGCGGCACGATCGGAATCTCCGTCGTGCAGACGCTGCTGGCGCGCGGCTCGCAGCACTACCAGTCGCGACTGGTCGAGCAGCTCACACCCCTCAATTCCAACTACACGCAGGCGCTGCAGCAGATGACACAGTCGCTGGCCGGCCAGGGGGCCGCCGCCGGCCGTGAAGCACTCGGTGTGATCTTCAGCAACGTGCAGCAGCAGTCGCAGATGCTCGCCTACATCGAAGTCTTCCATGTGCTGCTGTGGGTGACGATCGGCGCGCTGCCGCTGGTGTTTCTGATGCGCAAGGCGCGACCGCACGGACCGGTCGAGGCCGCCGCATGAGCTGCTCGACCGCATGAGCTCCTGGGCCGCATGAGCTCCTGGATGGGCGCCTCGGCATGAGTTCACCTGCGGCCAGGCGAGTCATCGTGTTTGCGCTGGTGGGCGCGGCGCTATCGGGCGCCTGCACGGTGGGCCCGAACTATCGGCCCCCCCGGCCTTCGGTGCCCTCGAAGTTCACGGCGGGCCCGCTCGTGCCCTCTGCGCCGCCGGGCAACGCCCCGGCGCTCGCCGCCTGGTGGGAGCAGTTTCACGATACACGGCTGAACACGCTGATCACGCAGGCGCTGCATGGGAACCTGGATCTCGAGACGGCCGCATCGCGCGTACGCGTGGCCCGCGAGCAGCTGATCATCACGGGCGCCGACCGCTTCCCGGTGATCAACGGCGATGCAGGCATCGATGCTCTGCACCTGAGCCAGAACTCCGGGCTGAGCGAATTCACCAGCCTGTTCGGCGGCGGCTCGAGCAGCGGGGCGACCAGCGGCTTCACCCTGCCCGGCTTGAACCTGACGACTTATTCGCTCGGCTTCGATGCGTCCTGGGAGATCGACCTGTTCGGCGGCGTACGTCGCGCGATGCAGGCCGCCGAGGCACAGGCCGAGCAGGCCGTCTGGGAGCAGCGTGACAGCGAAGTCTCCATCGCCGCCGAAGTCGCGAACGACTACTGGCTGTTGCGCTCCCTGCAGGCGCAGCTGGCCATCGCCAACGACCAGATCGACCAGCAGCGTCAGATGCTCGCGCTGCTGCAGGCGCGTCGGCGATTCGGCTTCGTGACCGATCAGGACGTGCGCTCGCAGGCGGCACAGCTGGCGCTCGCCACGGCATCGCTCCCCGACCTCGACAGCGCGCTGCAGGCGCAGATCCACGCCCTGGGCGTGCTGGTCGGCGAGCCGCCCGAAGCCCTGCAGGCGCAGCTGTCGGCGGTGCAGTCCCTGCCCCCGCCCCCGCCGGCCATCCCCGTGGGCCTGCCCGCGGATCTGCTGCGCCGGCGGCCGGATGTGCGCGCTGCCGAGCGCGCGCTCGCCGCCTCCAGCGCTCGCATCGGCGTTGCCGTGGACGCGCTGTATCCCAAGATCAGTCTCACCGGAGCGGTGGACCTGGTATCCATCGACCTGAAGCATCTGCTCGACATCGCCAGCCGCCAGTACAACGTTTCCGGGGCGCTCAGCTGGCCGTTGTTCCAGGGGGGACGCGGCCGGGCCAACGTGCGCATCGCCGAGGAGCAGGATCAACAGGCGCTGTACGCCTATCAAAGCACCATCCTCGATGCCCTGCGCGACGTCGAGGATGCGCTCACGCGCTACGGCGATGAGCTGAAAAAGAATCGCGCGCTGCGCGACGCGCTCAGCAACGCGCAGGCGGCCGCGGAGGTGACGCGCAGGCAGTTCCAGATGGGACTCGACAATATAGAGCCGGTGCTCGCGGCTCAGGGCGCCGTGCTGCAGACACGCATGCAGCTGACGCAGAGCGACGGTGCCCTCGCCAGCGACCTGGTCTCGCTCTACAAGGCGTTGGGCGGTGGCTGGAGCCAGACTTAAGCGCGCGCGCGCTCGGCGCGCGCCTGCGCGCCGCCGGGGCCGGCCTGTCGATCCAACCAAGGGCGCCGCAGTACTTGCCGCTGCGCGCGAGCTGTTCCTGGCCAGGGGCTACGATGCGGTGACCATGGGCGAGATCGCCCGCAGGGCTCATGTCTCCAAGGCCACGCTGTACGCCAAATATCAGGACCGCAGCGCCGTGCTGGAGGCGGTGATCCGCAGGGAATCCGCGCGCATAGTCGGGGACAGCGAACTGAGCGAGGAGACCGGACTGGACCTTCCGGCCAGGCTGCGGCGCTTCGGGCTGCGGCTGCTGACCTTCCTCACGAATCCCGAGCGACTGCAGTTCGAGCGGCTGCTCGGCGGTGCCGCCGAGCGCTACCCTCACCTGGCCGCGCGCTTCTTCGCTGCCGGACCTGGGCGTGCACGCGCGACCCTGGTCAAGCTGATCACTGCGGGCGAGAATCGCCGGCTGCTGCGGGTGCAGGATCCGCTCGCCGCCGCGGGTGATCTGGCGGGGCTGTGGCAGGGATTTCTGCGTATCGAGACGACGCTGCGCTATCGCGGCGTACCGACGCGGCAGGAGCTGCGCCGGCGTGTCGCCCGGGGCGTGCGGCTGTTCATGAGGCTCTACGGGGTTCCATAGAGACCAGGGCCATAGAGACCAGGGATGGGTGAGATGATACGATCGACGCTGAGTCATGAATCCAAAGGAATGTTTCGCAATGCGCCCAGCGGGAGCTGCACGCTCCGGTGTCGTGCGTGCTCTCGTGGCGGTCGGGATTTCTGCGCTGCTGCTCTCGGCACCGGCGTGGGCGGACACCAGGATCGCGTTCGTGGATTCGCAGCGACTCCTGCAGGAGTCACCGCAGGGCAAGGCCATGATCGAGTCGCTGCGCAGCGAGTTCGCGGTCAAGCAGCGCGAGCTGAATGCCGAGCGGCAGGCGCTCAAGGACAAACAGGCGCAGCTGGATCGCGACGGGGCGACGATGAGCGCTGATCAGCGCAGCGCCGCCGAGCAGTCTCTGCAGGACGGACAACGCGACCTGGACGAGAAGGCCAACGAATATCAGGACGAGTTCAACACCCGACAGAACCAGGAAATGTCCAAGGTCTCCGCAGTGCTTTCGCAGCAGATACGGCTGTACGGGCAGGCCCACCACTTCGATCTGGTCCTGGCCGGCATCGTGATCTGGCACAACCCGGCCAACCCAGCCATAGACATCACCCAGCCCCTGCTGGCAGCGCTGCAGGCCCAGGGCAGCGGCAGCCGGCAGAGCGGCAGCACCCAGAGCGGCAGCCGCGGCGGCCAATAGACTGTCTCGCAGCGCGGTGCGAAGTGAGCCTGTACCGCTGGATCATCGTGGGGTTGTGGCTGCTGTTCATCGTCTACTGGGCAGTCGCCGCCGGGGACGCAAAGCGCAACGCCAGCAGGCCCCGGTGGCGCTGGGAAATCGGCGTGCGTCTGGTCGTGCTGCTGCTGGTCGTCGCGCTGCTGCAGTCCCGCTCGCTTCGACAGTTCCTCGCGCAGACGCAGCGTGCCGCCGGCCACTCCGCCATCCTCGGCTGGACCGGCGCCGCGCTGTGTCTGCTGGGCTTCGGCCTGGCGATCAACGCGCGCCGGCACCTCGGGCGCAATTGGGGCATGCCCATGTCCCGCAAGGAGCAGCCCGAACTGGTCACCAGCGGGCCGTACGCACGCATTCGTCATCCGATCTACACGGGCCTGATTCTGGCAATGCTCGGTTCCGCGATGGGCGTAAACGTCCTCTGGGCGCTGCTGCTGGTCGTGATCGCCCCGTACTTCCTCTACAGTGCCCGACGCGAGGAGGCCGTCATGCTGCAGCAATTCCCGCAGCAGTATGCCGCCTACGTGGCACGGACAGGGATGCTCGCCCCCAGCTTATTCCGTCGGCGTTGAAGCGGGCGTCGGCCCTGATACCCAGGAGCGATCGGCGCCGGCCCGCCCACCTGCCAGCGCGGCCTGCCCACCTGCCGGCGCAGCCTGCCCGCCTGCCGGCGCGGCCTGCCCGCCTTCCGGCGCAGGCTCCCCGGAGCGACGCATCGTCTTGCGAACGACGCGGTTCCACCACATGAGCGCACCCGTCACTATCAGCGCACACGGCGCCAGGCCCGCAATCACCCACAGCACTTCGACGCCTGTTCCGAAGGATCGGCCGAAGTGCAGGCGCACCATCCAATCGATGAGCCTGTCGAGGCGGTGTCCGCTGGCG
>JASHSK010000126.1 GCA_030038755.1 Gammaproteobacteria bacterium
CAGGCGCCGCCCGCGCCCGCCGCCAGGCCGCCGAGCGCCGAGCAGGCGGCGCCGATCGATCTGCGGGGCTACTGGGTGTCGCTGATCACGCAGAACTGGCGCTTCCGCATGCTGGTGCCCGGACCGGGCGAATACGCCGATGTGCCGCTCAACGAGAAGGCCAAGCAGCTGGCGGATGTGTGGAAGGCGGGGCCGGACGAGGCCGCGGGCAAGCAGTGCGAGGCGTATGGCGCAGCCGTGCTCATGCGCAACCCCGAGCGGCTGCACATCAGCTGGCGGGATGCCGAGACGCTGCGCGTGGAGACCGACGCCGGGATGCAGACGCGGCTGCTGCATTTCAAGCCGGCGGCGCCGGGAACGCAGGTGGCCGCGAGCCTGCAGGGCTTCTCTCTGGCCAGGTGGGTCATGCCCGGCGGCGCCGCCGCGGCGGGCGCTGCGGCGGCTGCGAGGGGCAAACACTACGGATCACTGCAAATCGACACCGATCACCTCCTGCCTGGGCTGCTGCGCAAGAATGGCGTGCCCTACGGGGCCGGCACCACGACGACCGAATGGTGGGACCTGCATGCCGAGCCCGAGGGCGACCAATGGCTGTCGGTCAGCACGACGGTACGGGACCCCGAATACCTGCAGGGGCCGTACATCTACGATTCGGTGTTCCACCAGGAGCCGGACGGTTCCAGGTGGGACCCGCAGCCCTGTTCGTTGAGCTTTTGAGAGGGCCCGGCGATGACGACGCGCTCGTTGGCGTTGACGGTGGTGAGCTGCCTGGCGGTCATGCTGTACGCCGGGGCCGTGTGTGCGCAGATCGATCTTTCCGGCACCTGGGCGGTGGAGAGCACGCAGGACGGCCGGGAGCACGCCAGCGGACCCTTCCCCGGCAACTTCGCCGGCATTCCTCTGAATCAGCAGGGACGCGAGTCAGGCTGGGCGTACTCGGGCGATCAGCACGAGGAGCTGTACCGGCAGTGCGAGGCATGGCCGATGTCGTACCTCGTGACGGGACCGTGGGGTGGGACATTCACCGCGGTGCGCGACCACTATGGCAACGTGACGGCCTGGCACCTGAGCGCGCCGCTCTATGACCGACTGCCCAACACCATCTGGATGGACGGACGGCCGCAGCCCCCGCCCCAGGCAGTGCATACCTACGCGGGGTTCACGACCGGGCATTGGGAAGGCGATACGCTGGTCGTCTATGCCACCCATTTGAATGACTCGATTCTGGAGCGCAACGGGCCGCCGATGAGCAGCCAGGCGACGGTGCGGCTGTTCATCGCGCGCCACGCAGATGAGCTGATGGTCCTGGGTGTGATCCGCGATCCGGTCTATCTCGAGGCTCCGTGGGTGAAGGGGCAGGACTTCCGGCTGCAGCTGGCCGGCGACAGTAACGAGGTGCCCGAGTACTGCCAGCCGGCCGAGGTGGTCGAAGGCCTGTCGGACGGCTATCACACCGCCACGGTGCTGCCCGATCAGATTCCCGCCGCGCGCACCTACATGCAGCAGCACTACGGCATCCCCGTGCTGGCCAGCCAGGGCGGTGCGCAGACGATGTATCCGGAGTTCCGCAAGCAGCTCACCGGCCTCTACAGGCCGAAGACCACCTACTGCACGCAATACTGCTGCAGCGGGCGCGGCGCGCAGCGCATCTGCAAGGGCATCGAGTAGCGTTCGAGCACGCCGACGCCTCGAGCATACGTCTCGACGCCGAGCGCCTCCGTTGCGCACGCGGGCTCGCAGCGGTGCGCCCCGGGGGTACAATGCCGCTGCGCCGGGGGGAGCGGCGCGGGGGGTGGGTGCATGTCCTGGCCGTTGCGCGCGTGTGTGACGATGCCGCTCGTCGGGCTGGCGTCCGTGCTGCTGTCGTGGTCCGCCATGCCTGCGGCCCGGGCGGCCCAGACGGCGCAGCAGAATCGGCCGGACCTGAGCGGGGTGTGGACCGCCTACGTCGAGCCCGGGGCGCCGACATTCGGTCTGCCGCGCGTCAAACTGCCGCTGACGGCGCTCGGCACCGCCAGGCTCGCCGACTACCGCTCGATCATCGGTCCGGACGACTCTCCCGGAGCCTATTGCCTCGGCTCAGGGATGCCCGAGGCGATGATGTTCTCGGGCCTCTATCCCATGGAGATCATCCAGCGACCCGAGCAGATCACCATCATCTACGAGGCGCACAACGAAGTGCGTCGGCTGTACTTCGGCTCGAAGGTCATTCCGCAGGGAGATCGCATTCCCGATCGCGACGGTTACTCGGTCGCGCGCTGGGAGGGCAACACGCTGGTCGTCGCGACCTCCTCGCTCAAGGAGCAGGAGGACACGGCATATCCTCACAGCGCCCAGGCGCGTATCGACGAGCGCTATCACGTCTTCTCCGATCCCAAGGGGACCAGGGTGCTGGAGGCGGACTGGACCCTGACCGATCCGACGTTCTATACCCAGCCATTCAAGGAGAGGAAGAGGTGGGCGTACGATCCGCACGGCATACTGCTGCCGTACGAGTGCAACGAGGAAGCCTGGCTCGATCACCTGCAGCAGCTTCGTCAGCGCCACGACGCGGCGCGCGCGCATACGGCTGCGGGGGACCCACAGGAGCGAGCACCGTGAAAGCCACCGCCATGAAGTTCTCTGCAGAGCTGATGGGAGCGCTGGCGCTGGCCGGAGGCGTGCCGGCGCTGGCGCATCATTCCGGGTCCGAGTACGACTTTCGCCGCATGGTCGAGCTGCGGGGTGTGGTCAAGGATGTCCGCGTCATCAACCCTCACATGACCCTGACGCTCGTCATAACGGATGCGCACGGCACGCGCACCATCGCCTTCGAAGGTCAGAGCGTGAACACGTTCTACCGCGCCGGCTGGCGGCCCCATATGATCAACGTCGGCGACCGCATCTCGGTGGAGTTCGCGCCGCGCAAGAATGGGGTGGATGGGGGGTTCATCAACGGCTTCACGACCGCGGGCGGCGTCAGGATCGCCTTCCAGGTGCCCACCAGCAACCCGGTCGCGAACGGCGGCTGACGTGCGTCGAAGGCGAATGCAGCTGCACCGGCATGATTCAACACCTGTGTGACTGGCTTTCCGCGACCTGGCTCAGCCAGGCATTTGGGAACGCCGACTGGTTCGTGCCGGCCGTGCAGACCGTGCACATCCTGGCCATCGCGGCCCTGGTCACGATGCTCGTGATGATGCACGTCCGGGTGCTCGGCCTCATGCGCCGCGCTCCGCCACTGCAGCGCCTGGCGGCGGGCTATCTGCCCTGGGTGTGGTGCGCGCTCGGAGTGCTGTTCGTGACCGGTGTGCTGCTGACGATCACCGAGCCGGGGCGCGAGCTGTTGAATCCCTCGTTTCGCATCAAGATGCTGCTGGTGGCGGTCCTGATCGCGCTGACGCTGGTCCTGCAGGCGGGTCTGCGGCGCGATCCGCAGTTCTGGAGCGTCTCGCCGCGGCGTCGCGGCCTGGGCGGCGCCATTGCACTGGGCAGCCTGCTGCTGTGCGTCGGCATCATCGCCGCCGGTCGCCTGATCGCGTACGTGTGAAGGTCTGCGCTCCGTCTGAACCCGCAGGGCGCGGGTCGGCTCTCGCATGAGGATGCTGGATCTCATGCGGGCGATCGAGCAGCAACCCTATGCTGCCGCGATCGCGCACTCGCAATGGCTGTTCCCGATGTTCGAGATTGCGCACGTGCTGGCGCTGACGCTGGTCGTCGGGTCGGTGGCGATGATCGATCTGCGGCTGCTCGGCATCGGCAATCGCGAGCGTTCCGTCACCGAGCTGATGGGCAGCGTACTGCCCTGGACATGGGGTGCATTCGCGGTCGCCGCAACCTTCGGGCTGCTGCTGTTCAGCTCCAAGGCCGCGACCTACTACGTCAATCTCCCGTTCCGGATCAAGATGATCTGCATGGGCCTTGCAGCGCTGAACATGCTGATCTTTCACGGCCTCCTGGAGCGCGACGTGGCCACGTGGGATCGCGGCATCCCGCCGCTGCGTGTGCGCATCGCCGGCGGCATCTCGCTCGCGCTGTGGATCGTGATCGTCGCGGCCGGCCGCTGGATCGGTTTCACGACCTGATCAACGCCAGATCGACGGCGCGCTCGCGTGCAATGCGGCGCGCCTGGCCGGTGCGTCCCGCACGGCCCGGACGTCGCGGGCGCCCCGCACGTGCGCTGCGCGGGGCGCCCTCCAGCGCAGCTTTGCGCACGATCGTTGCAAAGCAGCTGATCGGATTGCTTTGCATGTCGTAATCGCGCCGCAGGATGCCCGGCGTACGCACCGGCGTCGCGTGCTCGATCGGAATTGCGCGCAGGTTGCGCACCTCCAGCAGCGCGCAGCGCGGAACGATGGTGGCGGCGATGCCGCTGCGCTCCACCAGTCCCAGCATCGGTGCGACGGTATTCATTTCCGCCACCACCTGTGGCTCGGCGCCGCACGCCGTGAAGCACTCCTCCAGGAGCCTGCGGGAGCAGAACTCCCGCTGCAGCAGGACCAGCCTCTGGTGATGCAGCTCGACCAGGCGTACGCGTTTGCGGCCGGCCCATGGATGCTCGGGCGACACCACCAGCACCAGCTCCTCGTTGTACAGCGGCTCGAACTGCAGATCGCCGGGTTGCTCGGGCCGGTAGCTGATGCCGATGTCGATGCCGCCGGCCTTCAGCCGCGCCGGGATGTCGTCCGCAGCCAGCTCGTCGACCACGACCTTCACGTCCGGGTAGCGGGCCAGGAAGCTGGCGACGCACGACGGAATGAAGTGAATGTTGAACGTATGCAGCACGCCGACGCGCACCAGGCCGGTGAGCGCACCGGGGTCGCGCCTGATGGCTGCGAGCCCATGGTCCACCTCCTTGAGTGCCCGCGTGATGTGGGCCAGGAATACCTCGCCGCTCTCGGTCATCACCACGCGCTTGCGTACGCGGTCGAACAGCCTGCTGCCGACCTGCTCCTCGAGCTGCTTGATCTGGTGCGACAGCGTGGACTGTGTGACGTGCGCACGCTCGGCGGCCCGCGTGAAGTTGAGAGTTTCAGCGAGGAAGGCGAAGTAGCGCAGGTGTCTGAGTTCGATGATGGCTTCTCGTTATTGATCGTCGCCATCAATGATAGTCATTCGCGGGGGCGGTTACTATGCGAGAATCGCCGCGGCCTCGAGCCGCGCAGAGGCTGTCGAGCTGCTGATTCAGCCGGGACTTTGTCATGATGTTTCCGACCACGCTCGTGGGCAGCTACCCGCAGCCGGAGTGGCTGGTGGATCGCAGGCTGCTGATGGGAAACGTTCCGCGCCTGCGCATGCCCGAGCTGTGGCGCATCCCGGAGCCGCGGCTGCGCGAGGCCCAGGACGATGCGACGCTGGTGGCGATCAGGGCGCAGGAGGAAGCCGGCCTCGACATCATCACTGACGGAGAAATCCGCCGGGAAAGCTATTCCAACCATTTCGCGACGGCACTCGAGGGGATCAGTCTCGACCGACCGGGCAGGGCGCTGGGCCGCAGCGGCAATCCCATTGCCGTACCGCGCGTCGTTGGACCCATCCGACGGCGACACCCCGTGGCGCTCGCAGATCTGGCGTTCCTGCGCCGCCACACACAGCGCCGCATCAAGATGACGGTGCCGGGTCCCTTCACGATGGCGCAGCAGGCGCAGGTCGATCATTACGGCGGCAGCCGGGAGCTGGCGGCGATGGACTATGCCACGGCGGTGAACGCCGAGATCCGCGACCTGTTTCGCGCCGGCGCCGACGTCGTGCAGATCGACGAGCCATATTTGCAGGCACGCCCCGAGGAGGCGCGGGCCTATGGTCTGGCGGCGCTCGAGCGCGCGCTGGAGGGCGTCGCGGGGACGACGGCGGTGCACGTGTGTTTCGGCTACGCGGCGCTCGTTCACACGCGGCCGAGCGCGTATTCCTTCCTGCCGGAGCTGGCCGCCTGCCATTGCCGGCAGATCTCGATCGAGACGGCGCAATCACGTCTGGACTGCTCGGTGCTCGCCCAGCTGCGCGGGAAGCAGATCATCCTCGGTGTGATCGACCTCGATAGTCTCGAGGTCGAGGCGCCGGAGGATGTTGCGGCGCGCATCCGCCGTGCTTTGCCGTATGTGGATGCCGCGAATATCATCCTGGCACCGGACTGTGGCATGAAGTATCTGCCGCGCGAGATTGCTTTCGCGAAGCTCACCGCGATGGTCGCCGGCGCGCAGATCGTGCGCAAGGAGCACGAACTGCCATCCGCGAGCTCCTGACCGGAGGCATTGTCATGACACCGACCATGGCCAGGGCCGAAGGGCCCGATCAGGCTACAGGCCCCCATGGCGGCGCGCGGTTGCCCGCGCACCTGCCCACGCGTCTGCATCACCATGCATACGTCACGCGCGACCTTGCGGCTACGCGCAGATTCTACGAGGACATCATCGGCCTGCCGCTCATCGCCACCTGGTGCGAGGCCGATCAGCTCTGGGGGGCCGAGCGGGTCTACTGCCACGTATTTTTCGGACTGGCGGACGGCGGCGCGCTGGCGTTCTTCAAGTTTGCCGATCCCGAGGTCGAGGCGCACTTCGGTCCGAAGATGCCTCACACGCCGTTTCATCATATCGCCCTCAAGGTCGACCGGGAGACACAGCAGGCCATAGAGCAGCGCCTGCTGGCGGCCGGCTACCGCGAGCCGCAGACCTACGTTCACGAGCACGGCTACTGCCGCTCGCTGTACGCCGTCGATCCAAACGGTATGATCGTGGAGTTCGCGCTGGACAGGG
Organism: Gammaproteobacteria bacterium; assembly: GCA_030038755.1. Taxonomy (GTDB): domain Bacteria; phylum Pseudomonadota; class Gammaproteobacteria; order Steroidobacterales; family Steroidobacteraceae; genus FEN-1191. The sequence continues at coordinate 6,732 of JASHSK010000126.1, forward strand.
CGGAGATGGCGGGCCTGGCGGCCTCGATCCAGGCCAGAGCGCACGCGGAGCTCGAGCGCTGGCTCGCGGGCGATCACCGTTCGAATAATATGTTTCGCGGACAGCACGTGGATGCGCCGCCGTGACGGCAGTCAGACAGGGTCGGCGGGCGGTGGGGCACGACGCCCAGCAGGCCGGGCAGGGCGGCCGGACAGGGCGCTCCGGGGGGTGGGACATGAGGACGTTGATCATCGGGCTGGCGTTGCTTGGCGCTGGGCACGTCGCGGCCACCCAGGCCGCGCAGAGCGCCCAGGCCGCGCAAAGCGCCCAGGCCGCGCAGCGCGCGCAGGCTGTGGCGATCCCGGCCGCCGCGCCGGCGGCGCTGGATGCCAATCAGGTGCGCGGCGGTTGGGAGACCACCGTCGATGGCGTCCCGCGCATCTTCGAGCTGCGCATCGTCGGGCGGCGCATTTCGGGCGCGTACTGCACCTTCTGCGACGATGCCAACACGCTCGCCTTCGTCGATGGCCGGCTCGGTACCGCGGAGCTGACCTTCACGATCACACACGTACGCGATGACGGCAGCACGCTCTATCAGGACCACGTCCGCGGCCGCGTGCAGAACGGTCACCTGATCGTCACGGGGCACAGCGGTGCGCCGCGAGGCGCAGATTTCACCTGGACGATGCGTCGTGATCCGAGCGGGCCGTTGCCGCCCGGGCCTGCGGCGCCAGTGTTTCATTACCTGCAGCCCGGGCCGTGGGAGCCGATCACAGCCGCCAGGCTGGTGGGTGTGTGGCTCTCGGGGGACGGGGCGAACAAGCAATACTTCATCATTCGCCGCGATGGGCACGTGCTGCGCGGCCTGGTGTGCGGGCCCTGCGACAACCCCTACAGCATGGCCGCCATGGAGGACTTCTACATCCAGGACGATGACGATACGGTGCAGTGGAACATCTGTCATGAAGACCACGGCAGGGGTCCGCTGCCCTACGAACACCACATCGTCGCGCACATCGCCGACCACGAGCTGCGCCTGGATGCCACGCAACCCAACATCGATCGCATCGTTTCCATGACCTTTCTTGGCCCCCTGTCCTTTGCGGCGACGGCCAGACCGGGGCCCGTCACCCGGGCCTCGGCGAAATGAGGACTGCGGTGCGCACCCTGGAATTTTCAAAACTGCCGCAGCCCCCGTGCGTGCTGCGGGTAGCCGTATGCGTGCTGCTGCTGGCGATCGCCGCGCACCCCACGTGGGCGCTGACTGCCGAGGCGCTGACTGCCGACGACGTGCGCGGCGGCTGGGAAGCGACGGTCGACGGCACCCGTCACGTCTATGAGCTCACCATCCGCGGTAACACGGTGCGCGGCGCGTACTGCGCGCCGTGCGATGACGGGGAGACGCTCGCCTACGTCCACGGCACACTCGCCGCCGATGTGATGCGCTTCGTCGTCGACCACGTGCGGGATGACGGCAGCCTGGCCTACCAGGACCATGTCGCCGCGCGCATCGAAGGCGATCACCTGGTGGTCAGCGGGCAGATGGGCGGTCCCGGCGGCGGCGCTTTTTCCTGGGATATGCGCAAGGACCAGCGTGGACCCGTCCCCTTCGGCGGCGTCGCTGTGGCCGAAGCATTGCCGCAGCCGGGGGCGCCCGTCGTCAACGTCGCGGCCTACGGCAAGCACGGCCAGTCTGCTCCACCCGGTGGGCTGGCCGCGGCGCTGCGGACACCGCCGTGGGCACAGCCCGGACCGTGGGAGCAGCTCACGCCGGGCCGCCTCGAGGGGTTATGGCTGAATGGCAGTGGCCCGGGGAAGCAATACTTCTTCATACGCCGCGACGGCGATCATCTGTTCGGGTTGGTCTGCGGCCCCTGCGACAATCCTTATACGATGGTGGCGCTGGTCGACTTCGTGATCCACGGCGATACGGTGACCTTCAACCTCGCGCACGAAGATAACGGGCTTGGTCCGCTGCCGTTCTACAACCGGATCACCGCCAGGCTGACGCGTAACGAGCTGCGCCTCGTGAGCATCGTGCCGGACAATCAGCCGCCGCGGCCGGGACCGCCGCGCGGCATCTCGCTGCTGGGGCCGTTGGCGCTGGGATCAGGGGCGGGTTCTTAGCGCGCAGGCGCGAAGCCGGCGAGTCGTTCGGCCGCCAGGCCGTCGTTACATCGATGGCATCGATGGTCATCAGTGAAAATGATCCGGATTCCCCATGCATCTGCGCAGGGTTTGCCAATAACATGACCGTCAGGCAGCTCGAGTCCTCAGAGACTGATCGCCCGGGGGAAATGAATCCGTAAGTTGCGGCATAGCAACCTTGCGCACTTGCGTATAAGCAGGCCCGAACGATGTAATGTTGCGTACTCCCGACGAATCCTGCGGTAGTATTGGCGAGTCGCATTTCAAAAACGGCGTGAGTCGCCTGGGGGGAACCATGGGGACGACGATGCGTATGTTGAGGCACGTGGCGTTTGCGGCTGCGGTGGCGGTGAGCTGTGGCGCTGTGTGCAGCGTGGCCTTCGCGCAGGATCAAAATGCGGGCAATGCCCAGCCGGCGGCCGATCAGAGTACTGCTCAGAACGCGAGCCAGGCGCCCGGTGAGCTGCAGGAAGTGGTCGTGACCGCCGAGCGGCGCACGGAGAATATCCAGACCACGCCGATTTCGATCGTGGCCACTTCCGGTGAGCAGCTGGCGGCGCAGAACGTCACCCAGCTCGAGAGCCTGGATCTGTACACCCCGAGCCTGACCTTCAATAACGACGGCCTGTATCAGTCGCCCAGCATCCGCGGCCTCGGCACGGCCTTCTCGCCCTCGCTGCCGCTGGGCGTCGCGTTGCTCGAGGACAACCTGTTCATCGCCGAGCAGCACGGATTCGGTGATCCGTTCTACGACATCCAGGACGTCGAGACGCTGCGCGGGCCGCAGGGCACTTTCATCGGCTACAACTCCACGGCCGGTGCGATCGAGGTCACCTCGGTCAACCCGAACTTCCAGGGCACCAACGGCTACGCCGAGATGCAGATCGGCAACTACAGCGACAAGCGCTTCGATGGCGCCGTGAACTTCGTGCTCGATCCCAACGTGCTGGCGGTGCGTCTTGCCGGCAACGTGGAGCAGATGGGTAGCTTCTATCGGGACATCGGCGCGCTGGTCGACCCGGGGAACAACGAGCCGGTTCAGGATCCGGGCCAGACTGACAACAAGGACTTCCGCGCCGGCGCGCTGTGGAAACCCAGCGACAGCCTGCAGTTGCTGCTGAAGCTGCAATACACGAGCTCGGAGGACGGCGGCGATCCGGCGGAGCTCAATCCGACACCGTTTACGCTGCCGAAGGGAGCGAAGACCTGTCCGAACGGCTCGGCCGGGCCGACCTGCTACACGAATTTCCTGTCGGACACCTCGACCCTGCCCTTCGTCCTCGATTGGACCCCGCAGAACGGAGTGCTGGCGGCCGAAGGGCACCCGTACTACAACTGGCGCAACGGCCTGAAGCTCGATTACACGTTCAGTGACGGCACGGATCTGCGCTCGGTGACCGGGTTCGAGCAGACACAGTACAACACGCTGTCGGACGGCTGCGGCTGCACGCTGCCGAACTCGGGCGCCTCCTACCAGTGGATTCCGAAGGACGACTATTACAGCGAGGAGGTCGACCTGATCTCGCCCACGACCGGCCCGTTCTGGAGCAAGCTCAACTATGTGGCCGGCGCGAGCTGGTTCTATCGCGACACCGGCGTGACCGTGAATGGGACCACCAGCTCGCCGCCGTATAGCACTGCGTTACCGTTCATCATCAATGTCAACGACGACACCATCTACCGCATCGCGGGCGTGTTCGGCCAGCTCAGCTGGCAGATGCTGCCGACGTTGCAGCTGCAGGTCGGGGCACGCGAGAACTGGGACAACGCGGTGCTGCGCGGCACGGTCGACCAGGCGGAGATTCCGGATATCATTCCGGCCACCGCACCATCGATCGGTTGCTTCGAGTCGCCGGCTCCCAAGTTCGGCTACTTCTGCTCCACGCCGAACATGCGCGCGCCCTTCGAGGACAGCGTGCCGACCGGCAAGATCGACCTGAACTGGACTCCGCTGCAGGGGCAGTTCTTCTACGCGTTCTACGCGCGCGGCTACAAGGGCGGGATCGGCATCGCCGAGGGGACCGAGACGGCGCCGCAGCCGGCCCAGGCCGTCCTTCCCGAGCACGTCAATGACTACGAGATCGGCTGGAACGGCACGATGCTCGCCGGGCACCTGCGGACGCACCTCGGCGGCTACTGGACGGTGGACCAGAACGCCCAGCAGGCGGGGCTGTTCTTCCCGCTCACCGGCAACACCGGCGCACTCGGTAACCTGGGCAGCGAAACGCTGAAGGGTATCGAGGGGAGCCTGGACGGCCGTTTCGGCGGGCTCGGGGTGAACTTCACCGGCGGCTACGAGAAAGCCACGGTGACGGGCATCACGAACGTGGCCAGCTACGCCCTGCCGCCGAGTGCGGCCGGCAAGGGGCAGTGTGGTTATCCGGGGGTCGCCCCGCCGCCGGCCTGCTTCGACTACGCGGGCATCTACCCCGGCGATGCGGACTACTACGTGAACATCTCCGGTGAGACGGGCACCTATGCACCGGTGTTCCAGGGCACCATGACCCTCGACTATCTGTTCCGCCTCAGTCGGGGCACGCTCGATCCGAGCATCACCTACTCGTACACCGCCAAGCAGTATGCCTCGCTGTTCGAGATTCCCTATTACACGCTGGGCGCACGGCGCATCTGGAACGCTGCACTGACCTACAGCGTCAACCAGTGGCAGGTCGAGGCCTACGACACCAACTTCACCAACCAGGTGTACTTCTCGGGCATCATGGGCGACGATGTCTACTACGGTAACCCGATGCAGCTGGGGGTGCGCATCCGCAGAGATTTCTAGAGTCTGCAATCACCCCGCGGCCGCGTCGAGGGTGGGGCTTTCTTTGGCCCGGCAGCGTCAGCTGCCGGGCCTCTGATGCCTGGGGAGGACCAGTCATGAGAAAATCGCTTCGATCATGGGGTGCGGTACTGGCCCGAGGCGCGACACTGGCCCGAGGTGCGGTGCTGGCCGGAGCGTCAGCCTGCGCAATCGGCGTATGCGCGCCGGCTCTCGCACAGGCCCAGGGGCAGCAGGGCGCTGCCGCAGCGGCGGCCGCGCCAGCGGGCGCGCCCGCGGCCTCGCTGTTCACCAGCGCCCAGTCCACCGCAGGCGAGAGTCTCTACGCGCAGAACTGCGCCAGCTGTCATGGCGCGCAGCTGAGCGACGGCCGCTTCGGCCCACCGCTGCGCGGTGATGTCTTTGCGGGCCATTGGTCCGGCCGTTCGCTGGCGGATCTGTTCGACTTTCTGAAGGGTTCCATGCCGCCGGGCAAGGCCGGCTCGCTCGATGACGACGCGTACGCACGGCTCGTCGCGTACCTGCTTGCACAGAATGGAGTCGCCGCGGGCGACACGGCGCTGACGGCGGACCCCAATGCGCTGCGCGCTGCGCGCTTCCCCGGCGTGCCAGCGGTGCCCGAAGGTCCGGGTGGCCGGCTCGCGCCCGATGCCACGCTGCCTCCCTGGCCGGCAGCGCCCAATCCACTCGATACCTTCACGCCCGTCACCGAGACCATGCTGCAGAACCCGGCGCCGGGTGAGTGGCTCACGTGGCGACGCGACTACGCGGACAGCGGCTTCAGCCCGCTCAGCGAGATCACGCGCGCCAACGTCGGCAGTCTGCGCCTGGCCTGGTCGCTGTCGTTGCCGCCCGGTAACGACGAGGCCACTCCGCTCGAGCACGACGGGGTGCTGTTCGTGTACGGCCCGAGCGACCTGATATTGGCGCTCAACGCGGCCACGGGCGCGGAGCTGTGGAGATACCATCGCGCGCTGCCACCGCACAG
>JASHSK010000127.1 GCA_030038755.1 Gammaproteobacteria bacterium
GCCGCGCCGGCCACGGCGCCGCCGGCCGCCGCGCCGGCGGACGAGGGTGGCGATCAGTCCACCGCCAATCCGGACGCCAGTTTCACGGTGCGCGATATCCGCGTGATCGGGCTGCAGCGCATCTCCGAGGGCACGGTATTCAACTACCTGCCCGTCAACATCGGCGATCAGCTCGACGGACAGCGGGTGAGCGATGCGCTGCGCGCGCTGTACGCGACCGGCTTCTTCGCCGATGTGGAGCTGCGGCGCGTCGGCGATACGCTGCTGGTGGTCGTGAAGGAGCGGCCCTCGATCGAGAGCATCGACATCAAGGGCAACAAGGACATCAAGACCGAGGATCTGAACAAGGTGCTGCGCATGGCGGGCCTCACGGCCGGCAAGACCTTCGACCGTTCCACGCTCGATGACCTCACGCAGGCCCTGACCGATCAGTACTACAGCCGCGGCAAGTACGGGGTGCAGATCGACGCGAAGGTGGACAACCTGCCGGACAATCGCGTGCGCATCAGCATCAATATCAAGGAAGGCAACCGCGCCAAGATCCGCCAGATCGACATCGTGGGCAACACCTCGTTCAAGGACCAGGCGATCCTCTCGACGCTGTCGCTGCAGACCCCGACGCTGCTGACGCTCTTCAATTCCAAGGATCGCTACTCGCGCGAATCGCTGCAGGGAGACCTCGAGAAGATCCAGGGCTACTTCCAGGATCGTGGGTATGCGAACGCGCACATCGTCTCGGCGCAGGTCACCATCGGACCGGACAAGAAGGATATTTTCATCACCGTGAACGTCGTCGAGGGCGACCTCTATCACCTCGGAGACATCAAGCTCGCCGGCAACCTCATCGTGCCGGAAGCCGATCTGCAGCGGCTGCTGCTGGTGCATCGCGGGCAGATCTACTCGCAGCATCTCATCAGCGAGACCGAGGATGCGATCAAGAACCGCCTGGGCGCGGAGGGCTTCTACTTCGCCAAGGTGGATCCGGTGCCAACCACCGACGAGGCGCACAGGATCGTGAGCCTCACGCTGTTCGTCGATCCGGGCGACCGCGTGTACGTGCGGCACATCAACTTTACGGGCACCACGCGCAGCAACGACGAGACACTGCGCCGCGAGATGCGACAGCTCGAGGCCGCCTGGCTGTCCAACCTGGCGCTGGAGCAGTCCAAGTTGCGTCTCGAGCGCCTGCCGTACATCGAGAGTGTCGACACGAGCACCGCGGCGGTGCCGGGCACGCCCGACGAGGTGGATGTGGACATGGCCGTCAAGGAGCGCTCCGCCTCCAGTGTGGGCGGTGGTATCGGCTATTCGGCTTATGAAAAATTCGTGCTCAACGGGAACCTCTCCGACACCAACTTTCTGGGAGGTGGCGATCAGCTGTCGTTGAACCTGGACGCGGGGCTGTACAACAAGGTCTACAGCGTCAGCGAGACCAATCCGTACATCACCGTCAACGGACTGTCACGCACCATCGCGCTGAGCTATTCGGATTCCACGCAGCTGTACGCGCAGTCCTCGGCGCTCGGCTCGAAGAACCTGACACTGGGTCTCACGTTCGGTTACCCGCTCAGCGAGAATCAGTTCATCAGCGCCGGGGTCTCACTGCAGGACGCCAACCTGCAGACCTATGAGGACGGCAGCGCGCGCCAGGCGGTGCAGTGGGTGGAGCAGAACGGCCATCCCTATTCGGGGTCGGTGAATTCCACCTTCATCGAGCCGGACGGCACCACCGTCACCGATACCAGCGCGGTCCTCGGCACCCGCTACGAGACCGCCGAGCTCACCGCCGCCTACGTCTACACCTCCCTGAACCGTGGGCTGTTTGCCGATCAGGGAGTGCGCAATACCATAAGGATCAGTTACGTACCCCCGGGGCTGGACGTACGCTACCTGATTGCCAACTACCAGTTCTCCGGCTACCTGCCGATCACGCACGGCTGGACGCTGTCGGAGAACCTGCAGCTCGGCTACGGCGAGGCGCTCGGTGACACCACCGCGTTGCCGCCCTACAAGCGCTTCTTCGCCGGCGGGCCCGATTCGGTGCGCGGCTATCTGGAGGACACGCTCGGGCCGGTGGATACCAACGGCAATCCCTATGGCGGCAATCTGCTGACCACGTCGCAGACCGAGCTGATCGTCCCGACGCCGGAAAAGTGGCAGACGAGTGCGCGTGCCAGCCTGTTCTTCGACATGGGCAACGTCTTTTCGACCGACAGTACCAAGTTCCTCGGCAAGGATCTCGAGACCCCGGTCACCTACCCTTTCAGCTATCATGCGCTCAGGGAATCGGTGGGCGTGTCCGTGCAGTGGCTCGCCCCGGTGGTGGGATTGTTCCGCTTCAGCTTCGGCGAGCCGCTGAACGCCTCCGACGGGGACTTGGTGCACTTCGAGGACCGCACCGAGGAATTTCAGTTCACGGTCGGTCAGTCATTCTAGGTAGGGATTGCCAATATGCGAGAATCAGGTACTGGGGTGGCCCGTCGTACGGGCCGCGTTGCGTTGGGGGGAGCGCTCGCGCTGCTGCTGGTGTCCGCGCCGGCCTGGGCGGATCTGAAGATCGGCTTCGTCAATTACGCCATGCTGATGCAGCAATCGCCGCAGGCCAAGGCCGTGCTCGCCGCCCTGCAGCGCGAGTTTCAGCCGAAGCTGAGCGAGATCAACAGCGAGCAGCAGCGGCTGCGCAACCAGGAGGATCAGCTGCAGCGCAATGGCGCGACCATGACCGCCGACGCGCGCAATGCCGCCGAGCAATCGCTGCGCGACGGGCAGCGTGAGCTGACGGAGAAGGAGCAGGACTATCAGGACGACCTGCAGGCGCGGCAGAACCAGGAGATGTCCGCGGTCGCCAAGGTGGTCGTGGAACAGGTGCAACAGTACGCGCAGGCGCAGCGCTTCGACCTGGTGCTGGCCGACGGCGTGATCTTCGCCAACCCGGCCATCGATATCACCCAGCCGATCCTGGCGGCGCTGCAGGCCACGGCGGGCACCGGCTCCGGCAGCACGCGCTCGCGCTCGACAACTCGGAGCCACTAGGCCGGCTGCGCCGCGTGCCGCGCGAGCGCCGCGCTCCGCCCACGGCCGGCCCCGCCGCTGACCCCCACGCCCGCATGAGCTTCGCGCTTGCAGAGCTGGCGGTGCGCTTTGGTTGTGCGCTGCGCGGCGACCCGCAGCGGCGGGTCGATCACGTCGCACCGCTCGCGGCCGCGGACCCGACGGCGCTGAGTTTCCTGGCGAATCCCCGCCTGACGCGCGAGCTCGCCGGCACGCGCGCCGGCGCGGTGGTGCTCGAGGCCGCGCAGGCCGGACACTGCCCGGTGCCCGCGCTGATCACCGACAACCCCCACGCGCTGTTCGCGCGCATCGCCGCGCTGCTGCACCCGACGGCACCGCCTTCGGCCGGCATTCATCCGAGCGCCAGCGTGGCGCCGGATGCCAGCGTGGAGGCGAGCGTCGAAGTCGGCGCGTTCGCGCTCATCGGCTCCGGGGCGCGAATCGGGGCGCGGTGCCTGGTGGGTCCCGGATGCGTGATCGGTGCGGGAGTGCAGGTGGGGGCCGATACGCGCCTGGTGGCGCGCGTGACGCTGCTGCCGGGCGTGCGGCTCGGCGAGCGCGTGCTGATTCACCCGGGGGCGGTGATCGGCGCCGACGGTTTCGGCTTCGCCCGCGAGGGCGGCGGTGAGTGGGTCAAGGTCCCGCAGATCGGCGGCGTGCGCATCGGCGATGACGTGGAGATCGGTGCCAACAGCACCGTGGACCGCGGGGCCATCGAGGACACCGTCATCGAGTCGGGTGTCAAGCTCGACAATCTGGTGCAGATCGGCCACAACGTGCACCTGGGCGCGCACACCGCCATCGCCGGCTGTACCGGGATCTCGGGCAGCACGCGCATCGGAGCGCGCTGCATGGTCGGCGGAGGGGTCGGCGTCGCCGGTCACATCCAGATCTGCGATGATGTGGTGATTGCCGGCCGAACGACCGTGTCGGGTTCGATCCGTGAGCCCGGCACTTACGCGAGCCTGTGGTCGGCGGAGCCGATAGCGCGTTGGAAGCGCATCGTGGCGGGCCTGAAGCTCGCGGCGCGGCGCGGATCGGGCGGCAGGGGGGAACGCGGCGGCGCTGGCTGACGCGCTGGCGATGGCTAACACGCTGGCGCTGGCTGACGCGCCGGCGACGGCAACGGGTGACGAGGACGACGCGACGATGAGTGACGCAGAGGCGCAGCAGGCGGTCCAGCTCGACATCCACGGGGTGATGCAGCGCCTGCCGCACCGCTACCCCTTCCTGCTGGTGGACCGGGTGCTCGAATGCGTGCGCGGTCAGAGTATCCGCGCGCTGAAGAACGTCACCTTCGGCGAGCCATGGTTCTCGGGTCACTTCCCGGGACGGCCGGTGATGCCGGGCGTGCTGATCATCGAGGCGCTGGCGCAGGTCGCCGGCCTGCTCGCGTATATCAGCGCGGACGTGATCGCCAATCCCAACGCCAGCGTCTACTTCGTCGGCATCGACAAGGCGCGCTTCCGTCGCCCGGTGGTCCCGGGCGATCAGCTGATCCTCATCGCGCGCTACGAGCGCAGCCTGCGCGGCATCTGGCAGCTGGCGACCGCCGCCGAGGTGGACGGCGAGGAGGTCGCGCACGCCCAGATCATGGTGGCGCCGAACCTCAAGGAGGCCACGGCGGCGCCGCCGGCCGAGGTGCCATGATCGACCCGCGTGCGATCGTGGCGGCCGGTGCGGAACTGGCCGCCGACGTCGAGGTGGGTCCGTACAGCATGATCGGCCCCGATGTGATGATCGGGGCGGGCACCTGGATCGGCCCGCACGTGGTCATCAACGGTCACACCAGCATCGGAGAGGGCAACCGCATCTTCCAGTTCGCCTCGATCGGCGAGGCGCCGCAGGACAAGAAGTACGCCGGCGAGCCCACGCGCCTGGTCATCGGCGCCCGCAACGTGATCCGCGAGTACTGCACCATCAGCCGTGGCACCGTGCAGGATCAGGGCGTCACGCGCATCGGCGATGATTGCCTGCTCATGGCCTACACGCACGTGGCGCACGATTGCGTGCTTGGCGACAACGTCATCATGGTGAATCTGGCGATGATCGCCGGGCACGTGCACCTCGGGGACTGGGCGATCCTCAGCGGCTATGTCGCAGTCCACCAGTACTGCAAGATCGGCGCGCACGCCTTCATCGCCAACAACGCCGGGGTCACGCGCGACGTGCCTCCCTACGTGATGGCCATTGGCAATCCGGCCCTGCCGCACTCGATCAACGTCGAGGGCCTCAAGCGCCGCGGCTTCACGCCCGATCAGATCCGCAATCTGCGCAACGCCTATCGCATCCTCTACCGCAGCGACCTGCCCCTCGCGGCCGCGGTCGAGCAGCTCTCCGCGCTCGTCGAGACGCAGCCGGAGCTCAAGCCGTTCGTCGAATTCATCTCCCCCGGGTCGGATCGCGGCCTGATCCGCTGATGGAGGCGCTGCGCGTCGCGATCGTTGCCGGGGAGAGTTCCGGCACCGCGCTCGGCGCTGCGCTGATCACGGCGATGCGCGAGCACGTGCAGCGCAGCGCCGAATTTCGCGGCGCCGGATTTGTCGGCGCCGACTTTCGCGGCGTGGCCGGAGC
>JASHSK010000128.1 GCA_030038755.1 Gammaproteobacteria bacterium
ACGAAGTCGTTGCGACCCTTGGAGGCGACCTGCAGACCTTCCAGGTGCAGCAGGCTGCGCACGATGATCTCCCCGGCGCGGCGCGCGGCGCGTACGGCGATGTTGAGCAGCGGATGCATGGCGCGCGGAGCTCTCGTCGCAGCCTGTGCGACAAAACAACGAGGATAACCGCACGGGTGCGTACTCACCAGACGCAGGCGAAAGCCGGGCGCGCCGCGCCTGACGGCGCAGAGAATAGGGCGCACGCAACCGGATCATCGGCGGGATCATCGGCGGGATCATCGGCGACGTCGCCGCGCGGGGCCCGATTCACCGCGGTCAGCGGCCCGGCAGCGACGATGGCTCCGAGGCGGGTGAGTCGCTACCGATTTCCACTGGTACCCAATTCTTAATTCGCCTTAATTTGCATTGTGTTGTTTGTTGCACTATCGTGCCGGCCAACGTTGCGCGTTCGCAACTATTCATAAGTCTAACTGTTGACAAACCAGTTGGGCTAAGTCAGGGGACCAGTCAATAACTCCGGGTTGGCAAGTCCACACGGCCGGCCACTTCAACATTGCGGTAGTTAAATCGTCGGGGGAGACATGAGCGCCAGGGTCAATACGAGGGCGGTACTTGGACGGGCAGGGGTGCTTTTGACCCTGTCTGCTTCTCTAATGGCGGCAACGCTGGCGTTTTGCCAGAGCGCGACTGCCCAGAACACGGCCGATCAGAGTGGCCAGAACGCAACTGACCAGACGGCTCAGGGCACGACTGATCAGTCGACCACGGGTGCGCTCCAGGAGGTGGTGGTCACCGCCGAGCGCCGCGCGGAGAACATACAGACCACACCGATTTCAATAGTGGCAATTTCGGGCGACCAGCTGGCGGCGACACAAATTACGGACATCAGCAGCCTGGACCAGGTAACGCCAAACCTGGTGGTCTTCAACTCCGGCACAGCCAGCACGGCGGACATCAGGGGTGTTGGTAACTCAAACCAGGGCGGCATCGAGCAACCCGGTGTCCTCGTCGTTCGCGACGGGCTGCCCAACAATTCGGAGGGAACGGGACTTAATGTACCCAACTTCGATATTGCGGATATCGAGGTCCTGCGTGGCCCGCAAGGCACCTTCGCCGGCGACAATTCGACCGGCGGGGTCATAGATATGAATTCGGCGAATCCCAACTTCCGCGGCATCAATGGGTATCTGGACGCCACGGCGGCTACCTACAGCGAGCAAAGACTCAACGGTGCCGTCAATCTGCCCGTGAGCGACACCTTTGCGCTGCGTCTGTCCTTCAACGAAGAGACGCGCGGCAGCTTTTTTCACGACGAATACTCGGACATCAACGGCCCCTATGAGGCGGGGACGTATCTCAATCCGGGGCCGAACTACCTGGGAGTGACAGGTATCGGGCCTACCTATCCCGTCTCCGGCGATAAGACGGTGTACGATCCCGGTAACGTTGACGACAAGGATATGCGCATTGGCCTGCTGTGGAAGCCGACCGACAATTTCCAGTCGCTGACGAAGATCGAGTTTGACTACGACGACAGCGACGGCGTGCCGCAGCAGCCGGATACTTATAGCTTCTCCCCACTCGGACCCGGACTGCCCTGTCCTCCGGGCGAGGGGACGGCACCCAATTGCCACAGCATCTATTATTCAGGCTACTCGGGGTCGCCATACGTCCTCAACGATGCGGAGTCTGCCCTTGAAATGTGGCAGGACAACGTCGAGCAGTTCAGTGAGGAGGTGCGATACACGTTACCGGGCGGCACCCAGTTGCGTGCGATAGGCGGGGACCAGGAAATTGGCGATAACAACGTCGCCAGTACCAGCAGCGACTCGCTGAACTATGGTTACGGCAATTACCTCGAGCAGACTCACATCTACAGCGCGGAAGTCGACGCACTTTCGCCCACGACCGGCCCCTTCAGCTGGATAGCCGGCGCCAATTTTCTGTACAACGGCTTTCAGCTATCGGCCTGGTCGGTTAACACCGCACCGCCGTACTCGGCGTCCGCTCCGTCGGACTTTTTCTATATCGACGGCGAATACATCTGGGAAAAGGAAGAGTCCGTGTTCGGCCAGGTTTCCTGGCAATTCACTCATACGCTGCAGCTCGTGGCCGGGGTGCGTAATGGTTGGGACAGCGAGGTGGCCCTCGGAGGGCTGGGCATAACCCTCGGAGACCTGGCTCCCCCGATTGCCGTCAGCAACCAGCCCGTCGGTGGCCCCCCTTCGGATCGGGTCATAACCGGCAAGATCGACCTGAACTGGGCGCCGGCGCCGGGACAGTACTTCTATGCGTTCGCCGCACGCGGTTACAAGCCGGGTGAAGAGAACCTCGGGGTTGAGCCGCCCACCCATTACGAGTGGGTCAATGACTATGAGCTGGGTTGGAAGGGCACCCTGGCCGGCGGGCACGTGCAAACGCAGCTCGGCGGGTACTACATGCAGTACTACGACATGATCTACTCGGTCTTCAATGGGCAGGCCCCCGAGGCGACGTCGGAGTCGAGCATCCCTTACTCCAATCTCAAGGGCATCGAATTCTCCATGCAATCGCATGTCGGAGGGTTGGGCTTGAATGTCAATGCAGCCTACAACAAGTCAGTGCTCGGGCCCCTGGTCAATGCTGCAACCTACAAGTTCCCGGTGGGCTACGGAATCACGCCCCAGTGCGGGCCCGGCGAGACTCCCAACGCGACGCTCAGCAACTGCACCAATTACAAACCATACGAGGTGACCTTGACCGGGGAATCGCTGCCCTATGCGCCCGACTTTACGGCTAACGCGACCCTCCAATACAGCATTCCCGTGGGTAGCATGGCCGTGGTGCCGCGTGTGTCGTACGCGTACACGGCGAAGAGTTATGCGAGCATTTTTCAGAGCGACGACTACTACCTGATGCCGTCGCATGGCCTGTTGGGTGCGTACCTGGATTGGGATGTCGGTCCGTGGACGACGACGATCTATGGAACCAACCTCGCAAACACGCTGTACCTGACCGGCACCGGGCTGTACGGCAATCCGCGGCAGCTGGGTCTGGAGATGCGTAGAACCTTCTGAGGCGCCGGACAGCGCCGGGGGCGGCCGCCGGGAGCCATGAGGCTTCGGCAAGGGCCGCCCCCAAGGTCCCGGCAGCGCAGGGCCGGGGGTGACGCCGATCGAACGACCTGCGCCGGCGTCACGCCGCCGCGGCCGCAGAGTGCCTGATCGACCTGTTAGGATAACGGGTCGTGCATCCTCCCATCCGATTCGTGCTGGTCGGCACCTCACACCCCGGCAACATCGGTGCGGCCGCGCGTGCGCTGAAGAACATGTCGCTCGAGGAGCTGGTGCTGGTGCGCCCGGCGGCGTTTCCGCACCCGGAAGCGAATGCGCGCGCCTCGGGGGCCGAGGATCTGCTCGCGCGCGCCCGGGTCGAGCAGGATCTGGGAAACGCACTGCGCGACTGCTCGCTGGTGCTCGCGACCACCAGCCGCGAGCGCGATCAGTATTTTCGGGTGCTGGATGTGCGCGAAGCGGCCGAGCGCGCACTCACCGCCGCCGAACACGGACCGGTCGCGCTGCTGTTCGGCTCCGAGCGTGCGGGCCTCTCCAATGCCGAGCTCGAGTGCGCGCATGCCCTGCTGCGCATCCCGGCCAATCCGGCCTACAGCTCGCTGAATCTGGCGATGGCCGTACAGGTGGTCGCCTACGAGCTACTGCGGGCGCGGCTGCAGCGCGACGCTGCCGCAGCGCCGCCGGACGTGGCATCCGTGGGCACGGTGCCGGCCAGCGCGGCGGGGCCTGGTGTTCCGCGACATGAGCCGCTGGCCAGCGTGGCGCAGATGGAGCACTTCTATGCACACCTGGCCGAGGTGCTCGAAGAGATCGATTTCCGCGATCGCACCCAGGCGGGCACGCATCTCATGAAACGTTTGCGGCGGCTGTTTCAGCGCGCGGAAGCCGACGAGAACGAGATCAACATCCTGCGCGGCATCCTCACGGCCGTGCAGCAGCGGCGGCGCCGCGCGGGATAGCGCGACCCGCGTCATACGCGACAGCACGAGCGACCCTTCCATGGGCCTTCCCATCTACCTCGACCATGCGGCGACCACGCCGGTGGAGGGACGCGTGGCGGCATTGATGAGCGAATGCCTGACCGCGGCCGGCGGCCATGGGAATCCTTCCTCCGAGCACCTCTACGGACGCGCGGCGCGCGCGCGCGTGGAGCAGGCGCGCGCGCAGGCGGCGGCGCTGATCGGTTGCCGGCCGGCGGATCTCGTGTGGACCTCGGGCGCGACCGAATCCAACAACCTCGCGATCCTCGGCGGCGTACGCGGCGCGGCCGGCGCGCGGCGCGGCCACGTGGTCACGGCGCGTAGCGAGCACAAGTCGGTGCTCGACGCCTGCGGCGCGCTCGAGCGCGAGGGGTTCCGGATCAGTTATCTGCTGCCCGACCCGCAGGGGCTGATCGATGCCGAGGCGGTGCGCGCGGCGCTGCGCGAGGACACGCTGCTGGTATCCATCATGCACGCCAACAACGAGACGGGCGTGCTGCAGGATATCGCGGCGATCGCCGCCGTGTGCCACGAGCGCGACGTCTGCCTGCACGTGGACGCCGCACAGAGTGTGGGCAAGGTTCCCGTCGATGTGGCGGCGCTGGGCGCGGACCTGCTGGGCTTCACGGCGCACAAGCTCTACGGTCCCAAGGGCATCGGTGCGCTGTACGTGTCGGGCGCCCGGCGCGCGACGCTGCAGCCGTTGCTGCACGGAGGCGGGCAGGAACGGGGACTGCGCGCCGGCACGCTGCCCGTCCATCAGATTGCGGGCTTCGGGCTGGCCTGCGAGCTGGCGGGAGCGATGCTCCCTTCCGAGGGGCGGCGGCTCTCCGAGCTGGGTGAGCGGCTGTGGCGCGGTCTTGCGGACCTCGACGGCACGCTGCTCAATGGCCATCGCACGCGGCGTGTGCCGGGCGTACTGAACGTCTCGTTCGCCGGCGTGGAAGGCGAAAGCCTGCTCGCGGGACTGACCGAGCTGGCCGTCTCGAGCGGTTCGGCGTGCAACTCGGACACCGACGAGCCTTCCTATGTACTGCGAGCGCTCGGCCGCGACGCGCAGCTCGCGCAGAGCTCGTTGCGCTTCAGCCTTGGGCGCTCGACACAGGTCCAGGACATCGACATCGCAGTGAGCGCGGTGCGGCGCGAGGTGCACCGCCTGCGCGCGGCGGCGCCGTGAGCGATCCTGCCGGAGCGGCCGATCCGCGCCGGCCAGCCAGTGGGCTGGGGTCAGCCGATCCGCCTGGGTCGGCCGATCCGCCTGGGTCGGCCGATCCGCTCGGGCCCGCCGTGCGCGCGCTGTTCGGCGATCTGGCGCTGGCGGGGGACGCGGTGGCGGAGGGTGCCGCGGACAGGCTGCTGCGCGGGGAGGCCGGGCGCGTCGAGCACGGCACGCGCGTGCGCTTCAGCCTGCGAGTGGCTGGCGGGTGTGTGCGCGAGGCCCGCTACCGAGCCTACGGTTGCCCGTACACGCTCGCCTGCTGCGAGTGGCTGGCGCGGCGTCTGCGCGATGCACACCTGCCGGAACCCGCGGTCGCGGCGTCTGCTGCGGCGTCTGCGGCGGCTGCGGGGTCTGCGGCGGCCGCCGAGCGCCTCGCCGCGGCCGTCGGGACACCGGCCGACTGGGCCGCGACGCTGGGCATTCCCCAGGCCCGGCTCGGGCGACTGCTGGTGATCGAGGATGCGCTGCGGGCGGCGCTCGGCCCCGGTGCTGCATCGCATAATGCGACGCAGGCCGCGACGGCACCCGGGGCTGACGAACTGATGACAAAACCCGGTTAATATCCAGGATCGGAGAACCCCAATGGCCATCTCACTCACCGAATCGGCAGCCGAGCGCGTGCGCAGCCACCTCGCGCGGCGCGGCAGCGGCCTGGGCCTGCGCCTCGGCGTCAGGACGAGCGGCTGCTCGGGGCTCAGCTACGTCATCGACTTCGCCGATGAGGCGCGCGCCGACGATGCGGTGTTCGATAGCCACGGTATCAAAGTATTTGTGGATCGCTCGAGTCTGGCCGCGGTGGACGGGACGCGCATCGACTTTGTGCGCCAGGGTCTCAACGAGAGTTTTCGCTTCGAGAACCCGAATGTGCGCGGGGAGTGCGGCTGCGGCGAGAGCTTCTCGGTCTGATACCGCCGGCGGCGCGGCGCCACACGGCCTGGCGTCGCTTCGGGCTACACGAAAGTCCTTAGAACTCCGGCACTTCCGTGATCGATTTAATTGTCGGATCAGGCATACAGCCCCTATACTGCGGGCCCTTTTTCTCCGGAGGTGTCCATGGCGCTCGAGCGCACCCTTTCCATCGTCAAGCCCGACGGCGTGCGGCGTAATCACATCGGCGAGGTCTATCGGCGCTTCGAGCGCGCGGGGCTGCGGGTCGTGGCGGCGCGCATGCTGCGGCTGAGCCGCGAGCAGGCCGAGCTGTTCTACGAAGTGCATCGTGCGCGTCCCTTCTACGGCGACCTGGTGCGCTACATGAGCTCCGGACCCGTGGTGGCGCAGGTGCTCGAGGGCGAGGACGCCATCGCGCGCAATCGTGAGATCATGGGCGCGACCGATCCGAAAAAGGCAGCGCCGGGCACGATCCGGGCGGACTTGGCCGAGAGCATCGAGGCGAATGTGGTGCACGGCTCGGATTCCGCGGAGACGGCGGCCAGAGAGATCGCCTTTTTCTTCAGCACCACGGAGCTGTGTCCGCGCGAGTGATCCGACGGCGCAGAACCATCTTGACCGACGCTGCAGCAGCAATACCCGAGTCGACCGCGGCGCACGGCGCGCGCGTCAATCTGCTGGGCCTGCCGCGGGCGGAGCTCGAAGCTTTCTGCGCGGCGCTCGGCCACC
>JASHSK010000129.1 GCA_030038755.1 Gammaproteobacteria bacterium
GGCAATCCGGGCAACACGCGCCGCGACTACGTGCCGCCGCTCAACAACGAGACCCTGTTCCGTCGCGACGCCTGCCTGTGCATGTACTGCGCGCAGCGGTTCCCGCCGCGGGAGTTGTCGCGCGATCACGTGCGGCCGTTCAGCCAGGGCGGTGAGGACGTGTGGACCAACGTGGTTACCGCCTGTCGCCGCTGCAACAACGCCAAGGCATGGCGCACCCCCGAGCAGGCGAAGATGCAGCTGATCGCGGTGCCGTTTACCCCGACCTACGCGGAGTACATCTTCCTGAAGGGCCGGCGCGTGCTCGCCGACCAGATGGAATATCTGCAGGCGCACTTCCCGCGCACGAGCCCGCTGCACGATCGCATCGCGCGCTGGCTGAGCTGATGGCGCCGAGCTGATGGCGCTGATCTGATGGCACTGGGCTGATGGCACTGGGCTGATGGCTGCGCTTCGCCGCCTGCAGCCGCCCCGGCGGATGCGGCCCGGGGGACGCGGCGCGGGGGATGCGTGGTCTACCTGATCGACGCCTCGGTGTACGTGTTCCGCGCCTGGCATGCCTGGCGGGTGGATCTGGCCGATGCCGATGGCAATCCGACGCACGCGCTGTACGGCTTTGCGCGCTTTCTTGGAGAGCTACTCGAGCGGTGCTCCCCACACCACGTGGCGGCGGCGTTCGACGAGAGCCACGGTCGCGGGCTGCGACAGCGACTCTTCCCCGCCTACAAGAGCAATCGCGAGCCCGCTCCGCTGGCCCTGCGCCGTCAGTTCGCGCTGTGCCGGCAGTTCTGCCGCGCCCTGGGCGTGGCGGAGTTCGCCAGCGAGGAGTACGAGGCCGACGATCTGATCGGCACGCTCGCGACACGCTGCCGCGACGAGGGTCTTGCCGTCACTATCGTCTCCTGCGACAAGGACCTCGCGCAGCTGATCGGTCCGCGGGATGTGTTCTGGGATTACGCGCTGGCGCGCGAGTACCGGTATGAGCAGATCGCCGCGCGCTTCGGCGCGGTGCCCGAGCGCATGGCGGACTATCTGGCACTGTGCGGCGATGGGGTCGACAACGTCCCGGGCGTGCCCGGCATAGGGCGCAAGACCGCCGCGCTGCTGCTGGATAACTTCGACTCGCTCGAGACCCTGTTCGCCTCGCTCGACCGCCTGGGGCAGCTGCCGCTGCGCGGGGCGCAGCGGCTGGCGTCGCAGCTGCGCGAGCATCGGGCAGCCGTTTACCTGGCGCGCCTGCTCACGCGCATCCGCTGCGACGCGCCGCTCGCGGCCGGCAGCGCCGAGCTCGTGCGGCGCGCACCCGATGCCGCGGCGGTGGCCGCATTCTGCGCGGCGCAGGGTTTTGGCCCGGCGCTGGTGCGGCTGGCCGAACGGCTGGCGGCGGATCAGTTCTTCGGCACCCAGACCCGGCACCAGCCCTTGGCGTTGACGAGCTGACCGGGAAACAGGTTGCAGGGCCGCCAGGCGTCGCCCTGCTTGCCCTGCAGCTGCAGGCAGGTATCGCAGGTCTGGCCGGGCTTGTAGGTTGGAAATTGTTTTGCATCGACCGCGGCGGCGCTCTCGTGATACGCGAGTGCCATCGCGTTCGGATCGCTGGGGCTCAGATGCGGCAGCTCGGCGGCGTGCGCCACACGCGGGAGCTCGTTGCCGGCGGCACCGGCGACTCCAATCAGCAGTGCAAGCTTCTTCAGCGCAGCGCGGCGAGACAGGGATTCGCTCATCGGTGGATCCTTCGTTGATCACTGACAGACGCACGCCGGGGCGTTTCCCTGACGGCGGCCGCGTGCGCCGGACGAGCCGCGCGCCGCAGGCTTCAGCGCATTCTAAGCGTGAACGGCGCCCGATGAACACCGCCGCAAACGTCCCCGGCCGATTGCGCTATGCTGCGAGGCTGATCGGAGCGCCCCGGGATCGGGGGAGGGCCGGGGCGGGGGAGGGCAGCGTCCATGACAGTCACGCCGACAGGTACGCACATCAGCGGCGTGCTGCACGAGCGGCGCCGCTTCGAGCCGCCGGAACAGTTCGCCGCCCGTGCCCGCCTGCACGCCGAGCAGCTCGCGGCACTCCATGAGCGGGCGCGCCAGGACTATCTGGGCTTCTGGCGTGAGCTGGCTGTCAGCCAGCTCAACTGGCACAAGCCCTTCTCGATCACGCTGGATGAGCGCGAGGCACCCAATTACCGCTGGTTCTGCGACGGCGAGCTGAACGTCTCGCACGAGTGCCTGGACGTGCAGATCATCGCGGGTCGTGGCGAGAAAGCCGCCATCCGTTTCGAGGCCGAGACCGGCGAGGTCCGCCGCATCAGCTATCGCGAACTGTATTTGCAGGTCTGCCAGCTCGCCAATGCCCTCAAGAGCCTCGGTGTCAGGGCAGGGGATCGGGTGGTCATCTACCTGCCCCTGGTCCCCGAGGCCATCGTCGCCATGCAGGCCTGCGCGCGCATCGGCGCCATCCACTCGGTGGTGTTCGGCGGCTTCTCGGCGCTGGCGCTGCGCGAGCGCATTGCCGATGCGGGTGCCTGCCTGGTCATCACCGCGGATGGCGGGCGGCGTGCCGGTCAGATCGTGCAGCTCAAGGCAGCGGTCGATAGCGCGCTCGCCGAGCGCTGCGAGAGCGTGCGCAACGTGATCGTGCTGCGACACGCCGGCAATCCCATCCCCATGCAGGCGGACCGCGATCTGTGGTGGCAGCCGCTGTGTGAAGCGCAGAGCCCGCGCTGCGAGCCGCAGTGGGTGCCTGCCGAGCATCCGCTGTTCCTGCTGCATACCTCGGGATCCACCGGCCGCCCCAAGGGCATTCAGCACTCCAGCGCCGGCTACCTGCTCAACGTCAAGCTCACCTGCCAATGGGTGTTCGATCTGCGCGAGGAGGACGTCTTCTGGTGCACGGCCGATGTCGGCTGGGTCACCGGGCACAGCTACGTGTGCTACGGACCGCTCGCCAACGGCGCCACCATCGTGATGTACGAGGGCGCACCGACCTATCCGGACGGCGGGCGCTTCTGGAAGATCTGCCAGGACCACGGGGTGACCATTCTCTACACGGCACCCACCGCGATTCGCGCGCTGATGCGACTCGGCGACGAAATTCCCGCACGCTACGACCTGAGCAGCCTGCGTCTGCTCGGCAGCGTCGGCGAGCCGATCAATCCGGAGGCGTGGATGTGGTATCACCGCGTGATCGGCGGCGGGCGCTGCCCGATCGTGGATACGTGGTGGCAGACCGAGACCGGCGCCATCATGATCTCCCCGGTTCCGGGCGTGACCGCGACCAAGCCCGGCTCGTGCACGCTGCCGCTGCCCGGTGTGTTCGCCGACATCCTCGATGAGGCCGGCGAGCCGGTGCGGCGACCGGAAGCCGGGGGTTACCTCGTCATCACCAAGCCCTGGCCCTCGCTCGCGCGCACCATCTGGGGTGACAACGAGCGCTACCTGAATACCTACTGGCGCAGATTCGACGGGCGCTGCTATCTGGCCGGCGATGGCGCCTACCGCGACCAGGACGGCTACTTCTGGATCGTCGGGCGCATCGACGATGTGCTGAATGTTTCCGGCCACCGTCTGGGGACCATGGAGATCGAATCGGCCCTGGTCGCACATGTGCGCGTGGCCGAGGCTGCCGTGGTCGGTCGCCCACATGAGATCAAGGGAGAAGGCATCCTCGCCTTCGTCGTGTGCCGGGGAGCTCGCCCGGGCGATGCCGATGTGGACGCGATCGCGCAGGAGCTGCGTGACTGGGTGGCCGCGCAGCTCAGCCCGATCGCGCGGCCCGACGAGATTCGCTTCGCCGACGCACTGCCCAAGACGCGCTCGGGCAAAATCATGCGTCGTCTGCTGCGCGCCATCGGCCGCAACGAGCCGCTCACGCAGGATGTCTCCACGCTCGAGAATCCCGGCATCGTCGCGCAGCTGCGCGGCGAGCGCGCCGCGGGCACCCCGTGAGCGCCGCGCGAGCGCCTCAAGCGCCGGCCATCGCGGTCTCACGTTGCGTGTTCTGTACCGCGGGCAGCAGCCACAGCAGCGTGCCCTCGGGCGCGCAGAGCAGCGCCGCACCGGCGACCAGCATTGCGCGCGCGGGCCGCGCCAATGGGGCGATATCCAGCGCCGAGAGCCGCTCGAGAGCGGCCGGCACGTCGGCGCACTCGAACGCGAGAAACGGTGCCGCAATACCGCCGCGTGCGTGGAAGGCCAGATCCAGCTGATCGGCCGTGAGCGGCAGGTGCGGATAGGGCGAGTCCTCCTCGGGCAGCGCCACCCACCCGGCGCGCTCCCAGAAGCCGCGCGCGGCCGCGAAATCCGTCTGCGGAAGGCTCAGATGCATGAAGTAGCCGCACAGCGATTGTGCCGGCGCTTCCACCGGCTCCTGCGGCGCTCCTGCCGGCCTCTCCCCGGCGTCGGGCGAGAACGTGCGGGCTTCCTGCAGGCGCACGGGGTTGTCCCCCGGATCGCGCAGCTGCAGGTGATGCAGGGATTCGTCACCGAAATGCACCGCTTCAGGCTCGATGCCGGCGGCCCGCAGTGCCGCCACCGAGCGTGCCAGGCCGGGCAGCACGAAGCTCGGTGCGACGGACCCGAACGACAGGGCCGCCGCTGCCCCGGTCTCATGCAGTCCCAGGTGGACGCGGCCATCGCTGAGCACTCCGTAGCGGTGCGGCCAGGCATCGCCGGTCAGCAGCTGACGGAAGCCGAGCCGCTCGTAGAACTGCACCGAGGCGACGATGTCCTGCGTCGGCAACGCCAGTTCCAGGAAACGCCCGAACAGCGGTGCGGCAGGCGGTGGTGGTGATGCGATGGGCATCGGTAGCGGCGGCTCCCCGGTTGCCTCGAGTGCCTCGGTTGCCTCAGGTCCAGTCGGCCGTGGTGCGCTCGATGAGACGCGCGAGGGCGCGCACGTGCTCAGTGCGTGCATTGAGCGCCGGCACATAGTCGAAGCGCTCCCCACCGGCCTTCAGAAATACATCGCGGCCCGCGAGCGCGATCTCCTCGAGTGTCTCCAGACAGTCGGCGGCAAACCCCGGACAGATGACCGTGACCGCCCGCACACCCCGCCGCGGCAACTGGTGCAGCACCTCACTGGTGGTGGGCGTGAGCCAGCGCGCGGCGCCGAAGCGTGACTGAAAGCTCAGGCTCCACTGCTGCGGCAGCAGCTCGAGGGCGGCGGCCAGCTGCGCGGCGCTTTGCCGGCACTGCTCGCCGTAGCTGTCGCCCTGCTGGGCATAGTGCTGCGGGATGCCGTGAAACGACATCAGCAGGTAGCTGCTGCGGCCGTGTTCCTTCCAGTGCTCGCGCACGCTCGCGACGAGCGCGTCGATGTAGCCGGGCTCGGCGCCGTAGGCGGCGATCTGCCGCAGCTCCGGCAGCGTGCGCCAGCGCGTGAGCGCCGCGGCCACCTGATCATAGACCGCGCCGGTCGTGGTGCCGCTGCCCTGCGGATACAGCGGCAGAATCATCAGCCGCCGCACCCCGCCACCGCGCAGCAGATTCAGCACCCGAGCCAGCTCGGGCGCGGAATACAGGTAGGCCTGCGCGACACGCAGCCCGGGGCGGCTGGCCGCGAGCTCACGCTCCAGCGCCTCGCGCAGCTGCGAGGTGTGCAGCAGCAGCGGGGAGCCTTCGCTCTGCCAGATCAGGCGGTAGCGATGTGCGCTGCGCCCGGCGCGCAGCGGCAGCACCAGCGCGTGCAGCAGCGGCAGCCACAGCGTGCGCGGTAACTCGATCACACGGGGGTCGGATAGGAAGCGCGCCAGGAAGCGGCGCACCGCCGCGCGACGCGGTGCGGCCGGCGTTCCGGTGTTGACGAGGACGACCGCGCCCGCTGCCTGCACCTGAGGGGCGGCAAACGGCTGGGTGGCGGCGGCGGCGGTGTTGAGCATCGCTAGCCGATGTGCTGCGCCAGGAAGCCCAGAGTGCGCGTGCGCGCCAGCGCCGCGGCGGCAGCGTCATAGTGCTGCGCGCGGGTGTCGTTGTTGAAGCCGTGGCCGGCCGCGTACAGATAGTACAGGCCCTGTGGGAAGGCCGCGCGGATGCGCTCGACGGCGGCAGAGGGAATCGAGGCATCGCGCTCGCCGAAGTGCAGCATCATCGGACACGCCGGTTTGCGTTCCAGGTGATCGGCGATGCCGGCGCCGTAGTAGGAGACGGCCGCGTCCAGCGAGATTTCCGTCGCTGCCAGCCACGCGAGCGTTCCACCCCAGCAGTAGCCGAGGACCGCCACCTTGCCGCAGTGGCGCGCCACCGCCACCGAGGCGGCGATGTCCAGCAGTGTTTTGGCCGCCGGGATCTGCTTGCGGTAGCCGCGAGCGCGCTCCACTTCCTCGGCCGAGTCGCCGAGCACGAGGTCGCGCCGCACGCGGTCGAAGAGGGCGGGCGCGATGGCCACGTAGCCTTCCGCGGCATAGCTGTCCGTCATGGCGCGGATGTGCGTCGTCAGACCGAAGATCTCCTGCAGGATCACGACTGCGCCGCGTACGTGTCCCGCGGGGTTGGCCATGTAGGCCTGAAAGGCGTGCCCGTCCCGGGCCATCAGCGTCTCGAAGTGGCTCACGGTCGCTCCAGGATCGCCGTGACCGCCATGCCGCCGGCGGTGCAGGCGGAGGCCAGCCCCCGCCGCGCACGCGTGTCGCCCGCCAGCAGCTTGGCGAGTACCGCGAGGATGCGCGCACCGGTCGCCGCGAAGGGGTGACCGATCGCCACGCTGCCGCCTTTGACATTCAATCGGGCGGGGTCGATGGCCCCGAGCGGCGCGTCGCGTCCGAGGCGCTCGCGGCAGTACTCGGCAGACTGCCAGGCCTTGAACAGGCACAGCGGCACCGCTGCGAATGCCTCGTGGATCTCGTAGTAATCGAAATCCTGCAGTGACAGTCCGGTGTCGGCGAGGATTGCCGAGACCGCGTAGGCCGGCGCCATCAACAGTCCCTCCTTGCCACTGGCGAAATCCACCGCCCAACTCTTGCCCGCGCGCAGGTACGCCTGGACCGGCAGCTGGCGCGCGATGGCCCAGTCCTCGGAGGCTAGCAGCAGCGCCGAGGCGCCGTCCGTCAGCGGGGTGCTGTTGCCGGCCGTCAGGGAGCCTGCGCCGCTGGTGTCGAACACGGGCTTGAGCTTGGCGAGCTTTTCCGGGGAGGTATCCGCGCGCACGTTGTTGTCGGTCGAAAGGCTGCCGTAGGGCACGACCAGGTCCTGGTAGAACCCCTCGCGCCAGGCGGCGGCGGCTTTCACGTGGCTCTCGTAAGCCAGCCGGTCCTGCTCCTCGCGGCCGATGTGCCAGCGCTTGACCATGAGCTCGCAGCTCTGCCCCATCGACAGACCGGTGCGCGGCTCGACCACGGCCGGCAATTGCGGCTTGAAATCGCGCGGCCGCAGTCGCAGCCATGGACCCAGGCGTTGCCCGAGGCTGCGGCCGCGGGCGCTTCGCAGCAGCAGCCGCTGGAACGACTTGGGATACAGGATGGGCGGATCGCTCGCCACATCGACCCCCGCGGCGATGCCCACGTCGATCTGACCGAGCGCGATCTTGTTGGCGACCAGCACCGCCGCCTCGAGGCTGGTGCCGCAGGCGCGCTGCACGTCGAGGCCGGGTGTGTGCGGATCCAGCCCCGTGGACAGCAGGGCCTCGCGCGCGAGGTTGTAATCGGCCGGGTACTTGATGACCGCTCCGGCGATGACGTCGCCGAGGCGTTCACCCTTGAGACCGAAGCGCTCGACCAGGGGGCGCAGCGCGGCGGTCAGCAGCTCCTGCACGTTGACGTCCGCATACGCCGTGTTGGCGCGCGCGAACGGGGTACGCACGCCAGCGATGATCGCCACGCGCCGCGTCGCATTGCCTATGAGCATCGGGGTCTCCCGCGCTATAGCCTAGAATGCCATGCCAACGGCGGCCAGGGATACCCGGCCGCAATCCACGGGGGAGTCTATCGGATGCGCGAGAGCATCGACCGCGTGTACGAACGTCGGGTCGCGGCCGTCATCAACAGCCGCGAGCAGCGGCTGCTGGCGCATGGCCTTCGTGGCATCGAGCGCGAGTCGCTGCGCGTCACGCCCGAGGGGGTCCTCGCCCAGACGCCGCATCCACGCGCGCTCGGATCCGCGCTCACCCACCCGAACATCACGACCGACTACTCGGAGGCGCTGATCGAGCTGGTCACGCCGGCGCTGCCGGGCAATGGGCCGTTGATGCGCTATCTGGAGGATCTGCACCGCTTCGTCTATGCGCACCTCGGCGAGGAGCTGCTGTGGGCGACCTCGATGCCCTGCGAGCTCTCGGGCGATGCGCAGATCCCGATCGCCCGCTATGGCAGCTCGCACCAGGGGCGCATCAAATCGATCTATCGCCATGGCCTGCTGATCCGCTATGGCGGCATGATGCAGGCGATCTCCGGCGTGCACTTCAACTACTCGCTGCCCCAGGGGTTCTGGCCGCTGTACGCCGACATCTGTCGCTCGCACCAGGCGGGGCAGGGGTTCGTCTCGGAGCGCTACTTCGATCTGCTGCGCAACTACCGGCGCCACGGCTGGCTGGTGTCGTATCTGTTCGGCGCCTCGCCGGCTCTGTGCCGATCGTTTCTGCAGGGGCAGGCCGATGGGCAGCTGCAGCCGCGCGGCGCCGATACGCTGTTCGGGCCGTACGCGACCTCGTTGCGAATGAGCGACCTGGGCTACCGCAATCGCAGCCAGTCGGCCGTGTCCGTGTCGGTCAACAGCCTGGAGAATTACCTGCGCGACCTGCGGCATGCGGTGCACGAGCCACATCCGCAGTACGCGGCGCTCGGGGTGAAGGTCGACGGGGAGTACCGGCAGCTGTCCGCCAACGTGCTGCAGATCGAGAACGAGTATTACAGCTACATCCGTCCCAAACGAACGTTGCAGCCGGGCGAGCGCACCGGGCATGCGCTTGCCCGCGGCGGGGTCGAATACGTCGAGGTGCGTGCGCTGGATAACAGCGCCTTCGATCCCGTGGGCGTCAACCCGAGGAAGCTGCACTTTCTCGAGGC
Source organism: Gammaproteobacteria bacterium (assembly GCA_030038755.1). GTDB lineage: Bacteria > Pseudomonadota > Gammaproteobacteria > Steroidobacterales > Steroidobacteraceae > FEN-1191. Next base: position 8,993 of record JASHSK010000129.1, read on the forward strand.
GTTCCTGCAGCTGCTGCTGCTGAAAGCCAGTCCGCCGATCGAGCCTGCCGAGGAGCAGGCCCTCGAGCGCAATCACCTGCAGGTCGCCCGGCGCGGGCGTGAGCCGGGCCTGATGCTCGAGCGCGACGGCCGCCCGGTGCCGCTGACCACCTGGGCGGCGGAGCTGCTCGATGGCCTGCAGCCGGTGTGCGAGTGGCTGGACGACACGCTGGCCGGCGCAGGCGGCGCAGGCGGTGCAGGCGGCCCGGGCGGTGCAGGGGGCGCAGGTGGTGCAGGGGGCGCAGGTGGTGCAGGCGGCCCGGGCGGCACAGGCGCCACGGACGCCGCCCGGCCCTACGGTGCTGCACTGCGCGAGCAGCTCGCCAAGCTCGAGGAGCCGCGGCGTACCCCGTCGGCGCGGCTGCTGGCTGAGCTTACCGAGCGTGAAGAGAGCTTCGCGGCCCTGGCGCTGCGCGTGTCGCGCCGCCACCGCGAGGAGCTCGCCGGTGCGAGCGCGCATGACCCGTCGCTCGCGGCGCGGCTGACCGAGGAGGCGGAGGAGTCGCTGCAGCGGCTCAGTGCCCTCGAGTCGCGTCAGCGCGGCGGGTTCGATGAGTACCTGGCGCGCTACCTGGCCGACTAGCACGCAGGCCGACCAGCACGCACCAGGAACGGGCAGCGCCGCGGCGGCCACGCCCCGCAATGGTGCCGCGGCCGCCGCGCTCGGATGCAGCCCGGCCCCCCGGCAGGCTCCAGGCAGCCCGGGCAGCCTGAGGCTGTTCGGGGCGGCTCGAGGCAGCTCGGGCGTCCCCGCGCCGTTCGAAGTCAGGGCGTCACAGCGCGCGGGTTTCCCGGGCGCGTGCCGCAGTCGCGGCGTCGGCGGCGCGCACCGCGAGGTCCTTCCGGCGATGCGCGCGGCGTGGCACGAAAGCTGCACTTTCAGCCTGCCGTACAGGGAGCTCTTGCATGAAACTGGTTACCGCGATCATCAAACCCTTCAAATTGGACGACGTGCGCGCAGCGCTGGCCGAGATCGGCGTGTCGGGAATGACCGTCACCGAGGTCAAAGGCTTCGGCCGGCAGCGCGGGCACACCGAGTTGTACCGCGGCGCTGAATACGTCGTGGATTTCGTGCCCAAGACGCGCGTCGAAGTGGCGGTGCGCTCCGAGCTGGCCGACCAGGTCGTCGAGGCGATCGTCAAGGCGGCGCGTACCGGCAAGGTGGGCGACGGCAAGATCTTCATCAACGACATCGGGCGCGTGATCCGCATCCGCACCGGCGAGACCGACGCGGCGGCGCTGTAGCGCCGAGCTTCAGCAACGCGTTTTGCGGCGCAGGCGCAGGCGCAGGCGCGCGGCGGTCCTGCGCCGCCGGGCTTACGCGCCGCGGGCGGCGCGCTGGTGGCGGCTGATACCCAGTGCGCCGCTGCGCACGACCTCGAGCAGCTCGGCGTGCACCGCCAGTTCGCCCATCAGGGCGTTGATCTCGGCCTCGCTGCCGAGCAGCTCGACGATGAAGCAGTCGCTCGAGGGCTGCAGCACGCTGCCGCCACTGCGCGCCACATAGCCGCGCACGCTGTCGCGCCGCGCGGGATCCACCCGCAGCTTGAGCAGCACCAGCTCGCGCTCGATGTGCTCCCCGCCGGTCATGTCCTCGACGCCGACGACGTCGATCAGCTTCTTGAGCTGGTTGGCGATCTGGTGAATCACCGCATCCGAGCCGCTGGTCACGAGCGTGATGCGTGAGACCGTGGGGTCGTGCGTGGGCGCGACCGACAGCGACTCGATGTTGTAGCCGCGGCTCGAGAACAGCCCCGCCACCCGCGTCAGCGCGCCCGACTCGTTCTGCAGCAGAATCCCGATGATGTGTCGCATGAGGCGCCGTGCGGCGATGGAAAGCGGTCAGAATAGCCAATCGGGACCCGCGTCGGCTATTCTGGAACGCTTCCCCATGAGCGCGAAGGTCCGAAAGCCCGAGAAGCTCCCCGAGCCCCAGCCGGGCGCCCATCCGCTGGCCGGCCAGTCCATGTCGGGCGCACAGGCGGTGATGCAGGTGCTGGCCGACGAGGGGGTCGAGGCGATCTTCGGCTACAGCGGCGGGGCCATCCTGCCGACCTACGACGCGATCTTCACCTACAACGAGCAGCAGCAGCGCGTCGGAGGGCGGCAGATACCGCTGATCGTTCCGGCCAACGAGCAGGGCGCGGGCTTCATGGCCGCCGGCTATGCGCGCTCCAGCGGCCGCGTGGGGGTGTGCCTGGTCACCTCCGGCCCCGGGGCGACCAACACCGTCACCCCGGTGCGCGACTGCATGGCCGACTCGGTGCCCATCGTCGTCATCTGCGGCCAGGTCGGCCGCGCCGCGATTGGCACGGACGCCTTCCAGGAGGCACCGGTCGCCGCGCTCATGAGCGCGATCGCCAAGCACGTGTTCCTGATCACCGATCCGGCGCGCCTGGAGGCGACGGTGCGCACGGCGTTCGAAGTGGCGCGCACCGGGCGGCCTGGCCCCGTGGTGGTCGACCTGCCCAAGGACGTCCAGACCGCGGTCGTGCAGTTCCAGGGCGAGGGCGGCCTGCCTCTGCCGGGCTACCGCGCGCGGCTCGCCGAGCTGACCGCAAGCCGCGTGCAGGAGGCCGCCGCGCGCGACCTGCTGGGACTGCTCTCGCAGGCGCGCCGTCCGCTGATCTACGCGGGCGGCGGAGTCATCAACGGCGGCGCCTCCACGGCACTGAGCGAGTTTGCGCATTTCTTCGGGATTCCCGTGGTCACCACCCTCATGGGCATCGGAGCCATCGACACCGCCGACGCTCTGTCGATGCGCATGCTGGGCATGCACGGCACCGCGTTCGCCAATTACGCAGTCGAAGACTGTGATTTCCTGATCGCCGCGGGCGCGCGCTTCGATGATCGCGTGGCCGGCGACCCGCGCAAGTTCGCTGCCCGTGCGCGTCGCATCGCGCATCTGGACATCGACCCGGCCGAGATCAACAAGGTCAAGAACGTGCACTGGAGCCACGTGGGGCTGCTGCCCGAGGCGCTGCGCGCGATCGTGGACTGTGCCCGCCGCGGCGGCTTTCAGGCCGATTTCGGTCGCTGGCGCGAGGAGCTCGCCGAGCTCAGGCGCCGGCATGCGATGAACTACGATCGCGACAGCACGCTGGTGCAGCCGCACTACGTGATCGAGGAGATCAACCGGCGCACCCGTGGAGAGGCGATCATCACCACGGGAGTCGGCCAGCATCAGATGTGGGCCGCGCAGATGTTCGACTTCCGCGCGCCGCGGCTGTGGCTCACCTCCGGCAGCATGGGCACGATGGGATTTGGTCTGCCGGCGGCCATCGGTGCGCAGGTGGCCAACCCCGGGCGGCTGGTCATCGACTTCGACGGGGATGCCAGCATCCGCATGAACATCGGGGAGCTCGAGACGGTCACCACCTACGATCTGCCGATCAAGATCGTGGTGCTGAACAACTTCGGCGACGGCATGGTCAAGCAGTGGCAGAAGCTGTTCTTCAAGGGACGGCTGTCGGGCAGCGACAAGTCGCTGCACAAGAAGGACTTCGTCCGCGCCGCCGGCGCCGACGGCTTCTCGTGGGCACGCCGCCTGGATCGCAAGCAGGACGTGCCGGCGGTCATCGAGGAGTTTCTGGCCCACCCGGGGCCGGCGTTCCTCGAGGTCATCATCGATCCGGACGCCGGCGTCTATCCGATGGTGGGGCCGGGGCTGGGCTACGACGCCATGATCACCGGGGAGCACATCGCCGCGCGCGCGCAGGATGCGGTGCCGGCGGACATCGAGCCCTCGGCGATGTTCTGAAGCGGCGCGGGCCGCGCCCCAGGGCGAACCCGGATTCACGCAGAGAAGGGGAAGAGCCGGGCGGATACGGGGTGACGTATCCGCCCGGCT
>JASHSK010000130.1 GCA_030038755.1 Gammaproteobacteria bacterium
ACCAGATCATGGCCATCATGAACCACGTCGAGTACGGAATGAATTCGGGCTGGAGCACGTGGCAGCAGGGCCGCTCGGACCGGGCGAGGTATCAGTAGCTCGGTCGCTCGAAGCGCACGGGCGCAGATCAGCCGCGCGCGGCGCGGTACGCGTCCAATCCGGGCGATCCTATCAACCAGGACACGACGACCTACACGACGTCCGGCAACGTGCTGACGACCGTCAACAGCACCGAGACCGACACCCTCACGATCCCTTACATCGACAGCGTGCAGGGACTGTGGACGGGCAGCAGCTCCAACGGCTCGACGGCTGCCGGGACCTCGGGTGGCGGAGAGGGTGGGATTGCTCCGCGCTGCGCGCCTCGTCCCTCGCGCAACGCTCGGGACCGCCTCGGCACATCGCCTCGGCGTCCAGCCCGCTCGCTACGCTCGCCGGGCTGTCGAACCCTCTTGTCTATGGTTCGTGGGTTCTCATCCCACCCCGCTTCGCATCTGACGCGCAGCAGTCGCAGGACCATTGAAATTCGCCTGTCGACCAACGGGTGGCGGAGAGGGTGGGATTCGAACCCACGAACACCCGTGAAGATGTTACTGGAATTCCAGTCCAGCGCCTTCGACCGCTCGGCCACCTCTCCGTGCAGACTTCATTGTACCGGCTGCAGCGTACGCCGCACCGGCGGCGTCGGCGCTTCCGGAACGTACTTCGGGGGGAAATCCAGGCACGGCGCCTTGGGCGCGGTCGGCGTGGCCTGCGCATCGAGCGCCGGGATCCTCACCCCGTTGCTGGTGTTCGGCGCATTGAGGCCTGGCGGCGCCTTCAGCGGCGGCAGCGTCTGCGCGTTGCCGTTGAAGGGCCCCTGGCGGCAGCCCACCGGGTCGCGCCCCCGGTGGTGAAACAACACGCATCCCGGCAGCAGCAATGGAATCGCCACGCAACCCACGAGCGCCCAGGTCCTGGCGCCTCTACCCGCTGGCAAGCGCGTCACGCGATTTTCGCCTGCGTCAGGGTCGCTCTGTGAGCCGCGGAGCTCGCCGCGGCCGGCGCGAGCGCCGCGGCCTGGGGCAGGCGCCGCAGCTGCTGCTGTGCGTGCTCCAGAGCGGCGCGCACTTCGCCGTGCAGAGGCTCGGACAACGGCGTCAGCGGCAGACGGATACCTGGACCGATCAGGCCCTGCTGCATCAGCACCCACTTGACCGGGATCGGACTGGTCTCCACGAATAGCGCCTGGTGCAGCGCGCTCAGACATCCGTCAAGCTCCTGCACGCCCAGGCGGTCCGCGCGCAGGGCGCGCTCACACAGCTGCGCCATCGCGTGCGGTACGACGTTGGCCGTGACCGAGATCACCCCGCGCGCGCCATTGAGCATCGTTTCCGCGCAGCTGCCGTCATCCCCGGACAGCACGGTGAACTGTCCGTCGTGTGCACCGCGGGTCGCGGCGACGAGCTCCCGAATGCGCTGCACGGCCGCCCCGCCTGATACCGCCTCCTTGATGGCCAGGATACGCGGCAGACCTGCCAGGCGAGCGACCGTCGCGGGTTGCAGATCGACGGCGGTGCGCGTCGGCACGTTGTACAGCACGACGGGGACCGTCGAGGCCGATGCGACCGCCTCGAAATGCCGGTACAACCCTTCCTGCGTCGGCCGATTGTAGGGCGGAGTGACCACGAGCAGCCCGTCGACCCCGGCTGCCGAGAGCCTTCGCGACCGCTCCACCGTGGCCGCCGTGCTGCTCTCGCCGGCGCCCGCGATCAATACCGCGCGGCCGCCCAGCAGCGTGCGGGCGCGCGCGAGCAGCTGCAGCAGCTCCGGCTCGGTCAGCGTCGCCGCCTCGCCGGTGGTGCCGCCGACGACCACTCCCGCGGTGCCCGCCGCCACATGCCACGCGAGCAACCGCTCCCACGCCAACCAGTCGATGCTGCCGTCGGCGTGCATCGGCGTCACGATCGCAACCAGGCTGCCGGAAAACATATGGCCTAATAAATAGCACGGAAAAGGGTCGAGAGGGCGCGCGATGTTACGGGTCCCGCCTCCACCGGCGCAAGCTGCGCCGCGCTCGGCGCCGTTCGCAACGTGCCCGACTCCCGGTACACTGCCACTCACTACTGCAATGTCCGACCCGATGAAACAGCATCTCGCCGTCTCCGCCATCGGCAGCGACCGCACCGGCATGGTCCACGAGCTCACGCGCATCATCAGCGACTGTGGCGGTAATGTCGCCGAAAGCCGCATGACGGCGCTGGGCTCCGAATTCGCCATGCTGCTGCTGGTGAGCGGCAACTGGCATGCGCTGGCGCGCATCGAGTCGGAGCTCTCGCGTCTGGCGGACGGCGGCACTCTCAGCGTGCAGCTGAAGCGCACCGAGCCGCGCACCGCGCGCACGGACATGCTGCCCTACTCGGTCGACATCGTGAGCCTGGACCAGGCGGGCATCGTCGCCGGTCTGTCCGGCTTTTTCGCCGCGCGCGGCATCGACATCAGCGACGTGTCGACCCGCGCCTATGCCGCGGCACACACCGGTGCGCCGATGTTCGCCACGCAGATGGTGGTGCAGGTACCCACCAAGCTGCACATCGCACAGCTGCGTGAGGAATTCATGGATTTCTGCGATTCGCTCAACCTCGACGCCATCCTCGAGCCGGTCAAATCATGAGTACCCAACGCAGGGCGCGCGCGCCGCGCACCTCACGCACGACCTCCACCCGCCCCGCCACGGCCCGCCCCGCCAGGGCGCGTCCCGCCACGGCCCGTCCCCCCACGGCCCGCCCCGTCAGGGGGCTTCGCGCCGCGACTGCGGCGCTCGGAGAGCGCGTGGCCGATTTTTCGCTGCCGGCCACCGGAGGGGCCGCCTGGCGGCTCGCCGACGCGAGCGGCCGCAAGCTCGTGCTGTATTTCTATCCGCGCGACAACACGCCGGGCTGCACGCTCGAGGGGCGTGATTTCGCCCAGCTGGCAGCCAGCTTCGCCGCCGCCGGCACGGCCATCGTCGGGATCTCGCGCGACAGCCTGGCCTCGCACGAGAAATTCCGCGACCAGATGGGCTTCCCCTTTCCATTGCTGTCGGATGCCGACGAGACGGTCTGCCGGCAGTTCGACGTCATCCGGCAGAAGAAGCTCTACGGTCGCTCCTTCCTCGGCGTCGAGCGCAGCACCTTCCTGCTCGACGCGCACGGAGTGCTGCGGGCCGAGTGGCGCAAGGTGAAGGTGACCGGACACGCGCGCGCGGTGCTGGCGGCGGCTGAAGCGCTGTGAAGGCCGCGATCCGCCGGCTGTTCGTGCTCGACACCAACGTGTTGATGCACGACCCGACCGCCATTTTCAGGTTCGAAGAGCACGACGTTTACCTGCCCATGGTCGTGCTCGAGGAGCTGGACGCCAACAAGAAGGGTCTCTCCGAGGCGTCGCGCAACGCCCGCCAGGTCAGCCGCTTCCTCGACGACATGATGCGCGACCTCGGCAAGGAGCAGATCGACGCGGGCCTCGTCATCCCATCGGGCTACAGCGGCAATCACGGCAAGAAGCCGCCGAGCGGGCGACTGTACTTCCAGACGCGCGCCCTGCCGGGCGGACTGCCCGAGGGCCTGCCCGGCGTGGGCGCCGATAACGTCATTCTCGGGCAGACGCTGAGCCTGCAGCGCCAGGAGACGCGCGTTCGCGTCACGCTGGTGTCCAAGGACATCAACCTGCGCATCAAGGCCGCGATCCTCGGCGTGCATGCGGAGGACTACTACAGCGATCGCACGATCGAAGATGCCGATGTGCTCTATACCGGCGTGCAGATGCTGCCCGCGGATTTCTGGGATCGGCATGGCCGAGATATCCGCTCCTGGAAGGAAGGCGACCGCACCTGGTACCAGATCAGCGGACCGACGGCCGAAGCCTGGTGGCCGAACCTGTTCGTCTACCAGCAGGACCCGCAGGGTTTCGAGGCGATCGTGCGTGCCGTGGACGGTCAGTCGGCGAGGCTCGAGCTGGTGCGTGATTTCCGCAGTGAGCGGCACGGCGTGTGGGGCATCACCGCCCGCAACCGCGAGCAGAGCTTTGCGCTCAACCTGCTGCTCGACCCGGAGATCGACTGCGTGACGCTGCTCGGACCGGCCGGCAGCGGCAAAACGCTGCTGGCGCTGGCCGCCGGGCTCACCCTGACCCTGGAGCGCAACCGCTTCCTCGAGATCATCATGACGCGCGTCACCGTGCCGCTCGGGGAGGACATAGGCTTCCTGCCGGGCACGGAAGAAGAAAAAATGGAGCCCTGGATGGGAGCCCTGATGGACAACCTCGAGGTGCTGACGCACAGCGAGGAAGGCGGCAGCTGGGGACGGGCAGCCACCAATGATTTGCTGCGCAACCGCATCAAGATCCGCTCGCTGAATTTCATGCGTGGACGTACGTTCCTGAATCGCTTCATTATTCTGGACGAGGCTCAGAATCTCACACCCAAGCAGATGAAGGCTCTGGTCACCCGCGCCGGGCCGGGCAGCAAGCTGGTGTGCCTGGGCAATATCGCCCAGATAGACACCCCCTACCTGACCGAGACCACCTGCGGCCTGACTTATGTTGTCAACCGCTTCCGTGGCTGGGCGCATGCCGGGCACGTGACCCTGGCGCGTGGCGAGCGCTCGCGGCTGGCAGACTATGCATCGGAGGCGTTGTAGTGTATCTGTGACGACGCGGAACCCGGCCCGATGGGGTAAGTCGAAACCGAAGCTGACGCGTTTGAAGGACTCTATGCGCCGCACCCTCGCTGCCACGCTCGGCTGCCTGCTGATGCTGAGCAGCTCCTGGAGCTTCGCAGTCGACGGCTCTGCAGCCGCCGCGCAGAGCGCGCCCGACAGCTCAGCCAGCTCGACCAGCCCGGCCAGCTCGACCGCTGCGCCGGCCGCGGGCGCGGCCGGCAGCTCCTCGGCCTCCCCCTCGCCCCCACCGCGCAACCCCTACGAGCCCTACCCGCTCTACCCCGACCTCCCCGCCCCGGCCACACCCGCGGCGCCCCCGCCGGTTGACCAGACCCAGGTCACGCTCGGCACCTCGAAGCTGCCAGCCGGCGACGTGCCGCAGACGCAGAGTACGGATAACAGCCTGTTCGGCACCTTGCCGGACCTGGGCAGTCCGGCCGATGCGACGATCAGCCGGGGCGAAGAGTCAGAGGTCGGGCAGATGGTGATCAAGGAGGCTCGCGACGAGCACCTGCTGCTCGACGACCCCGAGGTCAAAGAGTACCTGCAGGGCCTGGGCATGCGCCTGGCCTCCGAGGCGCACGACCCCGACCAGCAGTTCCACTACGAGTGCATGAACGACGGGGAGATCAACTCCTTCGCGACCTTCGGTGGCTACATCTTCATCTTTACAGGTCTGATCCTGGACACCGAGAGCGAGGGCGAGCTCGCCGCGGTGATGGCGCATGAGACCGGCCACGTCGTGCAGCGGCACATCGCGCGCGACATCCTGGAACAGAGCCACATGTCGATCGCTTCGATTGCGGGGATGCTGGCTGCCGTCGCGATCGCCGCGGCCGGCCGCGACACCAACGGCGAGGCGGCGGAAGGCGCCATCGCGATGACGCAGGCCCTCGCGTTCCAGAAGAGCATCAACTTCACGCGTGGTGAGGAGATCGAGGCCGACTACGTCGGTATCCACCTGCTGGCCTCCGCCGGATTCGATCCCTACGAGATGGCGGCGGTGTTCGAGCGGCTGCAACAGGACGAGGGGCTGCAGGAAGCGGAGATCCCGGCGATCCTGCAGGACCACCCCGTGAGCCCCGAGCGCATCGCCGCCGCACGCGAGCGTGCCGCACAGTTCCCGCGTCTGGATCACTACAGCGAATCGCAGAGCTACCCCTTCATCAAGGAGCGCATACGCGTATTGTCGTCGACCCCCGATGATCATCTCGCGGAGTACTACGCGAGGCTTCGCACCGAGCGTCCGCTGACCCCGGCCGAGCGCTATGGACAGGCCCTGGTGCAGATGCAGAACGGACAGGCTGCCTATGCGGTGCCGACGTTGCGCGAGCTGCGCGATGAGAACCCGGAGCTGGTGCTGCTCTACTCGGCGCTGGGTCAGGCGCTGGCGGGCGCCGGCCAGATGCACGCCTCGCTCGCAGAGTTCGCCCGAGCCGAACAGCTGTTCCCCCGCAATGTGCCGCTGACCGTGCATTACGCCGAGACCCTCTTGAAGGCGGGCAGACCGGCGCAGGCTCATCAGGTGCTGCTCGACCTGTTCAACCTGGTGGAACCCACGCCGCCGCAGATTCAGCTGACCGCGCTGGCTGCCGACGCCGCCGGGGACACGGCGGACGCCTACTACTACATGGGCGAGTACAACCTCGCCAACGGAGATCTCGGGCTCGCCAATCAGGAGCTCGAGCTGGCCCTGCGCGTGCCACACCTGTCCACTGTGCAGCGTGAGCGCTACCGTGCGCTGCTGCAGCAGGTGCGCGGCTGGATTCGTGAGCAGCAGCAGGCGCGCCACGGCGGCTGAGAGTCCGCCGCGGCGGGTCCGCCGCAGCAGGTCCCCCGGAAGGCAGCCGCGCCGGCCTGCCGCCGAGGGGCTGCTACACTAGCCGCCCATGCCAAGCTCCCTACGGTTGGCCGCGCTCACTCTGTTGACGCTCGGCATGGTCGGCTGCGCGACGCTGCCGGAAGGCAAGCCCACCCCCGGAGACCCCTGGGAGCGCGTGAACCGCTCCATCTGGGTGTTCGACAACGCGCTCGATCACGCGGTCCTGCGGCCCGTGGCGAGCGGCTATGTGCGCTACACACCGCCACCCGTGCGCCAGGGTGTGGACAACTTCGTGACCAACCTGACGTACTCGGACACCGTGGTCAACGACTTCCTGCAGGCGAAATTCAACGACGGCGCCAACGACGTCGCACGCCTGGTGGTCAACACCGTACTGGGCATCGGCGGCCTGTTCGATCCGGCCTCTCACATGGACCTGGATCGACACGATCGGGACTTCGGCCAGACGCTGGGTGTCTGGGGATTGAACCGCGGACCCTTCCTGATGCTGCCGTTTCTGGGCCCCTCGGACGTACGTGACGCGTTCGGGCTCGCCGCCGACTCCTACCTGGAGCCCTATCCCTATGTTCAGGGTCAGTACCAGTACGCCATCTGGGGCATTTATGTGGTCGGCAAGATCGATCAGCGCTCCCAGCTGCTCGATGAGGACCACCTGATCGACAGCGCCTTCGATTCCTACGCCTTCGTGCGTAACGCTTACCTGCAGCAGCGCGAGTTCAAGGTGCATGGCAGCCGGCCCGAGACTCCGGAGCAGCTGTTCCCCGGCGCGGATCTGGGCCCGGACAGCGATACGGGGGCGCCCGCGAACCCCGCTCCGGCGGGAACGCCACCACCGCGGTGAGGGCCCGTGCCGCACGCATCGCTGCCCTTGTCCGCGACTGCGTCCGAGCCCGCGCCGCGGCCGCCGCCTGCCCCACTGCTGTGTATCCAGGGACTGCGCAAGAGCTATGCCGCGGCCAACAGCGCGGTGCTCGAGGGACTGGATCTGCAGCTGCAGGCGGGCGAGTACCTGGCCGTCATGGGCGAGTCGGGTGCCGGCAAGTCCACGCTGCTCAACCTCATCGCCGGCCTGGATCAGCCCGACGAGGGCCGCATTGTGTTTTGTGGCACCGATCTGGCCGGCCTCGACGACGATGCACGCACGCGCCTGCGCCGCGTGCACATGGGCTTCATCTTCCAGGCCTTTCACGTACTGCCCTATCTGACTGTGCTGCAGAACGTAGCCCTGCCGCTGGACCTGCTGCGCACGCCGCACGGCGAGCGCGCGCCGCGGGCACTGGCCTGCCTCGAGCGCTGCGGCATCGGCGCGCTGGCGCAGCGCTATCCGCATCAGCTCTCCGGCGGTGAGCTGCAACGCATTGCCATCGCGCGTGCCCTGGTACACGAGCCGCGCCTGGTGCTCGCCGATGAGCCCACGGGCAACCTGGATGCGCGCACGGCCGAGCAGATCCTGCAACTGCTGCGCGATCAGCTGCACGCCACGGGCGCGGGCGCAATCCTGATCACTCACTCCGCCACCGCGGCCGCCAGCGCCGATCGACTGCTGCGCCTGGCCGGCGGCCGGCTGGCGGCGAGAACACCCCTGGCGGCCGCGCCGCGCACATGACACGCGCCGCGCAGCCGGCGGGGGGAACCGCCTGGGTGAGCTGGCGGCTGCTCATACGCATGCAGCTGCGCGAACACCCGGTGCGCATGCTGGTCACACTGCTGGCGATCGCATTGGGTGTGGCGCTGGGTGCGGCGGTGTATCTCATCAATGCGGATGCGCTCGCGGAGTTCGACCGCGCCACGCGGCGGGTGATCGGCGATGCGGATCTGATCGTTCGCGGGCCCGCCAGCGGCTTCGATGAGCGGCTGTTCGTCGCACTGGCGCGCGATCCGGCCGTGGCCGAGGCAAGTCCGGTACTGGACCTGCAGGTCGCACTGTCCTCGCCGCCGCGGACACCCTCCACACAGGGTGCGGCACAGGCGCGCGGCGGATCGTTCGGCGATGAGCCATTGCAGATCCTGGGTCTCGATCCCTTCCGCGCCGCTACCCTGCAGCCCGCGCTGATCGGAGCGCTCGCCGCCGACGTCACACACCTCTTCGATCATAACGCCATCGTTCTCAGCGATGCGGCGGCCGAAGAGCTGCGGCTGCGGCCCGGGGACTCCCTGCCGGTGGCCGTCGGCAGCGAGACGCGCGTACTGCAGGTCATCGATGTGCTGCCCACCGATGCCTATCCGGATGCGCTCGGAATCATGGACATCGCTTCGGCGCAGTGGATGCTCGGCCGTCTGGGCCGTCTCGATCGCATCGATCTGCGATTGCGCCCCGGCGTCGACCTTGCGCGGTTCCGTGCCCGCCTGCTCGCACGGCTGCCCGCCGGTGTCGTGGCAAGCACCCCGCGCATCGAAAACGGCCGGGCCGCCACGGCAACGCGCGCCTATCGCGTCAACCTGAACATGCTGGCCCTGGTCGCGCTGCTGACCGGAGCGTTCCTGGTGTTCGCGACGCAGTCACTCTCGGTGCTGCGCCGGCGCGTGACACTGGGGCTGCTGCGCGCCCTCGGGGTGACGCGCGCCGAGCTGCGTCACGCGCTGCTGGGCGAGGGGGCGGCCATCGGTCTGATCGGCTCGCTGCTCGGCGTATTGCTGGGCGCGGCGCTCGCGACGCTGGTGCTGGCCTATCTGGGCGCAGATCTGGGCAACCGACAGCTCGCTGCCATTGGCGCCAGCTTCGGGGTGCATCCCCTCGCAATGCTCGGATTCGCGCTGATTGGAACGCTGTGCGCGGCAGTGGGTGCCTGGCTGCCGGCCTGTGAGGCCGCGCGGCGCGCGCCGGCCGCCGCGTTGAAAGCCGGGGACGCCGAGCCACTCATCGCACGCTTGCCCACCACCGCCCCGGGGCTGGTGCTGCTGGCCGCCGGCGCACTGCTCGCCTGGGTACCACCGGTATATGGTATGCCGCTGGCCGGCTACGGGTCCGTCGGTTGCCTGCTGATCGGCGCGGTGCTGCTCGTGCCTCGCCTGACGCATTCGGTGATGCAGGCGCTGCCCTCCACCGGTCGCGTGGTCGTGGATGCGTCGGTCGCGCAGCTGCGTGGCAGCGCCGGCTCTGCCACGGTCAGCCTGGCCGCCGTGATCGTCAGTTTCAGCCTCATGGTGGCGATGGCCATCATGGTGCATTCCTTCCGCGACTCCTTCGACTTGTGGCTGGTGAAACTGCTGCCTGCCGATGTGTCGCTGCGCGCCGCCCCGGGCAGCGACTCAGTGCGACTCAGCGCCTCCGAACAGCAGCGCATCGCGGCCCTCCCGCAGGTGGCGCGCACGGAATTTCAGCACCAGCAGCAGCTCTACCTGAGCGCCGATGAGCCGGCGGTGACCTTGATCGCGCAGGACATCACGGCAGGCAGCGCAGCTGATGGACTACCGCTCCTCGAGCGCGCGACAGGGCCCGTGCCGCCCGGCGCGCGCTCGGCCTGGATCTCCGAATCGCTGCACGACCGGCATGCGGGGGAGCCGGGCGGCTGGATCGAACTGCCGCTCGCGGGCCGACGCGAGAGATTCTTCGTCGCGGGCGTGTGGCGCGACTACCTGCATCCGGGCGGCGCGATCGTCATCTCGCGCGCCGACTACATCGCCTCCACGGGGGATCGTACCGCGACGGGAGCGCAGGTCTGGCAGCGCCCCGGCGCCGATGCGACCGCCGTGGATGCGGCGATCCGCGCGCAGCTGGCAAGCCCCGGCGCAGTGCAGGTGCTGTCGGATTCGCAGCTGCGCGAGCGCTCGCTCGCAGCCTTCGATCGCGCCTTTCTGGTGACCTACGCGCTCGAGGCCGTGGCGGTACTGATCGGTCTTGCCGGCATCAGCATGGCCGCGAGCGCCACGGCGCTCGCGCGGCGTGGTCAGTTCGGAATGCTGCGGCACCTGGGGCTGCTGCGCCGGCAGGTGCTCGGCATGCTCGCCTGCGAGGGAATACTGACCAGCGTGCTCGCCGTGGCCAGCGGACTTGCGCTCGGGGCGCTGCTGAGCCTGGTGCTGGTGTACGTGATCAACCGCGAATCCTTTCACTGGAGCATCGATCTGTCGGTGCCGTGGAGCGAACTGGCGGCGCTGAGCGTGACACTGATCGGGGCGGCGGCGATCACCGCGCTGTGGAGCGGCCGCGCGGCCATGGGTTCCGACGTGGTGCGGGCGGTCCGGGAGGACTGGTGAGCGCCGCAGCGAGGGCCGCGGCGAGGGTGGCGGTGAGAACGGCAGCGAGGGCCGCAGTGCGCGTCGGCGTGGCCTGCCTGGCAGCCTCGGCGGTCGCGCTCGCGCCACGGCTCGCCGCTGCGACTGACGCGCACGCAGCCGACAGCGCCGCGACGGCGGTGGCGGTGGTTCCTGGTCGCTCGCTGCAGTTTCCACGCGACTATGGCAGCCATCCACAGTTCGGCATCGAGTGGTGGTATGTGACCGGCTGGCTCTACGACGGGCAACATCACCCCCTGGGCTTCCAGATCACCTTCTTCCGGGTAAAGACTGACCTCGACGCCGACAACCCGAGCGCCTTCGCCCCCCGGCAGCTGCTGATCGCGCACTGCGCCCTGAGCGACCCGGCGCGCGGGCACCTGTGGCAGGACCAGCGCATCCGCCGCGCCGGACTCGGACTGGCGCAGGCCGATGAGGGTGATACGCACGTGTGGATCGATGACTGGCAGCTGCAGCGGCGCGCCGGACCCGGCGGCGCGAGCCTCTATGAGGCGCGGCTGCCCGCCGCGGACTTCACGCTGGACCTCACCTTCTCCGCGCACGCGGCACCTGTGCGCAACGGCGAAGGGGGCTTCAGCCAGAAGGGGCCCGCGCCGCGCTCGGCAAGCTACTACTACAGTGAGCCGCACCTGAGCGTGCGCGGCAGCATCGTGCGCT
The DNA here is from genome assembly GCA_030038755.1 of Gammaproteobacteria bacterium. Taxonomy (GTDB): domain Bacteria; phylum Pseudomonadota; class Gammaproteobacteria; order Steroidobacterales; family Steroidobacteraceae; genus FEN-1191. The sequence continues at coordinate 11,413 of JASHSK010000130.1, forward strand.
CGGGCCGACGCGTGCCGGTCAGCGGGGAGGCCTGGCTCGATCACGAATGGGCGAGCGAATACCTCGACCCGAAGGCGCAGGGCTGGGACTGGGTCGGCCTGAATCTCGATGACGGCAGCGCGCTGATGGCCTTCGAGATCCGCGACCGTCAGGGGGGCTTCTACTGGGCTGGCGGCAGCCTGCGTGATGCCTCCGGCCGCACACGCACGTTCGGGCCGGCCGATATCGCCTTTACGCCGCTCGCGTACTGGCGCTCACCGCGCAGCGGCGTGCGCTACCCCGTGAGCGAACGCGTGCGCGTGGGCCCGGCGCAGTACACGCTCGCGCCGCTCATGCAGGATCAGGAATTCGATGCACGAGTGACCGCCGGCGCGCTTTACTGGGAGGGCGCGGTGAGGGCCGAAGCCGGCGGTGCAGCGGCCGGCAGCGCGGCGGGTAGCGCGACGACGCCCGCCCACGCGTCCGCGGCGCGTATCCTCGGCCGAGGCTACCTGGAACTCACCGGCTACGATCGGCCGCTGTCGTTGCGGTAGGCGCGCCAGCCGCGCAGCCCACCCGCGAGCGCGCTCAGCCGCCCCCGCAGGCGCGAGCGCATCAGCGCGGCGGGCGCCACCGACTGCCACCACTCGAGGATGCAGCGCTCGAGGCTGGCCCGATCCAGGCCGGCGCTGACCAGGCAATCCTCGCGCGAGCCGTGCTCGATGAAGCGGTCGGGAATGCCGCAGTTGAGCACCGGGATGCGCACATCGGCCGCCTGCAGCAGCTCGTTGATGGCGCTGCCCGCCCCGCCCGCGACCACGTTCTCTTCGACCGTGACCAGTGCGTCGTGCTCGGCGGCCATCTGCAGAATCGTCGCCCGATCGAGCGGCTTCACAAACCGCATGTTCACCAGGGTCAGGTCATGCGTTTCCGCCAACGCCTGGCACGCCGAGACCATCGGACCGAAAGCCAGGATGGCAAGGCCCGATCCCAGGCGGCGCACCTGCGCCTCGCCGATCGGATAGGAGGTCATCGGCGCCTGAATGGGTGCGCCCGGCCCACTGCCCCGTGGGTACCGCACGGCCGCCGGCTGGCCGCAGACCAGTCCCGTGTACAGCATTTGGCGACATTCGTTCTCATCTGCCGGGGCCATGATGATGAGGTTCGGTATGCAACGCTGGTACGACAGGTCGAAGCTGCCCTGATGAGTGGCACCATCGCCGCCGACCAGGCCCGCCCGGTCCACCGCGAACACCACCGGCAACTTCTGCAGAGCCACGTCGTGGATGAGCTGATCGTACGCGCGCTGCAGGAAGGTCGAATAGATCGCCACCACGGGCCGCAGTCCGTCGCAGGCCATGCCGGCCGCAACCGTCACTGCGTGCTGCTCGGCGATGCCGACGTCGAAGTAGCGCTCCGGATAGCGCTTGGAGAACTCGACCAGGCCGGACCCCTCACGCATCGCCGGCGTGACCGCGACCACGCGCTCATCGGCCGCGGCGATGTCGTTGAGCCAGCGTCCAAAGATCTGCGAATACGTCGGCCCGCTGCTCTTCTCCTTGAACACCGTGCCGGTGCGTGGATCGAAAGGCCCGGGCCCGTGCCAGGTGATCGGGTCGGCCTCGGCCGGAGCGTATCCCTTGCCCTTGGTCGTCACCACGTGCAGGAGCTGTGGGCCCCTGCGCTCGCGCAGGTTGCGCAGCGTCGCCACCAGCGCACCGAGATCGTGTCCGTCGATCGGGCCGACGTAGTGCAGTCCCATGTCGTCGAAGATGGTCTCGGGGCGCATGATGCCGCGCATGAACGCCTGGGAGCTGCGCGCCAGCGCGAGTGCGGGCGGAACCCGTCGCAGCAGCCGTTTGCCGCTCGCGCGCAGGTCCGCGTAGCGCTTGCTGGACAGCAGCCGCGCAAGGTAGTTGGAGAATGCTCCGATGGCCTCGGAGATCGACATGTCGTTGTCATTGAGTACCACGAGCATGTCCAGATCCAGCGAACCGATGTGATTGAGCGCCTCGAAGGCCATGCCCGCGCTCATCGCGCCATCGCCGATCACCGCCGCGACGCGCCGCGCCGTGCCGGTACGCGCGGCGGCGATCGCCATGCCGAGCGCCGCGCTCAGCGAAGTGCTCGAGTGTCCCGCGCCGAACGCATCGTAGGGACTCTCGTGGCGCGCAAGGAAGGGAGCGAGCCCTCCCTTGTGCTTGATCGTGGATAGTCGCTCGCGCCGCCCGGTCAGCACCTTGTGCGGATAGGCCTGGTGGCCGACGTCCCAGACGACCCGGTCGTGCGGGGTCTGATAGACGTAGTGCAGAGCCACCGTCAGCTCCACCACTCCGAGCCCCGCGGCGAAATGTCCGCCCTTCTGGCTGACCGCCTCGATCAGATAGGCACGCAGCTCCAGCGCGACCTTCTCCAGCTCCGACTGCGGCAGCCCGCGAAGATCCGCCGGCGACTCGATCGCGCTGAGCAATGGGTAGGCTTCCGCGGGCTGCATGGTGCGCTCCCTGTCGGTTGCAACCTCAATTGCGACGTGCCAGCAGCCAGGCCGAGACTCCACGCAGCGGGTCGGCCGCCGCACCGAAGGGCGCGAGCGCTTCGTGCGCCTGCTCATGCAGGCGCTGCATGCGTTCGCGCGCGGCCCCGACGCCCGAGAGCACCGCATAGGTCGGGCGTGCCTGGCGCACATCGGCGCCGACCGCCTTACCGAGCGTCGCGACGTCCCCGGTCGCATCCAGCACATCGTCCTTGATCTGGAAGGCCAGCCCCACGGCGCCCGCATAGCTCTCCAGTGACGCGTGCGCACTCTGCGGCAGCTGCGGGACGCAGGCCGCCGCCATCAGCACGCTGGCACGGATCAGAGCGCCGGTCTTGCGCTCGTGCATGGCCTCGACCTCGGACACCGACAGCCGCCGCCCCTTGGCGGCCAGATCGATTGCCTGTCCCCCCGCCATGCCGAAACTGCCGCTCGCGTGCGCCAGCAGCTCGATCAGCCGCAGGCGTACGGCACTGTCGGACGGTAGAGCCGGGTCGCGCGACAGCAGCTCGAACGCGAGCGGCTGCAGAGCGTCGCCGACCAGCACCGCCGTGGCCTCGTCGAAGGCCCGATGGCAGGTGGGCTTGCCGCGGCGCAGGTCGTCGTTATCCATCGCCGGCAGGTCATCGTGCACCAGCGAATAGGCGTGGATGAGCTCCACGGCGCAGGCCGCCGCCTCGACCTCTCCCTCGGAGAGACCAAGCGTGCGCGCGGTGGCGAACAGCAGCACCGGGCGCACGCGCTTACCACCGCCCAGCACCGAGTAGCGCATGGCGGCGTGCAGCCGCTCGGGCACCTCCCCGGGTGAGGGCAGTCGTGCCGCCAGTGCCTGCTCGATGCGCTCCTGCCAGGAGCTGAGCATCAGCTTGAAGCCTTCGCCGCAGACATCCACGACGGCCTCGGCTGACACGCGCGCCCCTAGGATTCGGTGTCCGCGGTCGCGCCCGAGCGCGTCGACCGCTTGACGGCGTGCAGCGGCACCGTGGCCTCTGCGCCCCGGGCGGCCTCGTGCAGGCCGTGCCCGTTGCCGTGCCCGTTCCCGGTGGCTTGCGCTTGGGCCCGCTCGTCGTAGACGAACGGCACCTCGGGGGCCATCGGCCCGCTCACGCGTGGGCCGTGCAACCGCACCGCCAGCGCCTTGAGCGGATGACGCAGCGTGTCCTCGATGGCCGTACCTTCGAAGCCGCAGTGAGCCATGCAATTATCACAGCGCGGGTCCACGCCGACGCCGTAGCGCTGCCACTCGGTCTGCTCCATCAGCTCGCGGTAGCTTGCGACGTATCCCTCGTCGGCGCGCAGGTAGCAGGGACGCTGCCAGCCGAAGATGTTGTAGGTGGGATTGCTCCACGGGGTGCAGTGGTAGGTCTGGTTACCGGCCAGAAAATCCAGGAACAGTCCCGACTGATTGAACACCCAGCGACGCTCGCGATTCGCGCCGCGCGCGAAGATGTCGCGGAACAGCTGCTTGCTCTCGGTGCGGCCGAGGAACACGTCATGGCGCGGGGCGTGCTCATAGTGATAGCCCGGCGAAATGGTGATCGCTTCCACGCCCAGCGAGGTCGCGAAGTCGAAGAACTCGGCGACCTCATCCGGGTTCTCCTTGGAGAACAGCGTACAGTTGATCGTGACGCGAAAGCCGCGCTCTCGCAGCAGCCTGATCGCCGCGACCGCCTTGTCGAACACACCCTCCTCGCACACCGAGGCGTCGTGGCGCTCGCGGTTGCCGTCCAGGTGGATCGAGAAGGTCAGGTACGGAGAGGGCTGGTATTCATCGAGGTGCTTCTTCAGCAGGATCGCGTTGCTGCACAGGTAGATGAATTTCTTGCGCTCGATGATGCCGCGCACGATCTGCGGCATCTCCTTGTGGATCAGCGGCTCGCCACCGGGAATCGACACGATCGGTGCCCCGCACTCGTCCACGGCACGCAGCGCGTCCTCGACGCTCATACGTCGCTGCAGAATCTCCTTCGGATAGTCGATCTTGCCGCAGCCGGAGCAGGCGAGGTTGCACTGAAACAGCGGCTCGAGCATCAGCACCAGCGGATAACGGGTGTCACCGCGCAACTTGCGTGCCAGTATGTACTGGCCCACCCGATATTTCTGGATCAGCGGAATACCCATGCGCGCGCGCCTCCCGGTGTCAGGATGTCGTCCAGATGATCGCGCCGGATCTGCTCCCACTCGAGCTTGAACCACGGCGTGTAGGGCTGCGCCGGATCCGCCAGTTGCGCCTGCAGTTCCTGCAGCGGCACCCAGCGCCAGTCGGTGATCTCCTCGCGATTGGCGTGTACGGGCGTGCTGCTGCGACCATAGAATACCGAGCACAGCTCGTGCTCGGCGCCGGTGGCATTGTATTGTGCCTGATATTTGAATTTGAATAGGAATTTGAGCGCACAACGCAGCCCCAGCTCCTCCATCAGCCGCCGATGGATCGCTGCGGTCATGCTCTCCCCGCGGCGCGGATGGCTGCAGCAGCTGTTGGACCAGTAGTTTGGCCACAGGCTCTTGCCGGCGCTGCGCTGCTGTATGAGCAGCTCATCGCGGGCGTTGAAGATGAACAGCGAGAAGGCCCGGTGCAGCACTCCGCCGCCCACGTGGCAATCCGCCTTGGACAGGTGCCCGATTTCGTGATCCGCGTCGTCGACGAGAATGAGCTGTTCGGCATCGGCCCTGGCATGCCGCTCGACATCCGCCTGGCCCGCCGGCCCGGCCGGCCGTACCACGCCAAGTCCGTCTCTGCCCGTGTCCCGGCCGGGATCCCAGGTGCCGTCTCTGCCGGCCTCGAACGCCAGGCCGGCAGGCAACCCTGTGCCCGCGGCACCCTCGAGGCACTCGGCCAGCAGGTGTTTTTTTCCTACAGTCTTCCGCAGTTCCGTCAAGCAGTTTCTCCGTTCGTATTAGTGGCCGACGTCCAGCGATTCGGTGCGGCGCCGGCGCACCGAGCCTGCTTACCAGAACGGCGCAGACGCACAGATAATACACAGTC